>CAYYSX010000110.1:0-9468 GCA_964474315.1 uncultured Verrucomicrobiota bacterium | reverse complement strand
CCAAGCTCCAAACGGGCGTATCTTGATTCTGTCCTTGTAGCGTCGTTTCTCTGAAACGATTTTCCACCAGGCACTGGTGAAACGGCGCGACCGGGCAAGGCATTCCCGTCGGGTCGTTGGAGGACAAATTCAAGATGCGCCCACCCCCCAAGCCCCGGTTCCCGTTAGGATCGCCTTGAAACGCGGCGTCGAGGGAAAGTGCTGCGGCCGCACCCCTCCCCGTGGGACTGCGCCACCAACCTGAAAACTGGGTGTCTGGAGGACGCTCAGGCTTTGCTCCTTGGCGCTTTGGCCCGCGTGACAAGGTCCCCACCACGCCGTTCCGTCCCTTTCGCACTCCGCATTTTTGGTGCTTCTTTGGAGCTTGGAGCTTGGCATTTGGAGCTTTCGCCCCCGGTCCCCATCGCGGTTCAGGTCCGAACAATTCCAGGATGGCCTCCGTTTTCCGGTGAGTTGGCGCCTCGCCCCCGACGCCCAACGTGAGTAGGCTTTCCCGGTGGAATCCAAGTCCGCCGCTCTTTTTGCCGAGGCACTCCAACACCTTCCCGGAGGCGTCAATTCGCCGGTCCGGGCGTTTCGTGCCGTCGGGGGACAACCTTTCTTCGTCGAATCCGCCCAGGGCGCGCGGCTGCGTGATGTCGATGGCCGGGAACTCCTCGATTATGTCTGTACCTGGGGGCCGGCCATTTTGGGCCATGCGCACCCGAAGATCATCGCGGCGGTCAAAGCGGAGGCGGACCGGGGAACGAGTTTCGGCACCCCGAATCCGCTGGAGGTGGCCCTGGCCCGACGGGTCAAGGAGTTCGTTCCGGGCCTCGACAAAATCCGATTCTGCAATTCCGGGACCGAGGCTTGCATGTCGGCCATTCGGCTGGCCCGGGGATTCACCCGCCGGGATCGGATCATCAAATTCGACGGCTGCTATCACGGGCACGCCGATTCGTTGTTGGTCAAGGCCGGCTCGGGGGCGTTGACCCTGGGCCATCCCGACAGCGCGGGAGTGCCGGCGGACTTTGCCAAACACACGCTCGTTCTTCCTTTCAACGATGCGGCAGCGCTCCGGGCGGTCTTTGCGGCGCAAGGTCGGGAGATCGCCGCGGTCATTGTGGAGGGCGTTCCGGCCAATGCAGGGCTCTATCTTCCCCGCCCGGGTTTTTATGAGCTGCTGCAGCGCTTGTGTCGGGAGAACGGAACGGTGTTCATCTGCGACGAAGTGATGACCGGCTTTCGCCTCGGACCCGGCGGCGCGCAACAACGGTTCG
The DNA here is from genome assembly GCA_964474315.1 of uncultured Verrucomicrobiota bacterium. Classification (GTDB taxonomy): domain Bacteria; phylum Verrucomicrobiota; class Verrucomicrobiia; order Limisphaerales; family UBA9464; genus UBA9464. The sequence continues at coordinate 8,206 of CAYYSX010000110.1, read as the reverse complement.
GCCTGCAACCGGACCTGAGCTGTTTTGGCAAAATCATCGGCGGTGGCCTGCCGGTCGGAGCGTTCGGCGGCCGGGCGGAGATCATGGATCTCCTGGCTCCGCTGGGGCCGGTGTATCAGGCCGGCACGCTCAGCGGGAATCCGCTGGCCATGGCGGCCGGGCTGGCGGCGTTGGAGGAACTGGCTTCGGGCGAGGCGTATGCGGCCCTCGAAAAACGAGGCGCACAACTGGCTGAAGGAATGACGGACGCCGCTCGATCGGCCGGCGTCGCGGTGCAATGGCAGCGGATCGGATCCTTATTCTGCGGCTACTTCACCGATCAGCCGGTGTGGAATCTTGCGGACGCCCTGCGGTGCGACCGGGAACGCTTCGCCCGCTTCTTTCATGGGATGCTCCGGGCCGGGATCTATTTCGCTCCGTCGCAATTCGAGGCCGGATTCATTTCCACCGCCCACACCGAAGCCGACATCGAGTTCACCGTCCGGACGGCGGCGCAGGTGCTGCGGCAGGGGTAACTGCGACCGGAGCGCGGACGGCTCGTCCGCACGAATTGTTTGCTTACCTTCATTTCGCTCTTGCAGGCGAGCTTCCGACACCGCCGGGCGTCGCGCCGCTCGCCCACGAGTCTTTTCCTTCCGGGGTCGTCGCTAAAATTAGCGATGGGTTCAACGCGATCCCACGAATTGACAATACCCTGCACGCCTTGGAAGGTTTTTCCCATGAATATCGCGCAGATTGAAGAGGCGATTCAACGAGGCGTTCCGTTTCGCCTCAAGGCGGCGGATGGCGACGAGTTCCCGGTTCCGCATACAGATTATATTTCTTTGCCGCCCAAGACATCCGCGAAGCGCACCTATGTCATCGTGCATAATGATAAAGGATATGCCAGCCTTCTACCTCTTTTGACGATTACCAGCCTCACCTATCCGGATGATGCCGACGCTTGAAACGAGGCGGCTTAAGCTGAGATGACGGACCCCGAGGCCAGTTTGTCCATGAACAAACCGCACCGCGTCAGGCTGATCATTCCCACCCCAGGCGGAATCCGGTCACGCACTGAGAGGTCTGTGAGACGGGCGACCGGCAGCGTTCAGCGTTCGGAGTCCCGGCTTGAGCCGGCGGAGCGGTCGGCTTCACCAACGGGATCGGTCGTTTTCCAACGCGTCGGGGCAAGAAACGTCTCCGCCGCCTCAAGGCGGGACTCCAAACCTTTCGCGTGTCGTCTATCCTGCGGTCTCCTCAGTATGATACCAATGGGGAGGCCACTCTTTGCATCATGAGCAGAACCCATTGGCATTACTACCAGCATCGGGGAGACTTGGCCGACTTTGTTATCAGTCAGTTTGCGTTTCATCATCTCTCGGATTTTTGGAAATCCATCGCTCTCGACCGCATCTTTTCCCAGCTCAAGCCCGGGGGCCGGTTCATTCTGCGCGATGTCGTCTTCTCGTTCCCGTCCACCGAATATGCGACGCAGATTGAAACTTGGATTGACCGGGTTTGCAGTGCGACTGGCCAAGGTTGGTCTCGGTCCGATTTCGAGATGCATGTGCGTGATGAGTACAGCACTTATGCCTGGATTCTGGAAGGCCTGCTTCAGCGGGCGGGATTCTGTCTGGAGCGCACGGAGTATCCGACACCCACCAAAGCCTTATACGTTTGCTCCAAGCCAGCTTAAAGTGAAACAGGGGCGAACGGCACGGCGGTGGTCATGGGCCTGGTCAGAGCGTCGCAACTATGCCCGGCAATAGACCTATTTGTTCCTCGGGTAGGCCGCTGGCAGGCTAAAAGACCTGCGGAACAGCAGACAGGAAATGTCTGCGGTACAGCGCGGCCCAGATCGTCCGCGGTCACGGTCCCGCAGGAAACGGCTTTAGCCGCATCGGCCAGGTTTGCCAGTCGGCGGCGGCATCGGACCGCAGGGAGACGGGCAGGCGGTTGGTCATTTGGGCGCGCAGGTTGATCAGCACCGGCGCATTGACCTTGGCGGCGATTTCCAGGGTAAGGAAGAACTGGCCGGAATCGTGCGCCGTCCGCAGCGACTCAGGAAGTGAAGTTGACGCCGCGCGTACCTGGTCGCGCAGAAATTCGGCCGCTGGTACTCCGATAAACCAGGGCGCCCGCAGTCCCACAATGTTGCGCCCGGCCTCCCATTCCAGTCGGGCATTCCCCAGCGTGTTGAGCGGACCGGCCGGGGGCGTCGGCAGTTCGCCCACCACACACATCGCCACTCCTTCCGGATGCCGTACGAGCGGATCGGTGACCGCAGCGGAAGGAGCGCGGAGCCGATCGCAGGCGGCCGAGACGTCGGCCCACGACACGTCCGCCAACCGGCGCCCATCGACAAATCCGCATAACCCCACGATGGGTAGTTCGGTATAAAAGTCTCCGCGCAAAACAAACGCCCCGGGGAACTCCGTGAGGAAGGTTCGCGCAATCAGATCGAACTGGGACCGCGTCAACTGGAACAACGGAAGCCACTGGCAGAACAGCCCGTCCGGCTTCAGCGAGCGCCGAACCGCGCGAAAATGCTCCTGTGTGAACAGGCGCCCTTCTCCGGTCCGCCAGGGTAGGAACAAATCTCCCACCACGACATCGTATCGGCCCGAGTGGCGCGTAATGCCCCAGCGGGCGTCTTCGATCCGAAGCTGGACGCGGGGATCGGTGAAGACCTGCCGATTGAACGGCGCGAAATGCTCCCGGGCAAACCGGGCGGCCACTGGACTCAGTTCGAAGGCTTCGATTTGTTCGATCTCCGTCTGTCGGGCGGCGCCGGCCAGCGTACTTCCGGTGGCGACGCCGAGGAGAGCGACGGTTTTCGGACGACCGTGCAGGAGCAAGGGCAAGTGGGCCTGACGTTCCTGGTGGGCTTGCGCCCGGGAGCCGCCCAGCGTGTAGGTATTGTTGAACACCATCCGCCAGTCGTTGGTGTTTTGGACCACCGTGGCTACGACCCCTTCCCGTGCCACGGCCACTTCGATCACTCGCTCCCCCGGGGCCGGACTCACCTGCGGCCAACGTTCTGCCTGCACCATCAGCCAGACCCAGAGCCCGATCCCCAGCCCGGCTGCCACCGCCGTGATCCCGTTCCATCGGACTGCCGACTTCCCGCTCGGCTGTTCCGCCGGCTTTCGGGCCGGCCCGTAGGCTGGGCGGACCGATTGAGAATCGACTGCACGGAAGGTCCGGAGGGCCGCGGCATTTCCGCTCCCCCTGATCCGCCACCAAGTCAGCAGTCCCAGCACTCCATATACGAAGCCCCCGGCCAATGCCGTTCGCCACAGTCCCAATGCTGGCAAGGTCATCGTCGGGATCAATTCGGCTCCAAGCCATCCACCCACTCCGTTCAGGGCGAGCAGCCGGGCGACATCACGGGAGGTTCCTGCCTCCTTCAACAAGGCCGGGAACAACAGGCCAGCGGCGAAGAAGGCCGGTCCCAAGGTGGTGAACGCCAACCCGCCGACCGCAAGAAAGTAGGGTCCGGCCCGCAGTTCATAGGGAATGATCTGGAGGCCTGGGCGAAGGATCAGAAACGTGACCGGTTCGAGCATGGCTCCGACCGCCGCCAGCCCGAGCGCCACCAGGACCCAGCGGCGGGAGGGCCACCGCACCCGGGCGACCAACAGAGAGGCGCCGGTCAACGCCAGGAGCACCACGGCCAGCACCGCCGCGCTCGAGAAATGGGAATTGATGGTGACCTGAGCGAATTGGTGTTGGCCCGTTACTTCGAGTCCGAGCACGAGGAAGCCGGACGCAAAAGCCAGCAGATCCGTTGTCCGCGGGCGCAGCGTTGGACCGTCCGTGGACGCGGGGACCGGTTCGGCTGCGGCGTTTCTTCTCCGTCGTTGCCAGACCAGCGCCGTTACTGCGATCGCGACATTGAGGGCGCAGACGAAGAAGCCGGTACTTAGCAGACCCCAGGCCGGCAACCCCCAGAACACCACGAGACCGATGCCGGCCACGCCGCCCAGGGTATTGACCGCGTAACAGGTCACTGCCGCTGGCCGGCGGGGAATCGCCGCCACCACCGCCGGCAACACCAAGCCCATCGCTACGGCGGGCGGAGTCACCAGGACCAGCGGCAGGGCCAATCGGATCCAGACGTCCGCTCCGGGAAGCGTGCGCAGGACGTCGGATACCGGCACCGCGCCCAGTACCACCAACGCCAGCCCGGCCACGGCCAGTTCCGCCCAGGCGACCCGTCGCCACGCTTGGAACGGGTGCGCTGGGTGCAACGCCGACCACCACCCGCCCAGCGCCAGACCCACGAAGAAGGCGCCCACCACCTTCGAGAAGGTGTCGGTACTGGCACCCAAGATGTCCACCAAGCGTCGGGTCCAGAGAATCTGATGTCCCAGGGCCGCTGCTCCGCTGGCGAATAACAGCAGCAAAACCGGCCAGCCGCCCTGCCGGACTGTGTCAGACCATGCCGGCGGACGGGCCTCCCACTCCATTCGCCGGTTGGTCGCTGGGCTCACTCTGGAAAGCGCAGATGGAATCGCCACGAAGGAGTGCAAAAGACCCAAAGAAAGGCAGATACGGAGAGGTCCGCGGGAGGGGTTCCACTCGGTGCTCGGGGTCCCTGCGTTCGGAGTCCCGCCTTTAGGCGGCGGAGCCGTTCCATGTCCCAACGCACCGGAAAATGACCGACCCCCTGCCGAATCCTACCGTTCCGCCGCCTAAAGGCGGAACTCCATACCTTCCGCGTGTCGCCCATCGTGCGGTCTCCTCCGTAATGCGGCTTCGCGGCCGGTTTATTATTGTTTCCCGTTGGATCAGCAACGCCCTCCCGTGCCCATCGCATGGGAAACGCTCTCTTGGTGCGTCTTGAGTTCTTTCGCGGTTCATTCACAGCCGTTTTGCAGTTCACTCCACCTCCCGCCGTAGCCGAAAGAACCGCGTGGTATCGGCGGTAGCGGGAATCAGCACCGTTTGCAGTCGGTCCGTGCCCGGTTCCGGCCCTGCCACCGGCACCCACGCCGATGGTTCATCCAGACGCGTGGCCGACTCGACGAGATAGGTAAAGCCAGAGGTCGTGGCGAAAGTCACCTCGAAGCCTTCCTCGACCGGATGGACCGCAGCGAGTGTCACTCCCGCCTGGAAGTTGAGATGAAACCGGGGCGACGGCGTGTGCCACGACTGGCCGTTGGCTCCGTTGGCCGAAGTGTCCACGAAACGGAACCCGATCCGGTACAGTCCAGGAAGAGTGGCACTGAACACCCGACCGTGAATGTGGCCGTACGGATCCGATCCCGGCGAACCGTTATTCTCACTGACCGGGAACCGATGCGTTCCGTTGGTCTCGCCCACCGGAATGTGAAAGGTGAGCTGGATCGGCAGCCCGGTGTCGCCGGTGGTTTCCCAGAATCCGAACGCTCCGCCCGCGGGGCCTTCCGCACTTTCCACCACGGTCTCGATGCGGGCCCCCAGTGCCGGATGAAAAGGAACCGGACCGCCATAATCCAGTGTGGCCGCGAGGGAGACGAAGGAGATCTCACCGTGATGCTGTCCGTCGAAGGCTCCGTCGTCGTTCCGATCCAGGCGGACGGTGTATCCCGACTCGGCGGCAAACACGGCGGCGTTCACAAACAACAGCGCCGCCTCCGGGTCCGGCGTCACCGCGCCCGCTGCGAGATGTTCATGGGCCCGCGTCGGAAGAACGCCGAGCAGGGCAACGGCCAACCCGGCCGGCCAGAAAAAACTAAGGTATGACTGCATCTTTGAGCTTTGAACTTTGAGCTTTGAGCTTGGAGTCTTCCTTCGGGTATGGGGCCAGGTGGTCTGACCAAGGTCTGGACGGGGCCATTGGATACTCGGTTCCCTTTCAGTCCTTAGAACCGCCTGCGTCCCCACACCCTTGAGGGTGGACGAGGCATCAAGAGCGGCGCCGGACCCACAGTCCGAGCACCGCGAGGCCAGCCGCGCCGAGCGCCCACACCGCCGGTTCGGGGACCGCGGTGAAGCTGATCGTGAGCACCTCGCTGGAGGTGTGAATCGGTCCACCGCCCACGCCGTTGGCCGAAGTGTCAAACAGTTGGAACCCGACCCGATACTCGCCGGGCGTGGTGGTGGTGAACCGCCGGCCATGGAGATGCCCATATGGGTCGCCTCCCGGTGTCCCCGCTCCGGCCGAGGCGTCGCTCAGGGCGAACAGGTCGGGGGTGGCGGCCGCGTAACCCGAGGCGTAGCTGAAGGTGGGTGCGGTCGCTCCGCCTTCCCAGAACTGGAAGCTCCCTCCGTCAGGACCGGTGACGGAAACGATCCCGGTTTGAAGGAAGGATCCGAGAGCGGACGCGCGAGGATCCGCCACGTAGGGGATTCCCTGGGAATCGGTGCCCGACAACGCATGCACCGCGGTGAGGGTGATTGCCCCCTCATAGTATCCGGCATACGTGCCGGTGGTGGTCCCGTTCAGGACCTTGGTATAACCGGAGTCCGCCGCAAAGTCGGCTCCGTTGACGAACTGCAGGGCATCGCCCTGGTTTTGACCGAGCGCCCCGGAATTGAGGTGCCCGTGCTGAGCACACAACGAGCCGGCCAGGCTGACCAGGCCGGTCCCGAGTGCGAGGCAGTGGAGGTAGTTCATACGTCCCTATGTTGGTATAGAGTCTGTTTTACTGGTTGGTGTTCCACCCGTCCGGACGCAGAAACCGCGTTTCCGGAAGGATGAGCAGGGACTGCACCCGGAGCGCCGGCAGGCTCTCCACATGCGCGTCCACAAAAAGGTAGTTCGCCGCTCGACGATGCCGCCCCACATCCACCTGCCGGGCGAAGGCGGCGGGCGTTATGCGGCCGCCCGGGGCTTCCGCAAAATGGAAATGGTCCGAGCCGTCGAAGTCGCCCCGGGCTTCGGCCAGATGTACCGTTTCGGACGGTGCCGGGACGGTGGTGAGCCGGGAGAAATTGAGCTCGCTCGCTCCATAGGGATGGGGGGTGAGAAAGTCGTTAATCGCAAAACTGGTGGGCCGGAAGCGGTTCGTGTCGAGCGGGCAGCGGAACACGTTGGAAAGGCCATAGCCTGCGAGCCGGCCGATCCACGAAGCGCCCTGGTGCGCCGATTGCGGCAGCGCATCCTGGTTGTCGCCGGCGTACAGCGCGCAGCCGATGCCAAGCTGACGGAGATGGGAGAGGCATGCGGTAGCCCGCGCCCGAGCCTTCGCGCGGGCGAGGGCCGGCAGCAGGAGTCCGGCAAGAACCGCGATGATCGCCACCACCACCAGCAACTCGATCAAAGTAAACGCGACCCTCCTGCGGTGAGCAGTTGGGACGGTTTTCCTGCGGTGAACGAAGGCCGGCACAACGCGACGGGAATGGGCAGACAGGTCCGAAGGGAAACCGGGAAGCCACCCGGACCGGACGGCCTCCCGGGACGTGAAACGTCACGGGAAGGAAGCGGGAAACGCCGACCGGCATGACCACGCCTCCGCGTCGTCACGTCCGGGGCTGCAAGACGGCACGCTGACTCACGCAGGGAAGAGAACTGCCCCCATTGTCGGGCGGCAGGGCCATTCCGGTGGAGCGAGCGTGGACCCGCAGACCGGCGTTTAGGCCAGGCGCGGCGGCGGCAACGGGGGGCGGTCGGACCGAGACTCCAAGCCGGGAGCCTCCCGCACCAGGAAGGGCGCCATCCGAGGTGGTTGGACCTGGAAGGTCGGCAACGCAGGGGACGAGATCTCGAAGGGAGCCTGCTTCACAAAGGTGTGGGCGTCCTTTTCCACGGACTTCCCGGCTTCGACCACTTGGCAGATCCGGCAGGGATGCCGGCCGTCAAACGTCGTTTCCACCGCTAGAGAAAACGAAGCTTCGTGGGTTCGTTCGACCAGCATCGCCACCCACGCCACCGATTGCAGCACCGCCCAGTGCAGGCCGAGCGTCAGGCTCAGCAGCAGGGCTGCAGCAAGATGGTGTGGGCGGTTGATCACCGTCGAAACGCTATCCCTTACCTCACCGCGTCGTCAAACAGTTAAGGCGGCAGCCAGTGTCTCTCGCGATAACACAGAACTGTCCTGTTACGAGATACACCTGAGGGCAATCCTGAAGTTAAAGGCGACCTGGGGACGGATGCCTCTTGAAATTGTCCTTACCGGCAGGAGCGCGGGCGGCTCGCCCGCAGGCGGAAAACTCCAGGGGAAGCTCCAAAGGCCAAGCTCCAAAGGCCAAGCTCCAAGGACCAACTTCCAAACGCTTCGTCAGTTCCCAGATTGGT
>CAYYSX010000109.1:0-18071 GCA_964474315.1 uncultured Verrucomicrobiota bacterium | reverse complement strand
CCGAAGATGCCAACGACCGCCAGGCCTAGGGCCACGATCGCATAGACGCTGCGGGGCTCAGGCCGGCCGATCGAGCTAAGCTCGAAACGTTCCATAACATAGCTTTCTGAGAATGGATCTGGGACGCAAATACCAACTGGCCCAGGCCAGTGCAGAATCTCCGTTCATATCCTTCGCATCGATCCGGGCTCCCGCATCGAGAAGCATCTGGATGGTGGTCTCCGTCCCGAAGGCCGCGGCGCGGTGCAAAGGGGTTTCTCCCTTGGTTCGGCAATCGCGCATGAAATGGTCCGTCGCCACCGATGGCTTGGTCGCGCAGTTAGGATTCGCCCCATGCGCGAGGAGCACTCTGACCACCGCGTCATGGGTTTGTCGTTGGGTGGTGCAAAGAGCGGCATGCAACGGTGATTCTCCGGTGTCCGGCACCGACGTGTTCACGTCCGTACCTTGCTCGATCAGATAGTCGCAGAGACGCGCATGTCCGTGGAAGGCGGCTGTCGGGAGACCGTAGTAGTCTCCCAAAGACGAAAGCGACGCTCCGTGAGTCAGCAGAAACTTCATGGCGCTGACATCGCCGTGGTAGGAACACCACTGAAGGAGAGAGATGCCGTCTTTGTCGGTCGAAGTCGCTGCGTTGCCCGCGGCGACGTAGTCGAACACCAAGTCGGTGCGCCCGTCGGCAATGGAATCAAACATATCTTTATTCATACCCTGAAACACTGATAACTGATAACTGATTACCGATGACTGATAACTGATCACTCTGCCCTCAGCACAGCCATCGGATCCACCCGCGCCGCGCGGCGGGCCGGGATGAGGCAAGCCAGGAGGGTCACGGCAGCGAGCAGCAGAACCACCGTCCCGTAAATCACCGGATCGCGTGGATTCACTTGATAGAGAAATCCCTCGAATTGTGCGCCGCCGACCTGAACGAAAGCGCAGGCGAGGGCCATCCCTACCGCCGCGCCGCCGGCGAACTGCAAACCACCTCGTCCCAGAACGAGCGCCATGATCCGTGCCCGATCCGCCCCCAGGGCCATCCGAATTCCCAAGTCCCTCGTGCGCTGGCTTACGGCGTAGGACGCGACGCCGTAGAGTCCGACCGTGGCCAGCACACACGCGATGAGGGCAAAGAGGGAGGAAAGCCCGGCAACCACGCGAGCCTGTCCGTTGAAGGCCAGCAGATTGGCGCGTGGCGTTCCTACTCCATAAAGCGTGAGATCCGGATCGAGCCGCGCCACCGCCCGCCGCAAGGGTTCGGCCAAGGTGTCCGCACGCGCACGTGCACGAACCACGACGCTCGGAAAATTTGGAACGAATTCCTCCATCGGCAAAAACACGCCCGATCCATCTCGCTGCGGATCGAAATTTTGTAGGTGTGTGTCCGGCACCACCCCCACAATCGTGCGCCACTCGGACGGCGAATGGTCGGCAGGCAAGAGACGAACCCGCCGGCCCAACGCACTGGTGTCTCCGAAATGCTTGCGCGCGAAGGAATCGTTGACCAGCGCGGACGGTTCGCCCCGACTGCGCTCGCCCGTTTGGAACTCGCGTCCCTCGCGGGGCCGCAACCCCAACGCTGCAAAGTATCCGTCGGAGATATATTCCATTGCGGTCAGGCGACTCTCGGCGGCGGCTTGGTGGCGCTCTTCCACTTGGAAGCATTCCCAAAATCCACCGCCCACCGCGAGGGCGCGCGAAGTCAGAGCCACCTGCGTGAACGCGGGGTCGGCGCGCAGGTCACGCAAGAGCCGCTCATAAAGCCGGGCGCGCTCCTCCGAGGTGTGGTAACGGGCCACCAGACTGAGCCGACCAGCCAACACCCCGTCCGGCTGGAAGCCAACATCGACGTTCGCGTGCCGGGTAATGGATTTCACCTGGAGCAACGACACGATAAGCAAGGCGCACGTCAGGCTGATTTGCGCCATCACCAGACCTCCACCGATCCGGCTGACGAGGCGATGAGTCTGACCGTGCGCGCCTTCCTTCAGCACGGACATGGCGTCCGCGCGCGAAGCCAGGAACGCCGGCAACAAGCTGGAGGCGATGACCGATGCCGCGATCACCGCGACCGTGAACAGCAACACCGTGGAGTTGAGCTCCGTAATGGCCCAGGCGGGAAATGCATCGAACCGAATCTGTCCCAGCGCCGTCTGAAAAACCTGAGTCGTCCCCCGGGTCAGCGCCACTCCCACCAAGCCGCCGAGCCCAACCACCAGCGCGCCTTCGGTGAGCATCTGGCGTAACAGCCGGCCCCGCGCCGCGCCCAGCGCGCCGCGCAGCGCCAGTTCCCGCATCCGCGACGAGACCCGGGCGAACTGGAGATTCATGACATTCACGCAGGCCATCACGAGCACCGCGACGGCCGCCGCGAGCAGCGCGGACAAAATAGGGCGCATTCCACCGACGAGACTGGAATGCAACCGCTCCACCCGCGCCGAGGTCAGCGCGGGTTGGACTGCAGGAGAGTTCTGCGCCAACCGCTGCGCCAGAGTGGTGAACTCCGCCTCGGCCTGGTCCTCCGTGACCCCCGCTTTGAGCCGCGCCAAGACGTTGACGTGACGTGGCGACCTTTCGGGCGAGAGAAGGAACGGCGCCCAGATTTCCTCGTGACTCGGATACTGGAAGCGCGGGGGCATGACGCCAATGACCGTCGTTACCCGGCCTTCGATCCGGAGCGTGCGACCGACGATGTCGGGCACGCCGCCAAACTCGCGCTCCCATAGTCCATGACTGATGAGCGCCACCGGTTCGGCCCCGGGTTGCTCGTCTTCGGCAACGAAGTCACGGCCAAGCGACGGCCGAATGCCGAGCAACGCAAAGAAATTGTGAGTAACAAACAAGCCACCGACCGGCCTCGAGGCGCCCTCGATGACCACATTCAGCCAGCGATAACTGTCGCTGGCGGCCAAGCCCTCGCAGGATTGCTGCTGCCGCTGCCATTCGAGAAAGTCGGACAGGGAAAGTTCCGCCGGCTGTTGAGACGGATCCCGGACACCCATGGAGACTAAGCGATCAGGTTCAGGAAAAGGCAGTCCACGCAGGAGTAAACCATGGAACAAACTGAACTGAGTGGTCACCGCGCAGATGCCGAGGGCGAGCGTGAGCACGGCCACGGCGGTGAAGCCGGGGTTCTTGCGCAGTTGGCGCGCGCCGTAACGAATATCTTGGAACAGAGTGTCCAGCCAACGGACGCCGCGCTGGTCGCGGCATTCCTCCTTGATGGACTCCGTCCAGCCGAACTGACGCAGGGCAGCGAAGCGGGCTTCCTTAGGATTCATCCCCGCCTCGATGTTCGCCTGCGTCCGCAGCTCGATATGCGAACGCATCTCTTCGTCCATCTCCGCGTCGAGCTGGCGCTGGCGGAACAGCGCACGGAAGCGGGTTCGAAGTGTCTTTGGCCAAGTCATTGAAAGTGATGAGTGATCAACGGGTCAGGTGTGGAGCGGCTCCGTCTCGGGAACCGCAACTTGTTTGCGGTTCCGATGTCCGGTAATTTGTCCGGCATGAGCACGGTTGAAGAAATCGAGGCGGCCATCCGTTCTCTTTCGGCCGAGGAGCGGCAAGAACTGGCGGAGAGTTTGTCTGAGTTGATGCCGGAGTTGGACGGAGACGCCAAATGGGAGCGGATTATCCGCGATCCCCGACCGCGCCCGGCATTGGAGAGACTTCTGGACGATGTGGAGACTGGTCGGTTCGAGTGACGCTCGATTATCGCGCGGTGGCGTTGCGTCGCGGAGATGATTGGAAGTGGGTGTGGATCGGAAGCCACCAAGCATTCGACCGTGAATTTCCCTGTTGAGCGATCTCCCTCCCCTGGCCGTCCTGCACGGAAAGATCGCGTGCCCTGTCCGCAGCTCGAGGTGCGAGCGCATCTCTTCATCATCTGGCGTTTGCCGAAGAGCGGGTGGAGGCGGGATTCTTGCGCAGTTGGCGCACGCCGTAGCGGATGTCCTGAAGTAGATTCTCCATGATGGTTTGCTTTGTCCGGCATTTTAGAATCCGGTCTTGACTAATCCCAGGACGGCCCAGGCGCTACCGGCGCCGGTGATGGGAATGAGACTGTCGGCGCCCTCTCCTCCGGGCGTTTGCGGACGGGAGGCCATCGGCCAGGAGCCGTCCTCGCGCTGGGTCTTCAGCAGAAAGGCGCGCCCTCGGGTGATCGCGTCTTCCCCATCCGGGAGCTTGGAATGGGCAAGGGCATAAAGCGCCTGCCCTGTGGCCCAGGCGTCGCTGGAGCCCTCCGCCGTCTGGCTCCACCCGCCATCTTCCCGCTGCCGACCTTGGATGCGTCGGGTGAGCGGAATCCACTCCTCGCGTGGACGGCCCAGGCGCGTCCAAAGCACCAGCCGCATCGCGATGGATTGCGGATCGTCGTCCGTCTCCGTCTTCTCCAGCCAGGCGACGCCTTTGTCCACCGCCGCCTGGGCGGGCGCATTTCCCGCCGCGACCGCCGGCAACAGAGCGAGCGTGGCCAGCGCGCTCGCCGTTTCATCCGAATTCCCGAAAATGGGCGGGCGGGTCTCCGGCCAGGACGCCCAGGAGCCATCCTCGGTTTGGTCTTCCCGAACGGTGCGAAGGAGAAGGTTCAATGCGTCCTGCTCAACGTCGCTTCGTCTGGCCACCGATCCCAGTCCCAGCGCGTAATAAACCGCCTTGGTATTGTGCGCCTGGGGTACCTTGGCCGGACGTTTCACGCCGGTCTTGCCTTCACCCGCTTCCGTCAGCCACTTCGTTAGATCATCGAGAACGGTCTTATTAACGGCGTGGTCACGCTGCTTCGCCTCGTTCATCGCCCAAACCACCAAGGCGGCATGATGGCAGGAAGAACAGTTGTGTTCGGCCTTCCAGGCCAGAGCGTCGCGAGCCAGAAAAGTCAGGCCGCGATCAATCGCTCCCTGGACCGCTGTCGCATCTGGACGCTCTTGGGTTTGTGCCCAAGCCGCTGAAATCGTGATCGAGACAACCACCGCCACCCACGCCCGACTCCATGTCCGCAGCGCCGAACCCAAGGCGCGTCGGGAAGCCGGGGGAGGAATGGGAGGAGGCCCTTTCACAGCACGAGTTTTCCCGAGCTTTCCTACATCACCTGGCGAATGGCCTGGCACATGCGGTCCCAGCCCACCTTCTCGACCTCAAGCTGTTGGCGCCCCGCCTTGGTGAGCCGGTAGTACTTGGCCCGGCGGTTGTTTTCGGACACGCCCCACTCCGACTCGATCCAACCCTGATCCTGCAACCGGTAGAGCGCCGGATAGAGCGAGCCTTCCCCCACGCTCAACACGTCGTCGGACCAGCGCTGGATGCGCTGGCAGATGCCGAAGCCGTGGGTGGATTCGCGGCTCAGGACTTTCAGGATGAGCATGTCGAGCGTCCCTTGGAGAAGATCGGGTTTTTGCATGGCACTGGGCGATTCCCGTCGGGGGTCGTTGGGGAGAATCAGGCTTCTCCCATCGGATGTCAATGGGAGAGGATAAAAGGCGATGCGGGGGCGCATCTCAGTTTTTGGATGGGGGAGCGTACGCCTCTGGCGTGCGAAACCGGGCGTCCCGCCCGGTTCTTCGTGTACTGACTTCCCCTCCCCGGTGTTGCTGCGAATGCGGCGTGGGAAGCAGAATAGTCCACGAGGGTCTCGGCGGGGACTCCGAGACCCACACGCGAGACGCGTATTCTCCCCCATCCAAAAACTGAGATGCGTCCCCGGCAGCGGCCCGTCGCCAAGTTCACGACGCTCCGATTTTGGTTTCAGACATGCTCTTGGCTCACGTCCAGCTTCCGGATCAACCGGGCAAAGTAGGAGCGCTGCAATCCGAGCCGTTCCGCCGCGCGGGTCTGGTTTCCCCCGGACTGGGCCAGCGCGTCCGAAAGGGTCTGGCGCTTGAACTCCTCGACCAGCGCGTGAAAGCCGCAGGGATTCGCCTGTTGTCCGGGACGAAACGATTCGACCACCGCCGCCGGCAAATCGTCCGGCTCGATGAACGGCGATTGGGCCAGCGTCACCGCGCACTCGATCGCGTTCTCCAGTTCGCGAACGTTCCCCGGCCAGGCATGGGAACGCAGCGATTCCATCGCCTCCTCCGACAGGCCCTCGATGGCGCGCTTGGTTTCCCGAACGTATTTTTCGAGGAAGAACCCGGCCAGCTCCGGAATGTCTTCGCGGCGTTCGCGCAGGGGCGGCAGCGGGATCGAGATGACATTCAGCCGATAATACAAATCCGGCAGAAAGGCCCCTTCCGAAACCGCCTTGAGCAGGTCACGGTTGCTGGCGGCGATGATCCGCGCATCGGCGCGGATGGATTGACTGCCGCCGACGCGTTCGAACGTTCCTTCCTGCAAGACCCGCAGCAGCTTCATTTGAAAGCCGGTCTTGGTGCCGCCCAGCTCGTCGAGGAAAAGGGTTCCGCCGCGGGCCAGTTCAAAACGCCCCTTTCGCTGCCGGTCGGCCCCCGTGAACCCACCCCGTTCGTGGCCGAAGAGTTCGCTCTCGAGCAAGGTCTCGGACAAGGCGACGCAATTCACGGCGATGAACGGCTGGTCCCGGCGGGGGCTCCATTCGTGGATGGTTTGCGCGAGCACTTCCTTGCCGGTGCCGCTTTCCCCGAGAAGCAGAATGGTCGCCATCCCTTCGGCCGCGCGTTGGGCGACATCGAGGATCTCCCGAACCCTCGGTCCCCTGCCGATGAACCGCCCCCGGCGGTCTGCGGCGGCCTCGCGCAACGACGCATTCTGCTCCCGCAATCGGGCGCGCTCCAACGCCCGGGGGATCACCACGCGCATCTGGTCCGCATCAAACGGTTTTTGCAGAAAATCGTAGGCCCCCGCGCGCATGGCCTCGACGGCGCGCGCGACACTTCCGTAGGCCGTGATCACGACCACGGTGACGTCCATGTGCTCGGCCTGAATTTTCCGAAGGACTTCCATCCCATCGAGCCGCGGCATTTGGAGGTCGAGCAGCACCAGGTCGGGAACCGACTCGCGCAATCGGCGCAACCCGGCCAACCCGTCGTCGGCGACGCGCACATCGTACCCCTCCGCCTCGAGCCGGTCCTGAAGAGGCTCTCGAATATCCACTTCGTCATCGATGATCAGAACGCGGCCGTTGCATGCGGTTTTCGGAATCATGGGGCGGGGAGAGTGAACGAAAAGATGCTGCCGGCGCCGGGCGAACTGCGCACCCAGATGCGTCCGCCGTGCAACTCGACCAGACCCTTGGCGATGGCCAAGCCGATGCCGGCGCCGGAACGCGCGGACGCCGCGCCGCCGGCCTGGTGAAATCGCTCGAAAACCCTCTCGATCTGGCCCGCGGGAATGCCCTCGCCCGTGTCCGCGACCGAGACGACCACCTGGGCGTCCTGGCGTTCCGCGCTCACGCGAATCGTCCCGCCCGGCGGCGTGAACTTGAGCGCGTTGGCCATCAGATTCAGCAACACCTGATGCAGCCGGTCGGGATCCGCCTGGACGGCCAGCGCCGGGTTGACCTCGAGGACCACGCGCACCCCTTTTTCCTCGCTCAAGGCAGCGACGCTTTCGATCACTTCCGCCGCGAGTTCGCCGACGACCACCCGCGCCGGGTTGAGGCAGATGCGCCCGGCTTCGATCTTCGAAAGGTCGAGCAAGTCATGGATGAGCCGCGAGAGGCGTTCGGTGTTGGCTCGAATGCGGGCGAGGTACCGCGCTTGCTTGGGATTGAACGCGCCGGTGATGCCGTCGAGCATGTTTTCCAACGCGGCCCGGATGGCGGTCAGGGGAGTGCGAAACTCGTGGGAAACGTTGGCGACGAATTCGGACTTGAGTTCATCGAGTTCGTGCAATCGTCCATGGGCGGCGAGCAGTTCCGCGTGTTTGGACTCCAGCGCCGCGTGCGATTGCTCCTCCTGGAAGCGGAGCCGGCGCTGTTGGGCGCGGCTGCGAAGGCCGAAATAGACGCTGGTGCCGCCCAGGAGGAAAAAAGCGCCGATGCCGGGGCCAAGCAGCCAGGGATTCGCGTGCCACGGCGCGACCACCCGGAGCGTCACCGCCACCGGTTTCGAATAGTTCAGATCGCGATCGATGGTTTGCACCGCGAACGTGTAAACGCCGGGACGACGGAACACCGTCTGGAAGGTCGTTCCCAAAAACGGCTTCGACCAGTGGCGCCGGCGCGCCTCCGAACCCGGCCCCGCGTCCAGTTCTTCAGGCGCGGGCGTGCCCGGCTCGATCCGGCAGCGGAACCGGCGCTTGTCCGGGGCGGTCTTGAAGTCAATGGCGTCGAAGCGAAAGGTGATTGGTCGTCCGGTGAACAAACGGGGCGGTTCGGTGAAGTCGGTCACCGTGTCGTCGCCTTGAATCTCGAGCAACCGGACGGCGGGTTGGGTCGAGGTGGGCCGGTAACGATAGGCTCCTCCCAGGCCACCAAACCAAATCTCCGAGTTTTCGGACGGCAACACGCTGAACAGCGTGTCGCTGCGCAGCCCATCCCGCGTATCCAGGCTGCTCCAGACCGTTCCGTCGAACCGCAACAACCCCGCCCAGGTTGCCGCGAGAATCGACCCGTCCGCATTGGCCGCCATTTGCTGCGTGAGCGATTGAGGAACCCCATCCTGGGCCGTGAATTGTTTCACCCCATTGGTATCGAAGCAAAAGAGGCTGCTCGAACTGCCCGCCCAAATCCTGCCATCCGGATCGAACGCCAGCGCGGTGAATCCTCTGTTGTTGGTGTCGCCGCTGACCGCCATCGAGAATCGCCCGTCCTCGAACCGCATCAATCCGCCCGTTTCACTCCGTCGCAGGCCGGTCACCGCCAGCCAGACAGCCCCATCGGGCCCCTCCTGGATCGCGTTGACGTATTGGCCGGGCAATTCTTCCCGAAAGACATCGGTTTGTCCCCGGCTGAAGCGGTAGGCGCCATTGAACACGCTTCCGGCCCAGATTGCATCGTGTCGATCACGGAAGAGGGGCATCAGGAGATGGGCGTCCCCCCGTTTTTCCCATTGGCCTTCACGCTCCCGGTACAAACCCGCGCCATAAACGCCGATCCACATACCTCCTTTTGCGTCCCAGCAAATGCCGGTCACGTTGCCTTCCGGATGGCTGCGAGGCACAAATGAACCCGCTCTGCTTGCCTGCCAGCGGGCAAGCCCTCCGGAGGTCCCATGCCAGTTCCCCGTCCAAAGAACACCGTTGGGATCGCGCGCCAGGATCGTCCCCCCCGTGCTGGGCACCCCGTCCCGCGCGTCGAACGTCGTCAAACTGTCCGGATCGAACCGCCAAAAGCCGCTGAAATCCGTGGCCATCCACAGCCAGCCCGCTTCATCCCGAAAAAACGACACCACCCTCGGTTCCAACCCGGCGCCCTCGCCGATGTCTTGGCCCCGATAATGGACGAGGGTCTTTCCGTCGAAACGGGAAACCCCGGCGCCCCAGATGCCAAACCAGCAACTCCCGTCGGGCGCGGGAGAAATGCACCGCACGTCTCCGCCCAACAAGCCCTCCTCGCTGGTCAGCTTGCGAAAACGGAAACCTGTCTGCTCAGCTTGATCCAAATCGCCATAGGACACACCGCCCCATGTGCCGATCCACAGCCGCTGCCGCGCGTCGATCGCCAGCGAGCTCACAACCGTCGCCGCCAGCCCATCCTGTTCGGTGAAATGTTCCAGCACCGCGGGGCCGGACGCCGACGATAAAGGACGGCATCGAAATAATCCGGCGGACGATCCGACCCACACGGCGCCGTCCGGCGCGGGCAGGACCACATGGATGGCGTTGGTCGCGAGCCGGTCATCGAACCGCGCGCCCTCGAATGACCATTCGGTTCCGAACCCGGTTTGGGCTTTCCGTCCGAAGGCAAGCCCCCTGGACGTCCCGATCCACATCACGTCTTCAGACTCGAATTCGATGGCATTGATCACGCCCGGCTGAAGGGCGCGCAAGGCCGGATGGCGTCTCCAATCTCCATCCACATACTCGATGAGATCTCCCTGAAATTCGCCGACCCACATGGTTTCATCCGGCGCTTTTTTGATCGTTCTCACCCAGCCGGGCCGCGGACCCTGGTGCGGGTGCGTCACGGGTTCGAATTTCGCCCCGTCGAATCGCGCTACGCCCAGGGCGGAGGCCATCCAAAGAAACCCATCCGGGCTTTGCTCGATGGCGTAGAGCTTATCCACCAGAATGCCTTGCCCGTCCCGGGACGAATACACCTTCCAGTTTCCTTTGCGAAAGGAAGCAAACCGAAAATCGCGAGCCACTGCCTCCCGATGCGGCAAAGAGGCATTCCTGGTGTCCGCTTCGGGATTGGGAAATCGAACCGGCTCCGGATGCTCGATGAACTCGCCCCATCCATGGCAGCGCACCCGATACTCTCCCGGAGGCAACCGGCCCAGATCGTAGCCGCCGTCCAGCCCGGTCAGCGCCGTCGCGGCGATGCCGGACGTGTTGATTCCATCCGTCTCCCCGGCCCGGCCGCCGCTCTCGCCGGAGGCCTCCAGGCGCACGGCCTGCACCACCACATGCGCCTGGGGTGTCTTGTCCAGATGCTCGACACGTCCGGTGACCGAGAACACCGCGCCGGACACCGGAACCTCCTCCCCGGCAGCCCGCGCGTCCCCTTGGAACACACCGTTGGCCGCCGGCGCGAAAATCACGCTCGAAACCGCCAGGAGCAAAACCGGTAATTTCATGGGAACGGATTCACTGTGATTCGAGCCAAAACAAAGGCAAAGCCGAACCTGCGGCGGCTCCGGCGGAATATCCTTTATCCGTATCCCTGCACTTGAAAACCGCGAATGAACGCCAATGGACGCGCATCCCAGAGGGGGAAGAGGCCGCGTCGAGAGCCATGGACACGGGGCACTCAAAGGGACATCGCCAAGCATCTCCCCAACCCTCTTTCGGCAGAATCTCCGATGCGCGTCCATGCGCGTCCATGCGCGGTTGAACGGCATCGTTACAGTTGAGACTCGGAAGTTGCGCGGGTCTTGGCGCGCACACGGAGTGATCGCCAAGACCCGCTTTTCTGTTCACTCGAACGGAAATCACGGACGGCGCAGGCGGAAGAATCGGGCATTCTGCCCCGCCTCCAGGAAGAGGATCCGTTGGCCCGCCTCCACTGCCGGAGTCGCGGACACGACGCTCCAGGTCCCGTCCGCATGAGCCGCGCTTTCGAGCAGGTAACCCTCCGCCGAACCCGGCCACGAGAGCTTCACGGCCGGTTCGACCGCCAACGCCGGTTCAGCGACGGGAGGAGCGGAGGCGCCGGCGTAGAAGTTATCCACCCTCACATCCACCAGGCTTGGGGTTCCCCCGTTGGCGCCCGTGAAATCGTAGAGATAGAAGCCGACGATCCCGGACGAAATCGAATGATCCGAGACCTCGATTTCGGCGATCGGCTGCCGCAAATCATCCACGGCGAACAGTTGCGCTTTGAGCAGGGGACCCACCCCCGAGAACACCATGCGGTAGGATCGGTTCATATCCATCTCGAACTCCGCAATCTCCATGTCTGGTTCCAAGCTCGGAAGCCATTTTGCGATGCTGATGCGCGCGGCGCCGCGGGTGGAAGAGGAGGGGACGAACCTCATCTCGTAGGAGTGCGCCGCAGGACCGCCGCCGCCCCGACGTAACCGCGCCAGCAAGACAATGGCGGGCGAACGCTCCTCGCTATGGTCCCAGGAGAGCACGTCGAATGAAACGTGAAAATCTGAGAGAACCACATCAGGTCGATTCATGCCGATCACCGGAAAGGAACGGGTAGTCCCCGGCCGGGCCGCGTGAAGCCGCAATCCGTCACTCAAGGTGAGACTGGTGTCCGGGCTATTCTCGCCGTGCAGACTCCATCCGTTTGCGCTGGGCAGACGCTCGAAGGGATCGAAAAACGCGCCCGTCTGCGCCATCGCCGTGGCGCACAGACTCGCCGCCATCAGCACTGCCAGTGTCCGCGACAAACGCGTCCAACGTCCGATACCCCGCGCCCATCGTGCCGGCGGCCTTTCCGAGTTTTTCATGAATTTCATAGGATTGTTCTTTTTGTTGATTTGTTCTTTTTGCTGCAGGCAGTCCCTTTGCAGCTTGAATGCCAGGCCGCCCGAGCCGGAACGATGAACGCTTAAAACACCGTATTTCCTCGGTAATTCGCTGTTTTTGCCCTTCAGCCACACTTTTGCCGGAAAAGAAGAAATTGTATCCGATTAGATATAACAGGCCGGGCGATCATGGAGCTTTAACCTCGATTGCCCCCGCTGCGGAAGGGTCTCTGAAAGCGTTTATCCTTTTGGATACGCCGGTGTATCCAAACGGATACCTGTTCCCGAAAGGTTGGGTTGCGGCTCTGTGGTGCTGTGGCCTCTGTGTGAGGGTTGTCCAATCCGTTTTCCGTCCGGGACGGCGATCTCACACACGGAGGGCACAGAGATAGACGGGACGAACGGCCACCCGCGCGGACGGGCCGTCCGCTCCTGAGGCAGCGGGCTTCACCGCCGCCGTCGTCCGTGGTCCATCGTCCTAAAATCGGACCTGTTTCCAACGTGTTTTGGAATTCAAGGACTCTGGCGGGGCAGGGCCTTAGACCCGGTGAAAAACACAGGCAAAAATAAAGGGACAAACAATCCGTAACGCGAAGTTCGAACCGCGGCTCCGGTGCCGTCGGACGGCGGGGCGGGGAACCGCCGCGTGAACGCGGAACTCCGAGCGGGGAGTCCTCGTCGTCGATGCCCTCGACCGCTCGGGGGCTTATGCGCGTTTCGAGTTCGCCTTCAGCCACTGCGCGTAAGAGGCTTCCGTCATCTCTCCGGCGGCCAGCGCCAACGTCCGCATGGCGGCGTCTGCTTCCGTCGCCTGAAACTGGTGGCCGTTCAGTTCGAGAAAAACCACCGCCACTACAAAGCCCGCGCGCTTGTTGCCGTCGATGAACGGATGATTTTTTACCAAGCCGAACGCATAACTCGCCGCGAGTTCACCGAGATGAGGTTTGCCGTAGGCAAAAAGGTTGCGCGGCTTGCCCAGCGCGGAGTCCAACAATCCTTCGTCTCGCACCCCTGACGAGCCGCCGAACCGTGCCAGGGATTGCTCGTGCAACAGGAGCACGACCTCCCGCAGCATCCACGTCGGCTCTTTCATTTGGCCAGTTCCCGCAGCGTGTGCCGGTAGCGCTTCATCACGTCCTGCACCACTTCCATTTGGCGCGCGACCTCGGTCTTGTGCGGACTTAACCGCAGGCTGCCCTCCGGTCCTTCCGTCATGGTCACCGAATCGCCCTCTTCCACGTTGAGATGAGCGAGCGCTTCTTTCGGCAGGATCACGCCCACCGAGTTGCCCACTTTGCGAAGTTTCAGTTCCAGAACCATGGCATCAGCGTGATCACAGATGTTATAACGTCAAGCCCCCACAGTGTGGGTTGGTGAGGACTTTCGAAAGGAGAGTTCTCCATTTCCCAGGAAATAGAGGACAGACAATTTGAGGCGTTCTGTAGCTAGCCTGAATGCCTTGGCGGCCGGCGGGGTGATGGCCGTCCTCGAAGTGTGACGGCGGGCTTGAGCGCACACACGGGGTTCAAACGCTCGAGCCCGCCGATGTCCACACGGACAAAACGATCACGGCCGCCGCAGACGATAGAGCCTGGCCGCGTCTTCCACCGGCGCGGTGACGAAGGCATGATCCCCCTCGACGGTGACGGGGGAAGTCACGCGGCTCCAGGGGCCATCGACGTGGCCGGCGGTTTCCAGGACAGGGTTGTCGCCGGCGAGCCAGGAGACACGGATGGACCTGCCCGGCACGCCGGGGGCCTTGAGGGCGATAAGGGAAAGGAGGGGTTTCCTGGGCCAATACAGGGTTTTCAAAAATTTCATAGGATGGTTCCTTCTGTCGGTTGGGCTTTTTGGCTGCACGTGGTCCTTTTGCAGCTTGGATGCCAGGCCGCCCGAGCCGGAACGATGAACGTTCAAAACACCGTGTTTCCTTGGTAATTCGCTGCTTTGCCCTCGATCCGCGTCTTTGCCGGAAAAGAGGGAATTGTATCCGATCAGGTACAACAGGTCGGACGATCGCGGAGCTTCAACCCTGATCGCCCCGCTGCTGAAGGACTTCTGGAAGCGTTTATCCTTTTAGATACGCCGGTGTATCCAAACGGAGACAGTTCCCGAAAGGTTGGGTTGAGGCTCTGTGATGATGTGCTCTGTGGCCTCTGCGTCCTCTGTGTGAGGGTTGTCCAATCCGTTTTCCGTCCGGGAAGGCGATCTCACACGGAGGGCACAGAGATAGGCGGGACGGCGGCGACACGCACGAACGGGCCGTTCGCCGCGCTGACTTTTCGATACGGCTAAATTGTCTATCCCTGGGTTTTCGGAAGATCGAAGATCCTTCGGGCAGGGGTCTTTTGCCGGGGCCTTCGTTGGTTCAGCTCGTCGTCCCGTAGTTGCAGAATGGGATGCTCCGGCCTCGCCGCCTTGGCCACGGCCAAAATCCCTCGTCACAGCGCCCCTCCCCATTCGCCCGGACGGAAAATCAGGGCTGGCGCAGGCGGAAAAAGCCCGCGTCGTCCCCGGCGGCCACCTGTTGCTGCACTTGCCCTTCATTGACCTCCGGCGCGGCCGTCACGGGACTCCAGGGACCGGTGAAAGCAGGGGCTGATTCCAATACCCAATCACTATAGAGCGCCGGACGCCCGAGGGTCAGCAGGGCTTGGTGGCGCACGGCGGTCAGCACCGGCAGCAGTTCGCCCTCGGATTCCGTGGCGGGATACAGGAAAGACATCATGTCGGGCAGCCGCCGGACAAAATGCTCCGTCACATGCTGCTGCCCAGGCGCATAAACATGACGCAGGCTGCCCTCCAAACTGTAGGCCGGCTGCTTCCGCAGGAGCATGTTGCGAAGTTCGAGGTTTTCCTGACGGGCATCCTCCCCCGAATCGAGGTAAATGCGAATGGGCCGGCTGGGTTCGTCGCGCACGCGTCGCGGCATGATGCTGGAGCTGGTGTAAAACGAACCGGACCAGGAACCGATGCCGCGGAACACCTCCGGATGATCCCAGCCAAGGAAGAGCGCCACGATGCCGCCGAAACTGTAGCCCGCCGTATAGTTGACGTCCGGGAGGGTGCGGTAGCGGGCGTCGATCAACGGCTTCAATTCCTCGATCAGGAAGGCGGCATACTGGCGGCTCAGGTCCACGCCGTCCGTTATTCCCGGACGGTAGTTCGCGGTGCGGTTTAGGGTCGCATCCACGCCCACGACAATCATTTCCCCGACGATTCCCTGCCGCACCAGGGCGGCCAGTTCCATTCCGTCTGGATCAATCACGTTCCGACCGGCTTGGTAAAACGGAGACGTTTCCCACATGGTCTGACCGTCGTGGAAGTAGATCACGGGATACCTTCGGTTGGGCTGCTCATCGTAACCTCGGGGTAGGAGGACGCGGTAGTGCCGGACCTCGTTGGCCAGATGGGTGGATGACAACGAAGGCGGGGCATTGGTCTCGTAATCCCGGCGGGAGGGGCCGACGACCGCCGCCGGCCGATAGGTGAACAGCTCGCCGTCCTGGAGAAACGGCGCGTTCAGGGGCGTGTGGTAGGCCCCGGTCGGGGGATCGCGAAACGCCTCGTCTTCGCTAGCGATGAAAAATTCCCAGGGACGCCCCGCTTCACCCGCGACCGCGCTCCGCCACAGGGATTCTTCCGGGGTGCGGCCCTCCCCGATCCGCTGCAAGGGCGCGGAGTGAAACTCGCCGTCATCCTGCCGCCAGTGAAGCCGGGCCGCGTCGTTCGGCGCGTGACAGAACAACAGGTTGCCTCCCAGGCCGGAGCGGACGGCCACCGTCTCCCCGGTCAACACCTCGCCAAGGGGCACGGAGCCCCGGTGAAAACGATAAGTGAACCGCCGGTTCACCGGCAGACTGACGGTCAATCGCCAGGGACTGGCCGCGTTGTCGCGGACCATCCGGAGCGCCTGGCTGACCACATTGCTCCCCAGTTCCGGTAAGTCGCCCAGCACCGCCAGCAGGGGAGCGTTGGTGGCGATTTCAAACTTCACCAACTGCCGGCCGGGCCGCTCGCCAATGGCCGGGCCGGCGGGCAAAAGCTGTTGCGCGTCCGCCGGCAGCAACGCGCCCAGGCTAAGGATCAAGGCTGGGATCAAGTGGGGGTTAAATGCGGTGAGGCGTGCCCAGACTAAATTGTTTGTCACTTGGTTTTCTCCTCGGTTTTCCGTCATAAGATTGTTCCTTCAGTCGATTGGACTTTTTCGCTGCACACGGTCCTTTTGCAGCTTGGATGCCAGGCCGGCCGGGCCGGAACGAGGAACGCTCAAAACGCCGTATTCCCCCGATAATTCGCCGCTTTTGCCTTTCAACCGCCTTTTTGCCGGAACCAGCGAATTGTATCCATTTAGGAACAACGGGCCGGGCGATAGCAGAGCTTCAACCCCAAGCGCCCACGCTGCTGAAAGGGCTTTTGGAAGCGTTTATCCTTTTGGATACACCGGTGTATCCAAAAAGAGATAGTGGTCGAGAAGCCACAAAGATTGCCAGGGATCGCGTTTGATGAACGACCGCCCTCATCCCGTCCTTCTCTCTCATTAAGGGGCGTCCTATCAGTCGGGTACGGGTTGAAAGCCGCGGAATGGATCGTAATCAATCAAACATCAGAACGAAAATCACTCAGCCACCCGCCGGGCGCGGAAGAAGCCTGCTTCCCCCGCGCCGAGGCTGAAGACCGCCTCGCCGCGCGCATCGGGTACCAGCGCTGGACCCGGCGTCCAGGTCCGCAGGTCGGGGGAGCTTTCCAGCCGATGTTCCCGACCCGGTTCGCCGAAGAGCCAGCCCGCGAGCGGGCCGTTCAAGCCCGACGGTTCGAGCACCAGCGTGCCGCCCGTCGCCATGTTCCCGTGCAGGCGGACGATCGCGCGGCGCGGCAGGCCGTTGAACTCGGTGACCGACGGCACCCAGGAGCGATCCGTGCGGGGTGTTCCACGATCCACAGAAAGGAACTCGAACTCTCCCAAGATGGTCGGAGCCATGATCACTTCGCCGGTCGGCGTCGCCACGGTGGGAAAACGTTGGCCGTAGTTGTTGGTTTCGAAATCCCTCCGGCAGCAGAACTTGAGGAAGAACGGGCCGAAATCCCGGGCGAGGCAATAAAAGTAGTAGAAGTTCACCATCGCCGTGGAGTCATCGATCCAGGGGATGGTGCCGTGGCTATAGCGCTTGCGGATGGTCCTGGGGACGCGGCCCTTCTCCTGGGCGACGCCGACGACGATCACCCCCTCGGGCTTGCGGAAGGAGCGCCGATGGCGCTGAAAAACCTCGTTCTTGCGCTAGCCTTTCTCGAAGTGGACGAGGGTAGGCCCTCGGCCTAAACGAAGGCCTTGATGCGAGCGACGAAGGACTCGGTCATCCGGATGGCCTGTTTGGTGGAAGCGAAGCGGTGGCCGAGGTCGCCGCGGAAAAAAGCGGCGACGCCGGCGGCGGTGAGTTTGGGGACGTAGGCGTTGAGATAGAGGCGGTCGATGCACTCCAACTCGAAGGGGACGTGATCGTTCTGGAGGGCGGCGACGTTGGATGGTAAACGCATGAGCGGCTCCGGTTGGGCGTTTGCCCTTCCGTATAGTGGAAGGCCCGCCGCTGGACGGCTAAAATCGACGCTCGGTGCGTCCCCTAGCCCAACCGGGGCTTTGAATCCGCGTCGTGGTCGGAATCGAAGAAACCGATCTGTGGAATCGCCCGACGCGCCGGGATGGAGGCCGGCCCAACAACCTGCCTCGGACCGACACCAAGGCATCCGGCGCAGACCTCGCTTCGACCGTCAGAATAAAACCGACTTTGTCGGTCTGAGGAATCACCTCGCTAGGCAACTTGGTCTATAACATAGCACGGGTGGAGCAAATCGTGCGGTTGAAGTTGCTCGTGCGTCGCCGACTGAGTGTGCGCTGGGCGACGTGTTAACTGAAGAGGGGTGGACGCACCGGAAAGAAGGCGCTATGCCTAACGATCCAAAAGGACGGACTCTTTTTCGGTCAATCCGGCCAATCCATCTCTCGGATCACCCAATTATGTAATGAACTATTGATCCGAACTTACGGAAATGTGAGTCTTTGGAAGCTGGCTTCAACGG
>CAYYSX010000108.1:9504-18134 GCA_964474315.1 uncultured Verrucomicrobiota bacterium | reverse complement strand
GTTTCGGATCCATGTTCGCCTGAATCTTGAAGATGAACCCGCTGAACTGGGGATGTTCCGGAGCAATGAAGGAATCACTGGCGTCGCTCATGACAGGGCGGAAAACCGGGGACACAAAATTGAAAGACAGGTGGAAACCACGGGGGCCGTCGGGCGTCGGACGAAGTTTCCGGAACCGCACCGGTCCCGGGCTCGCCTCGGTCCGAGTTCTTACTTGAGTCCGGCGAAGACGTGATGGACGTCGTCGTGATCGTCGAGGGAATGGAGGAACTCGACCACTTGGGCGCGTTCCTTTTCACCCAGGCTCACCGGGTTCTTGGCCAGGTATCGCATTTCGCTGGCGGCAATGTTCCAGCCCGCCTGCTTGAGCCATTTGCTGACGTGGGCCAACTCCTTGAGACCGGTGATGAACCGCGCGCCCTGGCTGCCTTCCGGGACTTCCCCCTCGTCCAGTGGTTCGACGTTCTCCGCCCCGGCCTCGATGGCATCGGCCTCGGCGTCGCGCGACCGATCAGTATGAGTGGCCTCCACCACTCCAACGTGGTCGAAGAAGAATCCCATGGAACCGGGCTGTCCCAACTGCCCCCCCTTGCCAAAGAGATGCCGGATATCCGGCGCAGTGCGGTTCCGGTTGTCGGTCAGGCATTCCACGATCACCGGTACTTTGTGCGGGGCGAACCCTTCATAAACCACGGCCTCGTACTCGACCTTTTCATCCAGAAGACCGGCCCCTTTCTTGATCGCGCGGTCGATCGTGTCCCGGGTCACGCTCGCCTTCTTGGCCTTGTCCACCGCGACATGGAGCCGGGCATTCAAATCGGGGTCCGCCCCGCCCAACTTCGCGGCGATCATGATTTCCCGGACCAGTTTTCCGACGACTTGACCCTTCTTGTGGGCCGCGGCTTCGCGGCCGGCTTGTTTCCATTGCGCACCCATGAGTTGGGAAAGAATGACGGAAACCGGGACCAAGGAGAAAGGGAGAAACAGCGGTTCACCCTCCTTCGCTCAACCCGACCGCGCCACCGCATCCAGCTCCTCCCACCGCGCGTAAAGGCGCGCCGCCTCCGCCCGGGCCGCCTCCAGTTCCTCCGTCAACTCGGCAGTGCGGACCCCGTGCTTCCGATGGAAGTCCGGATCCCCAAATACCGCCTCCAATTCCGCCACTTTCTCCTCGGCCGACAAAATCGCCGCTTCCATCCCCTCCAGTTCCCGCTGTTCCTTGAACGTCAGACGCCGCGGTTTCGGCGACGCGGGACGGGAAGCCGTCTCCACCCGCCGAACCGCAGTCGCGGCGGGCACCGGTACCGACGCCAACCGCTCCCGCTTCTCCAGGTAGTAGTCGTAGGTGCCCGTGCTGAACGTGGTCCGGCCCTCCCCTTCGAACGCCAGAATGTCCGTGCAGACCCGGTTCAGAAAGTATCGGTCGTGACTGACCACCACCACGACCCCCGGGAAGGCCAGAATCGCTTCCTCCAGGATGCGCAGGGTCGGGAGGTCCAGGTCGTTGGTGGGTTCGTCGAGGATGAGGAAGTTACCGCCCTTCTTGAGAATCCGGGCCAACAACAAACGGCTGCGTTCCCCTCCGCTCAGGTATTTTACCTGGGTCACCAGGCGGTCGTCGGTGAACAGAAACCGTTTGAGGTAGGCGCGCAGCGAAAGTCGCCCCTCGCCAAATACCACGAACTCCGTGCCGTCCCCCACTTCCTCGAGCACCGTCCGCTCCGGATCCAACTGCAAACGCCCCTGATCCACGTAATTGAACCGGGTGAGCGGACCGATCCGGACCTCCCCTTCCGTGGGCGGAAGCTGACCCAGCAAAACCCGGAGCAACGAGGTCTTGCCCACGCCGTTGCGTCCAGTGATGCCGAGGCGTTGGCCACCGGCAAAGGTGAGATTCAACCCGGAGAACAGCCTCCGGCCACCCAGTTCCAGACTGACGTTGGCGAGCTGGGCCACCCGGTTCCCCAACGGCGGCGGCGGCGGGATGACGAGATCCACGTCCCGTTCCCACTCGGGGCCGGTCTCGGTCGCCGCGTGTTCGAAGGCGGCCATGCGAATTTTGGACTTGGTCCGCTGGGCGCGCGGTCCTGTCCGGTACCACTCCAACTCCCGCTTTAACGCGACTTGGCGCTTGTGTTCGACCCCTTCGGCGGTGGCTTGCCGCACCGCCTTCGCCTCCAGGTAATCGGCGTACGTTCCCGCGTGCGACCAAAACCGGCCGTCCGCCAGTTCCACCATGCGGTTGATACAGCGATCCAGAAAATGGCGGTCGTGCGTCACCAGCAGGAACGCCGCGGGATACTCCTCCAAATAGTCGGCCAGCCATTCGATGGATTCGTTGTCCAGATGGTTGGTGGGCTCATCGAGAATCAGCAGCTCCGGCCGCGAAACCACCGCCCGACACAAGGCAACCCGCCGTTTCTCTCCGCCCGAAAGGTCCCCGATCGCCCGGTCGCCCGTGGGACAATGCAGACGCGACAACGCTGTCTCGATCCGGCGGTCGAGGGTCCATCCGTCCAGGGCCACGATGCGTTCCTCCAATTCCGCGTGCCGTCGCGAATCCGCCGCCAAGCCCTCGAACTCGTGGATGAGATCCAGCACCTCGCGCGCTCCCTGACGGACGTTCTCCCGGACCGTGAGCGCTGGATTCAACGCGAAATCCTGCGGCAGATAACCCATGACCAGTCCTCGGCGGCGGGCGACCGTTCCGGAGTCCGGTTCCGCCACCCCGGCCAGGATTTTCAGAAAGGTGGATTTGCCGGATCCATTGCGGCCCACCAATCCCACGCGGTCGCCGTCCAGAAGGGACAACGACGCGCCATCCAGCACGACCTGCTGGTTGAAACGGACGCGCAGGTCGGTGGCGGAAATCAGCGTGGCATCAGACGACACGCGGACATCCTATCGAGCCGGGCGCCGAACGGGAACCACGGCGGGTTGGGTCAGCGCGGCGACGCCGGCCGAGGAGACGAGGCGCACTCGGTCCGTAAGGCCTGGTCCAGACAGACCCGGGGCTGGAGTCTCCCAGCCCTTCACGCCACCGTCACATCCGCGCACCGGTACACATCCTGGATGGCGTGCAGCAGCTTGACCCCATCGGCCATCGGACGTTGGAACGCCTTCCGGCCGGAAATCAGGCCCATCCCGCCGGCGCGCTTGTTGATCACCGCGGTGGCGACCGCCTCCGCAAAATCATTGGCTCCCGAGGCACCGCCGCTATTGATCAAGCCGGCCCGCCCCAAATAACAGTTCGCCACCTGATAGCGGCACAGGTCGATCGGATGATCGCTGCACAAGTCCGAATACATGCGCTGGTCCAGCTTGCCGTAGCTGGAGTCACCGGTATTCAGGGCCAGAAACCCGCCGTTATTCTCGGGCAGCTTCTGCTTGATGATGTCGGCCTGAATGGTCACGCCCAGGTGGTTGGCTTGGCCGGTCAGGTCGGCGGACACGTGGTAATCCTTGTCCTTCTTGAAGGCCGGATTGCGCAGATAGCACCACAACACCGTGGCCATGCCCAATTCATGGGCCAGCGCAAAGGCCTGGGCGATCTCCACGATTTGCCGACCGGCCTGTTCCGATCCGAAATAAACCGTGGCTCCGACCGCTACCGCTCCCATGTCCCACGCCTCCTTCACCGTCCCGAACAAAATCTGGTCGGCCTTGTTGGGATAGGTGAGCAGCTCGTTGTGGTTGATCTTCACCAGGAACGGAATCCTGTGCGCATAACGTCGCGCCACCGCCCCCAGAACCCCGTACGTGGAAGCCACCGCATTACAGCCGCCTTCGAGGGCCAGCTTGACGATGTTCTCCGGATCGAAGTAGGCGGGATTCTTGGCGAAGCTCGCTCCGGCTGAATGCTCGATTCCCTGATCCACGGGCAAAATGGACACATAGCCGGTACCGGCCAGACGACCCGTCTGGTGCAATCGCTGCAAATTGGCGAGCACCCGTGCGTTCCGGTCGGACGGGGCAAAAATGCGGTCCACGAAATCCGGCCCGGGCAGGTGTAAATGCTCGCGCGGGATTTTGGGGCTGCTGAAGCCGAGTAGGGAATCGGCCTTATCGGCGAGGGCCTGGCGGATGGAATCGATCATGCGAAGCGCATCCTACCAACGTCCATCCCGCCGCCAAGCCCGCAGGTGAATGGGGTGCATCTTGTCTGCGGCCTTACCGAGACCGCGATGGGGACCGGGGACGAAAGCTCAAAAAACCAAGTCCCAAGCTCCAAAGAAGTTCCAAGCCCTTGGTTCCCGCCCGAACCGCCCGGGAAGATGGGCGGCGGGGATGGCTGCGCTCCGGAACGGCGGGAGCGGAGCGAGCGGAGCGCGGGTCTGTGACCCGCAGCAACGTCCCGCCCCCAAGCTCCCGTCCTTCCCCCGGTCCTTGAATCGCTCCCTCGTCTGCCCCTTCCGCATTCCGCATTCCGCATTCGGCCGGCACCCCCCGGTGTTGCCACCAGTTGACCTAGCACTTTGTTCTCCTCTCTCTCCGGACCGGAGCGAGCGGAGCGCGGGTCTGTGACCCGCAGCAACGTCCCGGCACCCCCAGCTCCCGTCCTTCCCCCGGTCCTCGAATCACCCCTTGTCGGCCCCTTCCACACCCCGCCTTCCTCCGGCGTCCCGGCTCTGCGGCTTCGGTCCTTCCCGGGCCTATTATGTTACCATCTGGCCGCGAGTCACCGCCCGCAACCATTGACCTGGCACTTGGGACCGTGGGAAACACCCATGATTTCCCGGGTGACGTGGAATTTCCTTCCGCAGCTCCCGGAACCGATAAAATACGAAACCACCTGATACTGTGAGTTAGACAGCTTAACTAATTGCCATTCTGTCCCCTATTCCCACCTATGACCGTTGGGCCGGTCGAAGATTGGAGGCATTGCTGGCCGTAAAAGATACGGGTTCCGTTTGATTCGGACTTGCCCTTGGATGGTGGGATGGTTGCCTTCTCGGGCGGCCCTCGTACTCACTGGTTTTGGTTTCCCAAAGGCCACTCCCTGAGCCGACGCATCGATCGTCTCATTAATGAAATATGCAACAAATCCGAATGAACAATTCGCCGATCATTAGCGTGATCGGCTGGTACACGGGTCTGGCGACCCTATTGCTTTGCCCCATAGCCCAGAGCCAGACCATCCCCAACCCTAGTTTCGAAGCAAACACCTTCACCGTTTTTCCAGGATACATTTCCGAGAATGGCGAAATCAGCGGATGGAGCACCGATAGCCCCGGCGCCACCGGACTGAACCCGGCGGGCGGCCAACTCTTCTTCGCCGACAATGGAGCCATTCCCGAGGGAGCGAATGTGGCTTTCATTGCGGGGGGAAGCACCCTCAGCACGACGATCACCGGCCTAACCGCCGGGACGACTTACAAAGTAATCCTGCAGGTCAATGCGACCACCGAGCAGACGCCCAGCCTGCGCATCACCGTGGATTCGACGGACATTCTGGCTCCGGCAGTCTATCCGGTCGGTGGAACCGCACCGTATGAATATATCGCGTTTGAATTCGCGGCGACTGCCGACACCGCCCGTCTCGGCTTGGTCAACGACGCCACGAGCGACCAGACGCTCTTGGTGGATCACCTGACCATCGCCGAGAGCAGCGGGCGGTGGACCACGGCCGCCTGGACCGACGACGCGACTTCCGGCGTGGATCCTCAATATATCTATACCCACGCGTACAGCTTCGGCACCGGAAACACGGCGATCATCAATGGCGTCCCCTTCACCGGAGTTCCGGGAGCAAATCCCGCCGTCACCGGCGAATTTTCCACGGCTCGTTTCGGTAATGTGTTCAACAACGATGCCAACAATGTGACCGACGGGAGTGCCGTCCTGGCCACGGATTTCATTTATTCCGGAGCCAATGTAAACTCCGGCGAGTACCAAAGTATCACGCTGGAAGGCCTGACACCGGCCACCGAATACGAGGCCACCCTCTATTCGGTGGGTTGGGAGAGTCCGAGCCCAGCCTTTCGCTGGGCCACCTTTAGTGTAGGCGAGGACCGGCTGACGCAGAATCAGGACCAGTTCGATGATAATAACGGAATCCGCTTTTCCTACCGCTATACAGCGGGACCGGAGGGGACGGCGGTGATCAACATCGCCCCGATCAATCCGGTGAATGTGAGCATCCATATCTATGGGTTCAGCAACCGGGAAGTGGTCAGCCGCAATATCGCCCCCGACATCACGATCCAGCCGACGGGAACGATTGTTTCTGAGGGATTGCCAGTCGATTTCACCGTGAGTGCCACCGGCTTTCCGTCGCCAACCTATCAATGGCGCCTGAATGGCGAGGACATCTTGGGCGCGACGACCAACACCTATAGCCTGGCCCAGGTCGGCCCCGAACACGCGGGTACCTACGATGTCGTGATCGCCAATGCGCTGGGTTCGGTGACCAGCGATGCGGTGCGCCTCGTGGTCGGACTGCCTCTCGTCAATGCGAGCTTTGAGGTGGATTCCTTCCTCTCCTGGCCCGGCTACAGCGGAGATAATCCCGGAAACGCTAACACTCCGCCCGGGTTCAATGTTCCGATCACGGGCTGGCTTCAGAGCGCGCCGGAGAACAGCGGCATCAACCCCATCTCGAACGGCGAGTCGCCCTTTGCAGACAACGGCCGAATACCACACGGCCGCCAAGTGGCGTTCCTACAGTCTTTTGATACCCCCAATACCCTCAGTGGGACGGTGGAAGGGTTGACCGTGGGATCCCAGTATTACCTGCACTATTACGAAAACTCGCGGGCCGCCACCGCCAATCCCACCCTGGAAGTGACCCTCGGAACCGTCGCCAGCGTGCCGGTCCATCCGGTGCCGTCAGGAAGTTACGTCGGAGTGTCCACCGACGTCTTTACCACGCCGGCGACCTCCTTGGAACTGGTCTTTACCAAGGACAGCCCCGAGGGGACGGATACCACGGCGCTGATTGACAATATCGCCATCGTGCCGGTCCCATCCGGAACCGCACCGTTCATTACCCGGAATCCGGTCGCCACGGCGGCCTACGTGGGCGATGATGTGACCTTCTCTGCGCAGGTGCTGGGAAGTCTGCCCCTCGGCTACCAATGGTTGAAAGATGGAGTCGCTCTGGCCGGCGCCACTTCACCGACCCTCATTCTAAGCGAGGTTCAGACCACCGCTGCTGGCGATTACTCGCTTCAGGCCTCCAACGCGGCCGGAACGAATACGACGCCGGTGGTACATCTCACCGTCAACCAGCGCATCCCGGGTCTCTTTAACACTGGGGTGGACGACAACCACGTTGCTCTCCCGGATGGCGAAATTGACCAGCACTACCTCCTGGTCGTGAATCCCCATATCGAGTCCACGGACGCCATTGTGCAAGATTCGACCGTATTCCCCATTTCGGACGGCACCTGGTTGCGCGATACGGCTATTTCTAAGTGGATCGGGCCGGAGTTCAATACGGTGGCCGGCGCGGTGGGACTCTACACCTATCGCACCTTCATTGATCTCACGGGCCGTGATCCTCGATCGGTCTCCATCCTTGGCCGCTGGGCCACTGACAACGCCGGTCGCGATATTCTGGTCAACGGGGTTTCGACCGGAAATCCGCAGAGTCCCGCCTTTAATGCCTACACGGCGTTTTCCATCTATGGCACCAACGTGACCTTTACGGCGGGTGCCAATACGCTCGACTTCATCGTGGAGAACGTAGATGCGATTGGCTACACGGGCCTCCGGGTGGAGATCCTCCAGAGCAACTCCTTACCCGCGGGTTCGGAGGCGATTCTACAGATCAGCCTCAGCGGCGACTCGGTGACCCTCAGTTGGACCGGAGCCTCGGCGGAACAACAGCTTCAGTCAGCCCCGGCTCTGTCGGGTCCGTGGACCGATGTCACCGGAGCCACCAGTCCGTTCACGACGCCCACTACGGCCTCGACGCTGTACTACCGCCTGGGTCAATAGCCGGCGGCTGATTTTGCATAAGACCGGGAGCGGGGAACCGCTCCCGGTCTTTTTTATGACTGTCAGGGAGGAGATCTTGGGGTTGTGAAAGGCATTTATCACGGCGCCGCCGTGCAAGTTGAAAACCTGCGTTGTGGCAGGTTGGGAGGCACGGGGGACAGGATCACGATCTCCTGCACTGTCAAAGACAGGTGACCTTGCACTGTCAAAGACAGGTGACCTGGTACTTTGTTCTCGTGGTACTTTGTTCTCGGGAAGATGGGCGGCGGGGATGGCTGCGCTCCGGAACGACGCGACCGGAGCGCGGGTCTGTGACCCGCAGCAACGTCCCGGCGCCCCCAAGCTCCCGTCCTTCCCCCGGTCCTCGAATCGCCCCCTTCCGCCCTTCGCCTTCGTCCGGCGTCCCACTGCGAGGCTTCGGTCCTTTCCGGCCGATCGTGTTGCCACCTAAAGATAGGTGACCTGGCACTTTGCTCTGGAACTTGGTCCCCAGCCCTCGGGATTTGTGGAACAGGCGGTGTCGGAGTATCTCGGAGCAATTCCGTTTCGGTTCAACCCAAAGAGGCCAGCGGCGGACAAGCCGTCCGCGCTCCCCGCAAAACGTGCCAGATCATCCATCGACGCTCGTTTCGGCCTGGCTGGAGTTTCTTGGGAACTTCGTCGAAGGCAGATGACCTGAAGGCAGGTGA
>CAYYSX010000108.1:0-9404 GCA_964474315.1 uncultured Verrucomicrobiota bacterium | reverse complement strand
TGGCACTTTGGACCGTTGTTCCGGATTCCGGCTCAAGCGGGCTTGAAGGTCAGTCGGGAGCGGGTTCGGGGCGTCCTCCGTAGCGGTGCCCGCACCCACCTGCGAACCGACCTCGGTGCGAGTTTTGTTGTAAGAACAGCACCCGGTCGGCGGTTGTTTGGTTTACCGGTGGCCAGAGCGTTGGATTGACGGTCATCATGGGCCAACGGAAGGCAGCAGAGACATCCACCGCCATGGAGAGGTTACTTCGCATCGCACGCATGCTGCAGCCCATTCTGCTGGCGATGGCCATCCTGCTCGCCGGAGTGGGCTTCTATTATTTCCACTATCTCCCGGGCCGCCAGGAGGCCCAGGCCGAGCGGCTGTTCCGCCACCTGAACGAAATGTCGGAGCAGATGGCCGGGAAGATTGACAACCTGACCAACGCCCTGAGCAGCGCGGCAACGGCCACCTTGACCGGGGGAGGATCGGCCGACGGCCGGGTTCCGGCCTTTGCGAGACGGGCGTTCTGGACGGGCGTCGAGGCGTTCGTACCGCCGCTCACGATTTTCCCTCCGCCAGCCTTCAATGTGGAACCCATCGAAGGCGACCGCGGGAAACAAACGCTCCTCCTGCGGGCGGACCGGTTGGGCAACCAGGTACCGCTAACCTGTCAGCTCTCCTGGGAACTAAACGGCTTGCTCCTGCAAGCCGAAGTGAGTGCGGATCTACCCAGCCTGATCGCTCCCATCATTGCCCGGCATGAATTCCAAGGAATCCTCCTGGTGGATGCCCAAGGCCGGGTGCTGGTGCAGAGCGGAAACAGCGTGCCCGCCCTCCAACGCCTGCCCCGGCTGATGCCCCAGTCCGGCAGCCAGCGTTCCGGAACCACCAATCACCTCGATCTGACGGAGACCGTCGTCGCGACTCGTGCCCGGGCCGAATTGGCGGGACGTCCCTTCGTGTTCTTCCTGCAGCCGATGAACCTTCCCTTGGCTTCGGGGAATGCGGCGGCCGATCCACCCGATTCGGCCCATCCGAAAAACTGGTTCCTCACCGGTGTCATCGATGAACAGGAACTCGGAAGCCGGGCGCGTCCCCTGCCCTATTTCGTGGTCTTCGGCTTCTGCGCGGCCGTGGTGTTGATGGCGATTCTCCTTCCCTTCCTCCACATCGTGACGGGAGGGAAACAGAGTCAGATCCGCAGCCATCACGTGGTGTTCCTCATCAGTGCGGCCCTGGCCGGCAGCGGGGGGCTGGTGATCGTTTCCTCCCATATGGCCCAGCATTGGCATCAGGAGACTCAGATCGATCGGGGGCTGGAGGAGCTGGCCGGGCAGATCCAGGGATCGTTTCAGGCGGAAGTCACCAACACCGTCGCGTGGCTGGCGGGATTCACTCCCGAGGTGGTCCGGAACACCTCGCTAGACTCGACCAACATGTTGACCCGACTGAAGGAGGATCCGTTCTGGCGCAGTCCGGCGGGCCAACGGTTCCCGCCGATGCCGGCCGGCTTGCGGCTGGTTCATTGGCTCCGGCCCAACGGAGAACAAGCGGTCAAGTGGAGCACCGCTGCGAGCATTACCCCACGGATCCGCATCAAGGACCGCCTATACCTGGATGGAATCCTGTCGGGTCAAACGTATCCTAAGGATCGAGCGACCGAGGAG
This sequence comes from uncultured Verrucomicrobiota bacterium, assembly GCA_964474315.1. Lineage (GTDB taxonomy): Bacteria > Verrucomicrobiota > Verrucomicrobiia > Limisphaerales > UBA9464 > UBA9464. Next base: position 7,755 of record CAYYSX010000108.1, on the reverse strand, counting down.
TACCCGGTCGCGGCCCGCTTCATCCTGGAACCGATCCATTCGCGGCTGCGGGCCGAGAACGTCCTGGCGTGCTCCATCGCCGCGCCCACGGCGATCCTGGCTGGCTTCACCAATCTGGGGGTGGTCTGTGCCGAGTTTCAACCAGCGTCGCTGATGGAGACGCTGCTTCCCCCGGGCTTTCATTTCGCGGTGGTGGACTCCCAGGGACAGGTCCTGTTTCACAGCGATGGGCGGCGGAATCTGCGGGAGAATTTGCTGGAGGAATGCGACCACGATCCGCGCTTGCGAGCGGCCCTCGAAGGCCGCGGCACGGACACCCTGGTCGTGGACTATTACCAGCGACGGCATCACCTCCACCTCTCCCCGCTCACCGGATTGCCCTGGACGTTGATGGTCCTGCGGGAGCATCGGTTTCTCGACTCGATCCGGGCATCGCAAGCCACCACCACCTTGATGGTGCTCTTGGCGGCCGGATTCCTCCTGGTGGTGGTGTTGTGGGCCGCGGCGGCGATGAGGCGGGTCGCCACCGGAGCTTCCGAGGGACTTCCCCGATGGCTCTGGCCCAATCAAGCCTGCCTGCCGCTTTACCTGGTTTTTTCCCTGATCAACGGCGTGATTCTGCTGGGCGCCTTCGTGGGTGAATTCCTTCAACGACCGTTGTCCCACCACCACGGCCTGTTCCTGGTGCTCTTCTGGAGCGGACCTTTGTGGGTGCTCGTCTCGTGTCGGCAACTAGGGCGGCGGTCGCGGCAAACCGCGGGACGGCAGACGCTGTCCACTCGGACGGACCAGCGACGGTACGTCAGTTGGCTGGCCACCACGTTGGTCGTACTCGTCATCCCGTCCGCCCTGGCGGTCCACCGGGTGATCGCGGAAATCGAGGCCGAGCGGTTTATCCGCTGGACCCAAGGGCGCTTGGCCGAGGCCCTGGAACCGAGGCTCGCCGGGCACACCAATCCGGTGATGTTTCTCGACGCATTTCGCACGGGAAACTATGGCCCCGTGTTTCTCGACACCCAGTTTCGTTGGCGGCCCTCCACCGAGGCGGATCCAGCCGGAACCGTCGATCGGAACTCTCTCTTCGACCGGGCGGTTCACACCCTCCGTTACGATTTCCAGGATCCCGAGGACATCGGGGTCAAGATGCACGGCTGGGGTGCGCATGCCGCTGCTGATGGCCATTGGTGGTCGCGCCGCCAGGACGACCGGAGCGAACTCTACCGTCGGGTTTGGCATCCGACCGCGGGCGCCGGAGTTCTCGCTCTTTCTTCCCGGAGTTTCACGTTTCCCACCATCGGCGGGACGGCCGGCTGGGTCTGTATCAGCTTGCTGGGGGGTCTGTTGGGCCTGCTGGCGGCCTGGCTGGCCGCCTCGTTTATCGCCTCCCGCGTGCTCCTCCTGCGCCATGTGATTTTGGACGCCACCCCGTTGCCCAGCCTGCTAGTGGCTGTCTGTGAATCGCCCGAAGCCGGGACATCGGACGAAGAATCGACCGATTCGCCGTCCACCCGGTCGTTCGTGCTGTCCGAGCTCCGACGCCTCCACCGACTCTGTCTTCCCCTCAACGGCCCCGGGGTGACCGATCCCGGCGCGATTGAGATCCTCGACTGGCGCGGCCGGATGGACGCCCCCGACGACGACACCCTCGAACAGCTCGTCCGATCCGCCGTCGAAGGCAACCGACAGGTCGTGGTGCTGGTTTCCTCGGACGCGTTGTTGGCCCCATTTGCATGTCGGGGCGCCATCCTAGCGGCCTCCACTTGGCGTCTGCCCCGTCAAGGAGACATCTCCGAGGCGCTGCTGACGGCCTTGCAAACCGAGTACGAACGGCGTTGGAAGACCTGTTCAGCCAAGGAGCGACGCGTGCTCTGGGAAGTGGCCCGGACGGGCTACGAAGACGCGGAAAACCCAGCCGTGACGGGGCTCCTGCAACGCGGCCTGCTCCGGCTGGATCCCAACCTGCGGTTACCGGGCCGAAGCTGGCGTCGCTTCATCCTCAGAGTGGCCCCGTTGGAGCCGCCACCGGAAGCGGAGGCGTCGGAAAGCAGTTGGCCGGTGGTTCGCACTCTGTTGATCGTGGCCGGACTCGGCATCATGGCGTTTCTGATGTTGACACAACCGGAGACCTGGCAACGCACCACCGGGGTGCTCGCGGGATTGCTGGCCGGGTTCAAACTCATGGGAGATTTCTTTGGCGCGGTCCGCAAGGAAGCCACCGGTCCGGCACCGTCGAAATAGACGGCGGGCGATTTCCCGCTGGCGGGTGACTGGGTGAAAAAGCCGGGAAAACCGAACCGGCTATGACGGTTCGGGCGAGAACCGGGACCTTGGAGCTTGGTTTTAGGCGCATCTTGACACGGTCCTTACCGGCAGGAGCGCGGGCGGCTCGCCCGCAGGACAACCCCAGGGGAAGCTCCAAGGTCCAAAATCCAAGCTCCAAAGAAGTCCCAAGCTCCAAACGCCCGGATTCCGTCCGGACCGCGGCGAAGCCGGCGTTGGGGTACAGCGCTTCAGTCGTCCCTGCCCGTGGAGCGGCATCACCAATCTGGCAGGCTGGGAACTGACAGCGCGCTTGGACGTGGTTCCTTGGAGCTTCTTTGGAGCTTGGGATTTGGTTTTTGGAGCTTCCTCGGGAGCTTCCCGCCGGCCCTTGACTCGCTTAACCTGACCCCATGCGCAGGCGAACCCTGGTCCTCTCGGCTCTCTTGGTCGGGGTGGGACTCACCTCCGGATGCAGTTTCTCGCGCGAATGGAAGGCGGCCAGCCGAGAACTACCACCAGCGCAGGACATTACTGGCGCGTGGGTAGGGACCTGGCAGAACAGCAACAACTCACACACCGGACGGTTGAAGGCCGTGATCACGCGCGTCTCCGAAACGGAATACCAAGCCCGGTTCAAAGCGTGGTGGCTAGGCATCTTGAATGGAACGTTCGACACCTCGTTGCAGGGCCAATGGGAAGAGGATGACTTCGTTTTCGAGGGAACCCAAAAAGTGATGGTGTGGGAGTTCCAGCAGCAAGGCCGCGCCTCCGCCACCCGCTTTGATTCCGAATACTCCAGCTCGGATTATCGGGGATCGTTCACCATGGAACGGCCGCCGGTGAAAGAATAGGGACGTGGGGCGTGAGGCGTGACCGGAACGGGCCCCCAGGACGGATGGTGGGGACGACGCCAAAGTTCAAAGCTCAAAGCTTGACCCTCCAGGTCATGCCCCACGCCCCACGCCTCACGCCTCACGCCATGGCGCCGCAAAATGCCTTCCGCGCAAAAACGAGTTTGCCGCCATCAATTCGCCACGATACCAACAGCGACGGTCAGAACTCCCAATACTCGTTCCCCTACCCCACATGAAAAAAATCGAAGCCATCATCAAGCCGTACAAACTCGAAGACGTGAAAAAAGCTCTCAACGACACCGGTGTTGAAGGGATGACCATCAGCGAGGTGAAAGGCTTTGGACGGCAAAAAGGTCATACCGAGGTGTACCGCGGCAGCGAGTACACGGTCGATTTTCTCCCCAAGATCAAGATCGAGGTCGTGGTCGCCGACAACGAAGTGGCGGCCGCCGTCACCGCCATCATCAACGCGGCCAAAACCGGTAAGATCGGTGATGGCAAGATCTTCGTACTGCCGCTGGAGGAAGCCGTCCGCATTCGGACCGAAGAGCGGGGCGAGGCCGCCGTGTAGTCCGCGGCCGCCGAACTGGAAAGCTGTTCACAAGGGGGCCGGTCCAGCCGGGCTTGGACCGCGGATTTTCACCCCCATTTTGGGCGCAAATCCGGGGAAAAATCAGGCGGTGAACAACGTGCGAACAAGTCGTCATATTTTCGCCTAGTTTGCCGCCGGGGGGTTCTCTAAAACGCCAGCCGTCAACGCGCCATCTGTTCCGGCTCTACCCGTGCTCCATCCCCGCAATCCATCTCTGGTGAATGAAGTTAACTCTTTTGAGTTGAATGGGTTAGACGCTTCTATGTTCGGTTTGACCGCACGGAATTTCTTACGGTTTTCCACGATAATTTTCCCGTCGGTCGGCCTGTATCTCGTTGTGGCGCGACGGTTACCGTCCGGTGAAACCCGGGCGTGAATAAGCTTCCGAAAGTACCCCTGACCGCCCTCCTTGTTTCCTCCATGCCCGCCTCTGCCGAAAACGTCTGGTTGACCGCTCAAAATGAACTGCGCGGCCGACTTCGACAGGATCATTTCGCCCTCTGGTTCGAGCCGCTGCGCCCGATCTCGCTCGAGGGGGATCTTCTCAAACTCGAGGTTCGCGATGAGTTCTGCGCCATTTGGCTGACGAACAATTATCTCGACCTATTGCGCTCGACGACTAGCCGGGCTGCGGTCCGTCCCATCAACATTGAGTTTGTGGTCAGCAACGCACCGGCCGGTGCGGCCCCGGTTGCCTCCAATGGCCACGAAGCGTTGGAAGCGCAGGAAGAGCTCGGAACGCTTCCCGGAGCGTTCCCGACCGCCGGGATCACGATTCGCCCCGGAGAATCACCGTTCAATCCGAACAGCACGTTCGCCAGCTTCGTAGTGGGCAACAACAACCAGATGGCCCACAGCGCCTCGCTCGCCGTCGCGCAGAGCCCAGGGCGCTCCTTCAATCCGCTCTTCCTTTTCGGGGGGGTCGGCCTGGGTAAAACCCACTTGCTCAATGCCATCGGCCAGGAAGTCCTGGGCCGGCGCAAGCCTCTCAAGGTCGTCTATACAAGCTGCGAGCGCTTCACCAACGAATTCATCGACGCGCTCCAAAACAACCAACTGGCCCGTTTCCGTCGTCGTTACCGCCAGGTCGATGCCCTGCTGGTGGACGATATCCAGTTCCTCGCCGGCAAGGAACGGATCCAGGAGGAATTCTTCCACACCTTCAACACGTTGCATGAGGCCCGCCGGCAAATCGTCCTGAGTTGCGACCGACCAGCCACCGAGATTCCCGGACTCGAGCAGCGCCTCATCTCCCGGTTCGAATGGGGCATGACAGCCGACCTGCAACCACCGGATGTCGAAACGCGGATGGCCATCCTGCGCAAGAAGGAAGCGGCCATGAAGATCCGGCTGGAACCCAAGATCGTTCAGTTCCTGGCCGACAACATCCGGTCCAATGTCCGGCGTCTGGAAGGCGCCTTCCTGCGGGTGGCCAGTTTCGGCCAGCTCGCCGGCCGGCCGGTCTGCCTGGAGGACGTGGAGGATCTCCTGCGGGAAATCCTGGAAGAAGAACGCCGCCGCAACCTGTCCATCGAAGAGATTCAACGGCGGGTCGCCGAGCACTACGACATCCGGCTCGCGGACATGAAGAGCAAGCGCCGACCGGAAAGCATCGCGTTCCCCCGCCAAGTAGCCATGTACCTCTCCCGCCAACACACCGATTTCTCCCTGAGTATCATTGGGGACGCCTTCGGTGGACGCGACCATGGGACCGTCATGCATGCCTGCCGGGCCGTGACGAACCGGATGGAAGTCGATGCCCAAGTCCGGCAGTCCGTCGGCTATCTCGTCAAACGACTCCTCCGGTAACGATGGCTCGTCCCATCATCGTCCTGCCGCTCCCGTCCCTTCGAAGCCAACGACAGCAGTGGTCGTGGGTGCTGCCTGGGCTTCTTCTCGCTTTGTTCCTGGTCTCGAATGCGGGCCGGGCCGAACCGCTTCTCCAGAAGGAACTCCTGTTCCCGCTGGAGTCGTGGCACAATCACGGATCCAGCTTGGTGGAGGCGCCCAACGGCGACCTGTTTGCCTGCTGGTTTCACGGTTCCGGCGAACGCACGGCCGACGATGTCCGCATCGAGGCCGCCCGCCGCCCCGCCGACCGCGCTCAATGGAGTGAGCGATTCACGCTGGCGGACACTCCCGGTTATCCGGACTGCAATCCCGCGCTGCATGTGGACCGTTCCGGGCGTCTATGGCTCTTTTACCCCACCATCCTCGATAACCGGTGGGAAGGAGCCTTGCTGAAGTTCCGGGTCAGTTCCGACTGGCAGGGGCCTCATCCCCCACGCTGGGAACGCAGCGAAGTGCTGCCTGTGACCCCGGGTCCGAATTTCGCGGCCACCATCGCCCGCGTCCTTCCGGAACTGGAGCAACGGTCCGCTACCAACCAATGGACCGAGCGAACTCGCCGGGAAGTGCAGGATTACCTGGACGCCACCCGGAACCACGCCACCAACCTCCTCTATCGGCGCCTCGGCTGGATGCCTCGGGCCCATCCGTTGGCCCTGGACGACCGGTTGGTGCTGGGCGTGTATCACGACGGCTTTTCCTTCTCGCTCATGGCCATCACCGACGACGACGGGACCAACTGGCATACCAGCACTCCGTTGATCGGGGGAGGCAACATTCAGCCGAGCCTTGCCCGCCGGCGGGATGGAACTCTGGTCGCCTTCATGCGTGACAACGGGCCGCCGCCCAAGCGGGTGTTGGTGGCGGAATCATCCGACCGCGGCGAAACCTGGGGTCCGGTCACCGATTCCGAGATTCCCAACTCGGGCTCCGGCACGGATGTGGTGGTTCTCCGGGACGGAACCTGGGCTTTCATCGGCAATGACACGGAGGAAGGCCGGCACCGATTGTCCGTCTGGTTGAGCGACGATGAGGGACACACCTGGCGTTGGCGTCAGGCGCTGGAAAATGGCGAGATCGGGGAGCGCTTTTCCTATCCCAGCCTGATCGAATCCCGGGATGGACTGCTGCACGCCACCTACAGCGTCCATGTGCCGGCGGGAAAATCCATCCGTCACGCCGCCTTCAATCTGGAATGGGTCAAGGAAGCCCAGTAAGGGGCAACGACCGCCGACTGGACGACCGCCTTGGGCCTCCTGCCCACGCCGACCTGGGACCCACCAAGCGACCCGGCCTTCCGTTCCGCCGATTATCCGAGGTTTACCCGCTCCCCTCTTTCCCTAGCCCCGAAGCAGCGACCTGTGCCCGCAAAGTGCCAGGTCATCTACCGAAAATCCACGGGTCGTGGATCGCCGCTTCGTCTTCCAGCCCCGCGAGCGGGAAATGTTCCGCCAGTTCCTCTCCGAATACGCCGGCTTCTGCGGGGTCCGCGTCCTGACCTGGTGCATCCTCTCCAACCACTTCCACCTCCTCTTGGAAGTTCCCCGCAAACCCGCCGAACCCCCACCCCTGGACGAACTGATCACTCGCCTCGAATACCTCTCCAGCACCGTGCTCAGCGCCCTGGCCGCCCGCCAACTGGTGGCCCGCTGGCGGGCCGCCGGAGATACCCAAGCCCCCGAAGCGCTGCGCCAACGGCTCTGGGCGCAGATGAACGACCTAAGCGCGTTCATGAAACTGCTCAAGCAGCGCTTCAGCCAATGGTTCAACCGGGTCCATCAGCGTACCGGCACCCTGTGGGAAGAACGCTTCAAGAGTGTCCTGGTCGAAGGGGCGGGGCCGGCCTTGGCGACGATGGCGGCCTACATTGACCTGAATCCAGTGCGGGCGGGCTTGGTGGAGGACCCCAAGGAGTACCGGTGGTGTGGCTATGCCGAGGCGGTGGCGGGCCAGGCGACGCCCCAAGCCGGGTTGAGTACGGTGTTGGGCCTGCCCGCCGAGCAGACACTGGCCGCATACCGGCAATGGCTCTTTGGACAGGGGGAGCAACGGGAAGGGACCGATGAGACGGGCCGGCCCTTGCGACGGGGGTTTGATCGGGCGGCGGTGCTGGCGGTGCTGCGGCAGGGAGGAAAGCTGGAGCGGGCGGAGTATCTGCGCCTGCGGGTGCGGTATTTGGTGGACGGAGCGGTGTTGGGA
>CAYYSX010000107.1:0-18275 GCA_964474315.1 uncultured Verrucomicrobiota bacterium | reverse complement strand
GGGCCATGCGGCGCTGGGGGTTGGGCGGGGGCATCAGGTGCATCATGGGGCTTTGGTGCGTGGTCGTCGCCACTTGTTACGTCCCGGCTTTCTTTGCGCCCTCCTGGCAGCAAGCGGCTACCGCGGCAGGCGGGTTCGTCATCGCCTGGACGCAGTGGGACGTGGCCCGCATGAACGCCGCCGGCTGCCATTCCCGCCTCACCGCTTTCCTGATGCGCGCCTACCACCGCCTGCCCGCCCTTTTCGCCAAACGACATGCCTCGACGCCGCATTGACACCGTTGCACCACTGCACCCTGGTGTGGCATGAACCGGCTCACCATCACCCTGGATGACGACCTCTACGCCATGGCGCGGGCCTATGCGGTGACGCACAAGCTGTCGCTGAGCAAGGCCATCAGCCAGTTGCTGCGCCAGCGGTCTTCCTCGCCGTCGTCTTCCTCTTCATCCTCCCGGGTTCTTGGGGAAGAATCCTCGCCCGTTTTCTCGATTCATCCGGTCACTCTGCTGCCCGTGGTCAAAGGCAGGGGCGTCCCTATCACCAACGAAGATGTGCAACACGCCAACGACGACGAAGACGTGCGTCACCTGGAAATGATGGGGCTGAGTCCCGAGGAAATCAGACGTTCCCCGAACTCATGACCTGGCTGCTCGACAGCAATGTCCTGGTCGCCATGACGATCGAGGATCATGTGCATCGGCAGCGGTGTCTGCGCTGGTTTCAAGACGTCACTCGCTTCGCCACCTGCCCAGTCACCGAAGGCACGCTGCTGCGCATCCACATGCAGCAAGCGCAAGACGCATCGCCTGCCGCGGCGTGGCGCACGCTCGCCGCTTGGCGCGACCATCCCCGCCACGTCTTCTGGCCCGACAATTTTTCCTATTCCGAGATCGACCCCACCCGCCTCACTGGCCATTGGCAGATCACCGATTCCTGGTTGGTGGAACTCGCCCGCCGCAAAGGCGGCAAGCTCGCCACTCTCGACCTCGCCCTCTCCGTCCTCTGGCCAGAATCCGCCGTCCTGATTCCTGTCTGAGGCGAGGTTGGTCGCCGGAGCGCGATTCTTGACCTCTCCTCCAGAATCTAGCTAACCTAGCCAACCATGATCACCGCCAACATGCACGAGGCCAAGACCCGCCTTTCCGAGCTCGTCGCCGCCGTGGAGCGCGGGGAAACCGTCATCATTCAGCGCCACGGCAAACCCGTGGCCGAACTCCACCCCTACAAGCCCCCGGTCCGAGACCTTACCCCCGATCCCGCGCTGAGGGTCGTTTACGCCCCGGGCTACGACCCCGCCGAGCCTCTTCAGCCGGATGAACTCGCGGACTGGATGAAGGAATGAACTACCTGCTCGACACCTGCGGCCTGCTCGCCTTGCAGGAGGAGGATAGCGATATTTCCCCCGAAGCCCGCTCCTGCCTCGAAACCCCTGGCTCGAAGGTTTTCGTCTCCGCCATCTCCGCCTTCGAGATCGGGCAAAAGCAGGCTTCCGGTAAGCTCACCCTGCCTTGCGAAGCCAATGCTTGGTTTCAGGGAATGCTGCGGCGGTATCAGGTCGAAGAAATCCCTGTCACCTCCGCCATCTGTTTTTCCGCCGCGGCCCTTCCGCCCATCCACCAGGATCCCTTTGACCGCCTCATCGTGGCCACCGCCAGCGAGCACCGGCTCCCCATCCTGACCTCCGACAAAACCATCCCCACCTATCCCGGCGTCCGGACCATCTGGTAACTCAGTCTCCATAAACCGTCCTTCTCCCGATGCGGTCGCATGGGGAGAAGGTGCCCGGCGGATGAAGGCTGCCTCCAACTCATCTTTTCTCTTGGCGGTTCATGGCCCTGCGGACCGCCAAATCTGACAAAAAACGCGGGCAACCCGTTCTGGGGTTGCACCACCTACCCAAACTGCAAAGGCGCCGTGGAAGTCTGATCCCGCTGGCCATTCCCATGTTCTTCACTCCTTGATTGAACGCCATGTCCGTTCTTCTCATCTCCCTCGGCACCTCGCCGGCCGTCGTCCCGGAGGCGTTTTTGTTGCCAGACGTTTCCTTCGAAGCCGTCCATGTCCTGACCACTGCTTCAATCAAGGAAGAGGACGTCCAGTTTGTGGAAATCTGGTTTCGCGATCACGCGCCCGCCTCCGAGCTGACCATCACGCGGGTGTCCCAGTTCACCGATTTCAAGTCAGAGCAGGATCACTTTCAGTTCGAGGAAGTCCTTTATCGCTGGTGGTTGGAAAAAGCCGGAGAGAATCCGCCACATGCCTGTCTTTCCGGCGGCTTCAAGACCATGTCTGCCACCGTGCAGAAGGCCGCGGCCGTGCTCGGCGCCGCCCAGGTGTTCCATGTGCTCTGTGATTTGCACCAGCAGCCCAAGACTGCGGACGAGATCGAAGCCGCGCGGTCAGGCGGGCATCTACAGTGGATTCGACTCGGCGCGGAATCAGGCTGGCCACAGTTGCGCGGGTTGACCGCCGGGGACTTTCCCTTGCGAGAAGACCGGCGCGCCGGCCTCGTCCGCTGGGTCTCGGCCCCAGACGAGAGTTTCCGGCAGCGGTTGCTCGAGATGGTCGAACGCAGCCACAACATCGCCGGAGCTTGGGAGGATCTGCGGAACTTGCCGTTTCCCATTCTCGCCACCTGGCCGAAGCAAGATATCGAATGGTTGCGCCAACCAGTCGATCCCGCGGAAGACGCCGGCTGGATCCAGGCCCTTCCGAAAGTGGAGCTTCACTGCCACCTGGGTGGCTTTGCCACGCATGGCGCCTGGCTTCAGGAAGTCCGACAGGCTGCTCATCAAGGCGAGGAAGCCCTTCCGGAGTTGGCGGAGCCCATCTTGCCTCCCGATTGGCCCGAACCGAAGAAGCCGATCCCGTTGCAGGAATACATGGACTTGGGAGACGCCAACGGCAGCGCCCTGCTCAAGAATCCCGGCTGTTTGCAGCGCCAGTGTGAGCTGCTTTACGAACACCTGCGCGAACAAAACGTCGCCTACGCGGAAATTCGCTGTTCTCCGGCCAACTATGCGGGGTCGAAACGTTCACCCTGGGTGGTGCTGAGTGCGATCAAAGAAACCTTTGATTGCTGCATGACTTCGGATCCGGGTTGCCACGTCAACCTGCTCCTCATCGCCACCCGCAAGGAAAAAGGCGACTACCGCGCCGCCATCTCCCGCCATCTCTCGCTGGCCGTCACCGCGGCCGAACATTGGACCGACGAGAAACAGTGCCGGGTCGTGGGGGTCGATCTGGCCGGGTACGAAGACATCACCACCCGCGCCCATTATTTCCGTGAGGAGTTCACCGCCATCCATCGCTGCGGCCTTGCGCTCACCGTTCATGCCGGAGAAAACGACGATGCCGAAGGAATCTGGCGCGCGGTCTTCGATCTCAACGCCCGCCGTCTGGGCCATGCCCTGCATCTGATCGACTCCCCCGAACTTATGCGCTCCGTTGCCGACCGCGGGGTGACCGTGGAGATGTGTCCTTATGCCAACTACCAGATCAAAGGCTTTCAACCCATGGCTGGCTGCGCGGAGTACCCACTCAAGCGTTATCTCGACGCCGGCATCCGCGCGACCGTCAACACCGACAACATTGGCATCTCCGGCGCTTCACTGACGGAGAATCTCATCTTCGCCGCCCGCCTGTGCTCCGGTCTAACCCGTCTGGACCTGCTGCTCCTGATCGCCCACGCGATCGACAGCGCCTTTATCTCGCCGCGCTTGCGGGAAGAATTTCGTCAACGCATCGAACGCCAGATCCAGCGCTGTTGAGCCCAGGACGCATTACGGCGGCCAACCAGCCGGCCAATCGCCGAACACGTCGCGATAGGCCTGCACGATCATCGGGGGGCGGTCGCAATTTCGCCGCTTCCAGATTCTGCCGATACGCTGCCTCCAGCTCGGCCTGCAGCGGGTGAAATTCCGCTTCGTCCTCGTCCTCTCTCTGTTGCCGAACCAGCGCCTCGCCGGGATCATAATCTTCCCATTCCGGTTTGCCGTCCGCGTTCTCCGGCTTTGGAAAGCGCACCAACCCCAGTCGGGGGAAACGCATCCTGCTGTTCCGGGGTGGGATGAAAAGCCCGGCGCAACGGCGAAGCCGCCCAACCCGTCGGGCACAGCGCCGCCATCACCTCCGCCCCGTCCAACCCTTGAGGAAACAGACCGCGTACCAATTGCCGCGACTCGGCCTCTGGCATCCAATCCGTCATAAACACACCATAGCAATCGTTGCGAAAGTACGCGCGTGTAGCGTGCGGTGTCCGCACCGCACCACCCGCCCGGCTGCATCCATCGGCGTGAAGGTACTTTCGCAAGGATTGATAGCACAGTCTGTCCACAGGTGATGCCGCCCGCAAGCCGGACGGCCGTGTCATTCTGAATTTCACCGGCGGCACCAAACTCATGAGCATCGGCGCTTATGTCGCCGCGTTGAAAAGGAAGAATCCGTCGTTTGACGTGGATACGCAGGATACCCTGTTCGTGGACGGCCAGACTGGAGAAGGGCTGGGGCAACGGCTGGAAAACGACTGGAGTTTTACTCCGTTGCTCTCCTCTCTCTCGGTGGACGCAGTGGCCGTGGCCAACGGGTGTCCGCGCGTAATGGGGGCCAAAACTGGAGACCGTTCCTTCCCCTGGCAGAGCATCTTCTCAACCGCAATCAAGCCTTGTATGTCTCCTGCTAGCAGGGGGGCGAAGAGCCGGTTGCTGCCTCTGCTCGACGAAGTCCACGCCCGCGCGCGCCCGTTGGTGGCACTTAGCGGGACGTCCGGCGACGTCCGGATGCTGGAGAGGACGGTTGGGTGAATCTAATTTGCTCAGGAACCGCACGAAAGCTTGACTTATCTCGTTGCGCTGGCGCACAACCCACAGTCATTCCCAATGTCCAAACCCAGTCCATCCCAACCTGAACTCTGGAAACGCAAACTGGCGGCCTACCTGCACGACCCGCCGAGCAAGTGTCTGGATATCGCCACGCACGGAGAACATTGGGTCGCGGCCTTCCATCAGGCCGACCATCGCGGCACCGCGGAGGATCGATTGGCGTTTTTTTCAAAAAACTGAGTCATGCCTGACACCAACGACCACCACCCGACATCCCCGGACATCCGCCGGTTCGCAGCAGCCGACTATCCGGGCCAATAATACGCCATGCCACAACCGCCATATCGCAACCTCTGGAGACAAAAGGTCGCCGCCTTTCTCCATGATCCGCCGCACAAGCAATTCGACATCTCCCATCATGACGCAGCCCGAGGTGTCGTCCTGCGACATCTCGGGCTCAGCGAGGAGGAAATGCGGGCGTGGTGGAAAAGCCCGGATTGGTGGGCCTCCGCGGCGGATCGCTATCCCTTTCCCAAAGCGAGTCAGCTTTATGTGGACTGGAGCCGCGACGGAAAGCATGAGTTCCATCATCCGCTGGCGGGTACCCGATTCGTACCGAAGGCACCACCACGTGTGGATTCTCATGTGGGTGAGCAATGGCTGGAGGATACGCTCCACGGGATCGTCTTCGACGGCGCGGATGATCGAGCGCGGCTTTTCCGTCTCTGGCGTTTCTGGGCCGTGCAGGCCGCGCGTGAAAAGAATGAACTCCTGGCCTACCTGCCTGCCGATTCGCGCATTCCGGATCACACCATCTGGCAGCACAACACGCTGTGCAGCGCGCTGGAGGGGACGCAGGAAAGACCGGCATTTTTGCTGATGCAGATCGGTCCGGTGCAGGAGTTCATCGCCCAAAGCCGCCAGATGCAGGATCTCTGGGCGGGCAGCTATTTGCTGAGCTTTCTGATTTCCAAAGCGCTGGCCGTCATCGCGCTTGAACTCGGCCCGGACGCCATCATTTACCCCAGCCTGCGCGGCGTCCCGTTGCTGGACTGGTGGTGGTCGCGGGAAAAGGGCTTGTTTCCCGATGACACTTTCAAAATGGGCCAAGGCCGGTTGCATCCTGACGAACTGCTCACCCCCAGCCTGCCCAACCGCTTCCTCGCCCTCGTGCCGGCCGGGGAGGAAGGACAGCGCATCGCCCAGATGGCGGAAACGGCCCTCTGCGAAGAATGGCGGCGCATGGCCGATGCCGTGCATGAAGACCTTTGCTCCAAGCTGGCGGAACACCTGAGAGCAGGGGCTTTTCCAGACTGGGACAACGTGTGGGAGGCCCAGGTTTTACGCTTTCCAGTCATCGATTGGACATTACACGAGTGGTCGGAGAAAGCGGCGGAACAGGCAGCGCAGGGCACACCACCCCTCACTGGAGGCTGGGAGAAACACCCTCTGCGTCATGCCGATCTCGTGAGGGATATCCTCGGTGAATCGAAGCACTCCAAGACCAACCTTGGCAGCCATTGGGCACTGCATTACGCGGCTACGGATTGGAAATTCGCCGCGACGAAAAATGCGCGCGCCTTCGCCGCGTGGAGCGGCACGCTGCCTTCGGCGAAAGACCATCTCAATGGCCGCGATGAAATCCTCGGCGGCGCGAATGCCGATGCGTTCTGGGAAGCCCTGCGCGCGGCCTACCAAGGGGAAGCGCGCGGTGACTTCAAAGGCCGGCAACGCTACGGCGCCATGACGGTCATCAAACGTCTCTGGAGCAAGTGTTACCTGGGTGGGAAGCTCGGATGGCCGCACTATCGCCCGCGCTTCGAGTCCGTGCCGGACATCGCCGAAGCGATCGATGATGATACGGACGAATCATCGATCTACTACGCCGTACTCTGCCTGGATGGCGATGACCTGGGCCAGTGGGTCAGCGGCCACAAGGCGCCGCCGCTTGCGGGCCAGCTTGCCGACAAAGCCGGTAAATATTTCCACCAAACCTGGAAGCAAGAAGGCGGACTTCCTCCCTCGGATCAAGTGCAACGCCCGCTCTCGCCCAGCTACCACGCCGCGTTGTCGGAAGCCCTCAACCACTTCAGCCTCTATGCCGCCGGACAGGTGGTGAAGGCGTTCGATGGCCAGCTTTTCTATGCCGGCGGCGATGACGTACTGGCCATTCTGCCCGCCCCCAGGGCGCTTGATTGTGCCATGGCATTGAGATGCGCATTTCAAGGACGGATTGCCAAGAACACTCCTTCGCATATCGAAGACAAGCTGAATCAGCTATTCGACTTCCCTGTGGAGCAAGGCGGCTTCCTCACCTGCCAGGAAAACGCCGGGCGCGCCGAGCGCCTGCGCCCGAACTGGCCGCTCCTCGTTCCCGGCCCCACCGCCACCGTCAGTGTCGGCATCGCCATCGGTCATGTGCGGCAGCCGATGCAAGATATCATCCAAGCCGCCCGGGAAGCCGAGTCGGTGGCCAAAAAGGTGCGGAACAAAGGTGCGTTCTGCCTCCGCGTCCTCAAACGCAGCGGGGAAAACGCCGAGTTCGCCGCCCGTTTCGAAAGCCGCGTCAGCGCCGTGTGGGCCGAGCTTGAGGCGAACGTGCATGACCTCAGCGGACGCTTCGCCTACCGCTACCTGAGTCTGCTGAAGCCGCTGCTCGCCTGCTCGGATCACGGTCACGACGCTGGCTGGATCCCGGAATGGACTGACGAACTCGTCGCAATCTGCCGGGCGGAATTGACTCATGTGCTCAAGCAGCAAGGACAGCAAACACCCGACAAAGCCGAGGCCAACGCCGGGCGCTGGATCGGCTGCCTCATCGGCCGAGCCGAGTCACCCGCGCTCCGCCCTAAAGACTTCCTACATTTCTGGATGGCCTGGGCCTTCGTCCATCGTACCCGCCCTGAGTCCTCACACCCCTGACCTCCATGCCTGCTTTTCTCATCGAACCCACCGACGTGCTCTTCTTCCGCGATGGCATCCCCATGTCCGCCGGGCAGGGGCGCGGCTCCGGTTGCCGCATGCCCTTTCCCAGCACTCTGCACGAAGCCCTGCGGGCCAGCTTATTCGCCAAATATGGCCGCACGGACACCGGTGCCGCCTTTCGCCCGAAGGACGCGCCACGCAAGCGCCGTTGGCTCGGCCAGGCGAAATCCGAGCCTTCAGCCGGCTCGAAGAACTACCAATCCCTCACCGTCATCGGCCCGCTACCATGGCACGAAGCGCTCGGCCTGTTGCTACCCGTGCCGTTGGACGTGGCCTTTTCCGAGGATCGAAAAACACTCGCGCGTCCCCAGTTGGGCCTGAGCGGGGCCCAATCGAGCCAGACGATCGGCAGCGGACGTTACGAGCCCCTCTGCCTCCCGCTGGCCACTACCCCGCCCGACAAACACGGCGCGCTGCACGGCTGGTGGACGGTATCGCAATATCTTGACTACCTGCGCGGCGAGACATCAACGGAACGAGATCGTTTCAAACCCATCCCCACGGACACCCTCTGGCAACCCGAGTATCGCATCGGCGTCGAAATCGATCCTCAACGCGCCGCCGCGGTCGAAGGTCGGCTTTTTGCCGGAACCTACCTGCGCATGGACGATCGCCGGGGCCGTGCAGTGAAGTTCTGTTTCCAGGCCGACTTGCGGGATCGCCAAGCCGCCGAAAATGGCGAAGGCAAACAGCTTGCGGGACTCGACTGGCTCCTGCTCGGGGGCGAACGCCGTCTCAGCCGACTATGCGAACCGAAAAAGGATCCCTTTGCGGCTCTCCGTAGCGTTGTCCCATTGCCTCCGGTAACAACGGATGGCCCGGTGGTCCTGAAATGGTCGCTCGTCACCCCGGCCATCTTCGCTCACGGCAGTTTGCCGGGCTGGTGTTTCGATTCGAAGAAGGACCGCCCCGACGGTCCGCTGCCGACGGGGCGCGTCTGCTTCGATCTTCCTGGCAAAGCCACGCTCGTTTCCTGGTGTCTGGGCCGGCCGCAGACTGTCACCGGCTGGGACCTGATCCAAAACAAAGCCAAACCCACCCAGCTCGCCGTGCCCGCCGGCTCCGTCTATTACTTTCTCTGCGAAAGCCGCGCCACCGCCACCGCGCTCGCCAACAAGCTTCACTGGCAGCCGCGCTCCGACCACTACGGGGAAAAAGGCTGCGGCTACGGCCTCGTCAGTTTCGACACTCAATGGCATTCCGTAACCTCCCCGGATGTCCCCGCCTTCGCCAGGCAACTCTTCGCCTCCTAAAGTCCGCGCGATCCATTCTATACAAAGCCTATATCTTAAAACCGAAGTTTTAGCCCTAACCATCATGAGCAAACATCTCCTCACTCTTTACACCCGCACGCCACTGCACATCGGCTGCGGCACCAGCGTCGATGTCGTCGATCTCCCCATCATGCGGGAACGTATCACCCACTTCCCCGTCATCCCCAGCACCAGTTTGAAGGGTGTACTGCGCCAGGCCGGCCGGGATCTCGCCGGAACGAACGGTTACACGCTCGCCGTGAACGATGTCCTCTTCGGCAATAAAGACGACCTCCAGAAGGACGAGAAGGGCAAAGAGATCTTCCACGCCGGCTGCGTTCAGATCATGGAAGCCAAGCTCCTCGCCTTCCCGGTACGTTCATTGGCCGGTTGCTTCGCCTGGCTCACGTGTCCCGCCGTCCTTCGCCGATTCCAGCGCGACACCGATAAAACCTTCGACATTCCGGCCGTGGACAAGGACCACGCGGTGGTAGGCCAAAACTCCGAAGTGGTCGTCTCAGGCCAAAACGTGGTGGTGCTGGAGGAATACGCCCTGACCAGCAACGGCACCGATTCATCTCATGAAACAGTTGTCGGAGCTTTGAAAGCCTTGCTCAATGACCCTCTCTGGAAAGGCAATGTCGGCAAACGCCTGATCATCCTCCACGACGAGGACTTCCAGCACTTTGTCTCCACTTGTACCGAGGTGGTCGCCCGAATCAAGATTGACCCTGCCAGTCGTACGGTGGACGGCGGCGCGCTTTTCAATCAGGAGAACGTCCCCTGTGAGACCCTCTTCTACAGCGTGTTGCAAGTCCTCAGTCCGCGTCGCAAAGAGGAGGACGACACCACGCCCGACACCCATTTCACCGCCTTGCTGGAATCCGCCCCCACTCTCCAGATCGGCGGTGACGAAACCACCGGCCACGGCTTCTGCGAAGCCAAGCATCAAACCCTTCCGCTCACCAAAATCTGATCCAGCATGAAAAATCTCGACCAAATTCGCGCCAGTAACGCGCTGCGACACAAAGACCGTATTGCCGCATCCCAAGGCGGCGGCGATGCCATCAGCGGCTTCCCCATGCTCATGCTCACCGATGGGCTGCTGGCGGCGCTCGCCTTTGCGTGTGAGTGGCGGGATCGACGCGTCGGAACACGCAAACATCCTGGCGAATATACGGTTGCCACCGCGATCACGGAACACTTGAGGCACGAACACATCGCTGTCTGTCAATCCACCGATGCGGATGCGCTACTCGAAGAACTCGCCGGTTCCCGCACCGATGCCCTCCTCCGACGTGCCACCGCCGAAGCCCTGGCTTTTCTCAATTACCTCAAACGCTTCGTCGCGTAGCCATGTCCACGCTTTCCCTAAAACTCCAGGCCGTGCGGCAAAGTCCTGCCTGGCAGCTTGTCCTCGACAAATTTCCATTCGCCGGAGGAATCCCTCCCGCACTTTCGGAAAAAAAGCTCGATGCGCTTAAGCCCCTGGCCAACTCCCAGCGGGTCAAAGCCCAGTGGGAAGCCGCCATTAAGAGCAAAGCCACGTGGCTCGATTCGCTCGAAAAGCAACACACCAACCGTCTTCGACGTATCCCCCTCGTCAATTCCTCCCGACTCCTCCTTCACCTCGGTCGCGCCAGCGTACTGGAAAACGTCGGCCTCTACTGCGAGCGCACCACCGGTCTGCCCCTCATCCCCGGCAGCGCCGTCAAAGGTGTCGTCAGCACCTGGGCCTGCTGGGAGGGGAATGGTAACGCTATTTACCCACTTAATGATCGAGAGGAGATCCATTTAGAAAAAGTACGTGCCCGTTTCTCCACCCATGCTCTCAAGATATTGGGCGACAATTCCGAAAATGGTTCCACCGCAGCGGGCGTTGTCGTCTTCCTGGGAGCCTTCCCCACCGAAGTCCCCAAACTCGAACTCGATATCGTCACCCCTCACACCGATGCCTCAGGCCGCGACCACGATCCGGTTCCCAATCCTTTTCTCGCTGTCGCACCGGGTACCCCCTGGCATTTCTCCATGCTTGTCAGTCCACGCCACACACCATTAGAAGCCGAATCCCTTCTCCAGACCGCGCAGGACTGGCTCACCGAGGCACTCGAACAAAGCGGACTCGGCGCGAAGACCGCCTCCGACTACGGACGCTTTATCGATGAGCCACGCTGGCAAGCCGCCACCCTCTCCGCCGATGAACAGACGCAAAAAGCGGCAGCGGCCAGACGCGAAACCGAGAAAGCCGCCACCCTTGCCGCCATGAAGGCCGCCCGCATTGGCGACTACGACAACGAGACCATCTTCAAAAACCAGGTTCTTGCCAGACTCGATCCCAGCCAAATCAATCGGCTCGAACCGGAAATCGGCAAGTTGCGAAAAGAGGAAAACGCCCCTTGGCGTAACAAGCTCATCGAAGCCCTGAAAGGCAGGGAGATGAGAGACCTGCGCAAAAAGCTCAAAGAAAAAACCTGGTTTCCTCAAGACTGGCTGCCCTCATGAAACTCGCATCTATAGAATATCCGTTCAAGCTCCTCACGCCCGCCATGGTGGGCGGGGCCGAAGGCAAAGCCGGCTCGGCCGAGATGCGCATCGCCTCCATCCGCGGGCAAATCCGCCAGTGGCACCGCAAAGCCGCGTTCATGCCCGAGTGCGACCAAGTCTGGGGCCGTACCGAGGGCGTCATCATTGCCAGCCGCGTCAGCCTTACCCTCGCCCCGCACCAAACGCTTGCACATCGCAACGAGTCCATCCTGCCGCATAAGCAGAGTGCAAAGCGTGATGCCATCGACAGCGACCAGTCCTTCAACCTGATCGTGCGTCGCCTCGTCGGCTGCCCGCCCGACCACTGGGAAACCGCCCAAAAAGCTACCAAACTCTGGCTATTGCTCGGCTGTCTCGGCCTCCGCTCCAACCGCGCCGCAGGCAGTGTATGGCCCATCGGCGACTGGGTGCCAAACGATGAAACTTCATTAAAAGTCGAACTCACACGCTTGGGCTACACCCACCCGGTGCGGATTGTCTCCACCGCCCGCGAAAGCACCGCCGCGGACCTCCGCAAAGTCGCCTCGGACACAGTGAATGGCTCACACCAGTATTTCGGTAGTATCAATCCCAGAACCTCATCTCCACTGAAAATAAAAGTTATCCGGCTCAGCGAGGGCTGTCGCCTTCTACTCACCGGTCTCGATGCCACTCAGTTTGCTGACGCAAAAGCGGTCCTCGGCATCAAACCGCTGGGACGAGCCACATGGACAACTCCATGACACAGAACGAAGTCGTGTGTCCCGTTCCTATTTTCCTCTGACATCCTCGGACGTCCCGGATCTGGTGATCTTTCTTTTTCTCCACCCTCATCGCTTCATGCCCAATATCGTTCTTATCCAGCTTATCAGCGAACAGACCATGCAGAATCTTCTGCCCATCCTGCGTCTCAAGCCGCGGCGCCTCGTGCATCTTGTCACCCCAAAGACCGCCGCTCGTTCTGCGGTTTTGAAGTCGGCGGCGCGGGCGGCGGGGATCGACCCCGAACTGGAGTTCATCCAGCTTTCGGCGATGCCTGGAATTCCCGAATGTTTCAATGCGGTGTCAGAGATCCTCGCCAAAACCAGACAGGCTGGCGGTCAGACCGTGGTGAATTTTACTGGCGGCACTAAGCTCATGAGCATCGGTGCATTCGCCGCGGCGCAGCGTGAAAAAATCCCTTCCCTCTATGTGGACACCCAGGATGCCTGTTTCGTGGACGGAGCCACCAGTCCTGAAATGCTGACCTTGCTTGGAGGTGACTGGAGCTTCACTCCCATCCGCAATCAACTGCGCGTGGACGTGCTTGGCATCGCCAATGGGGTGGTCCGCATCACGGGCGGCAAGCCTTGGGATGCCATGCTGCCTCTCGCGGAGCATTTATTCCGCAACCCGGGCGATAACGAGGCTGCCCTCAATGCATTCCACGGCACGAACGGCTTGTTTCTAGGCGGACGCGAGCCACGGACACCCAAGGATTGGCTGCCTTTTCTGAACAAACCGATCCCTCTGCCCGAAGCTGTGGCGCGCTTGACTGTGGACGCCTCTCTCATGCGTCCTGGTAAGACACCAAACAGCGTTCTCCTGCCGGATGCGACACGCGGAGAACTTGAACACCTCGCCAATCACCACGTCCCGGATTACAATGCCCGCTATTTCCGCGCCGTTGCGTCGCTTCAGCACGCGGCAGCTTTCCTGACGGGGGCATGGTGGGAGGTCATCGTGTGCGATGCCGCCCAGAAAAGTGCCTTGTTTCGCGATCTGCGCTGGTCCGCCCAGGTGGGCGACCGCAATGGCCCGGACACCGAGGAGGACGTGCTCGGTGTGGACGGTGTGGAGCTGCTCTACATCAACTGCAAACGCGGCGGAGCCAAAGCGCGCCTGCTGCCGCTGTTGGAAGAAATCAAAGCCCGCGCCGCCACCATCGGTGGCAGTTTCAACCGCCGCTTCCTCGCCGTGTTCCAGTCTCCGTCTGGAAAAGTGGCCGCCAATGTGCGGCAGCGGGCCAGGGAATTCGGTATCCGCCTTATCACTGGTGACGACGTCTATCAGGCAGGGATCTTCAATCGCTGACCTCCCCATGACCCTCGACCTCTCCACCCTCTACGCTGCGACCGGCACCGCCAAGCTGGCCGATCTGCCTGCCTACGAAGCGCAGGTGAAAGAACTCGTGCCGCGCGGCGCCGATGTCACGCTAACCGGCCCCGGCCCGGTGTGGCTTTACCTGCGCCTCGCCCACGCTTTGCACGGCATCGCTCGCACGCTCACCTATGACTCTCCGGTCACCGGCCCGGTGGAAATCTTCAACCACAACCCTGGCTGAAATCCCGCGCCCATGAGAACCACTCTCGTCGCCGTCAGCGGCATGTCACCCGCCATCGTCACCGAAACCCTTTGGGCGCTCGGCTCGGAGACGCCCGCCACCGTGCCCGATGAAGTGGTCGTCATCACCACCTCCAAAGGCGAGAACGACATCAAGCGCGATCTGCTCTCCCAACAGGACGCCTGGGACGGGAAGAGCGTTTGGGAGACCCTGCGCCGCGACCTTCTCAAAAAGGCCGGCCAGCCGGCCAGGTCCCGCAAGCTGCAACTCACCGTCCGCGTCATCGAGCTGCCTGACGAGGAGACCGGCATTCGCACGAAGGCCCACGATATCCGCACCCGCCAGCACAATGACGAAGCCGCCAACTTCATTGTCGAGAGCATCGCCCCGATCGTCGATGCGGAAGACCAGCACGTCATCGCCAGCATCGCTGGCGGCCGCAAGACCATGGGGGCGCTGCTCTATGCCGCCATGAGCCTGCTCGGGAAGGAGAGCGACCGAGTCACCCATGTCCTGGTCAGCGATCCCTTCGATACGGTGCGCGGCTTCTTCTATCCAGAGCAGCCCGTGCAGGATCTGGAGGTCAGGTCGTTCGGCCAACCCACAGTCGCCCTGAAAGCCAATGCTGCCAGGGTGGAGATGGCCGACATTCCCTTCGTCCCCCTGCGCAACAAATTCCCCGACCTCAACGAGCCCAGGCGCACCTTCGCCGGCATGGTGCAGACCTACTCCCGGGCTCAGCGTCCCCTCACCGGCCCGCCCAGGGTGACCCTCGACATCCCCGCCGCCATCCTCACCGTGCAGGGTAAGCACATCCCGCTCACGGGTCGCACCCTCGTCGTCGCCAGCTTCCTCCACGAACGCGCCGCGCAGGGCAAAGCCCCCTTCGCCGACCTCACCGAAGCCGCCGAACACTATCCCGCGTACTTCGAACAATGGAAAAAGCACCACCTCCGCCATCGCTCCACCGCCCGCTATACCCCAAGATTCGATGCCGAGGGCGACCTCAGTAAAGGCGACCTCACCAAAGCCCTGAACGAACTCCGCGAAAAGCTGAAGCAACACGCCGCCACCGCCACCATCCCCTACCTCGCGCCCGAGCGCAGCCGCATCGGTTTCGACATCGCTGTCGAGATCTGAAATTTGATTCCTATCTCATATCTCCGGTCCTCGCGCGTCCTGGAACGTATCCTTGCCGAAACGAATCGAAGCGCTGCCGACGTCCCGGGACGTCCGCAATCTGACGCGCTCCGGCCCGGACCAGCCAAGGTGGAGCGCAACCTAAACCGACGTCCATGAAACACCCCAAATTGAAACACTCTGCCCGCGCCTCGAAGCCGGCAGCCAAGGCTGAACTTCAAAGTCAGGAACCCGATCCGGTGTTGCTGGCCGTGACTGGAATGTCCCCCGCCGTGCTCACGGAAACCATCTGGGCGCTCGCCCACGAGCCGGATCCGATCGTCCCCGGACGGGTCATCGTGGTCACCACCTCTGACGGCCGCCGCACCCTCGAACGCCAGTTGTTCAACCCCGAGCCCGCCTTGGACGGTCAGATTCCCTGGGAGGCCCTGCGTCAGGCCTTGGCCGCTGCCGGACATGACTTGAACGGCCGGCTTCGGTTCGGAGACACGGCCGACGACATTCGGGTCATCACCAGCCCTGACCCCGCTACCGGTCGCTCACGTGAACTCTCCGATCTGAGGCACCCATCGGACAATGAAGCCGCGGCGGATTTCCTGCTCGATCAGGTGCGTAGCTTGGTTGAAAATCCCGACTGTCGGCTCATCGCCTCGCTCGCCGGAGGACGTAAGACCATGGGGGCGCTGCTCTACGCCTGCCTCAGTCTGGCGGGTCGCGAGACGGACCGCCTCACTCATGTGCTGGTCAACAGTCCCTTCGACTCCCTTCGCGGATTCTGGTTTCCGGGTCAGGGCGGTTCCCCGCTACCGGACCGCGACGGCCACCTGCACGATCCCGCCGCCGCCCAGGTCGAGTTGGCCGATGTCCCCTTTGTGCCGTTGCGCAATCTCTTTCAACGCAACCTCGGCCGGAAAGCCGGGACCTTTCAACGCCTCATCGCCGACTGTCGTGAACAAGTTCGACAGGCCGTGGGCGAAGGAATCCAGCTCACGGCCTACCAAACCCGCTGCGAGATCGAAGTTAATGGTACGCGCGTCAGACTAAGCCCTCGCGAGCACGTCGTGCTGCTGTGCCTCGCCGTACGCACCAAGCAAGGCGAGCCGGGCCTGCAATCTTACAAAGGAGCCGTCGAGGTGGTGGAGAGTTTCCGCACTCAGCTTCGGCAATCCGCTCCAACAGGCAACCTGGCGGACTGGCGGCACACCGACTCGTTGAAGACCTCCTTCACCGACGACCAGGAACTACGCCGGGCGCTAAGCTCCATCGCCCGGAAATTGCGCGAGGCCGGAGGCCGCGCTCATCAGTTGGTCGGCTGCCTCCCCGAAAAAGGCCGATTCTCACTCACCATTCCGCCCTCCCTGATTTACCTCCGGTAACCCCGGCCACCGGTGTTCGTGCCAACCGGCGGGCACCCCTCCCGAAGGCACGAACCACCGGAACGTCCGCCGACGTCTCATTCGTACCCATCGGTCGTCTCCAGGACTAAGCTCACGGCGTTATTTGATAGGCCCAGCGTCACCCCTCAGTCGCCCATACCAATACCCATCCACCTTATGCCTACCGCCGCCATCCTCCATCCCGAAGCCCGGGTCCGGCTCCACCGGGAACACCTGGAAATCGTCGGACGCGACGAGACCAGTCCGGACGCGGATACCTTGCTCCGCGAAATTCCCCTGCGCGATCTCGAACGACTGGTGCTGGCCGACTCGGTGCAGATCACCTCGCAAGCGGTAGGCGCCGTCCTCCGACGCGACATCCCGGTGGTCTGGCTCGGCGGTTCCGACCAGTTCCTCGGCAGCTTCCTGCCCGCCACTCCGGCCCACGGCCGAGCCCGACTTGGCCAATATCAAAAGACCCTGGACTCCGCCTTCTGCCTGCAGATCGCGGGCCGAATCGTGGCCGCCAAACTCTACAATCAGCGACGCCTCTTGCAGCGCGTTCAAGCCAACCGTCCCGATCAACCGAATCCGGAGCTGAAAGCCACCTTGGATTGGTTGGAAGCGCTCCTGGCACAACTCGCCCGGGCCCGGGACATTCCCGAACTCATGGGATTCGAAGGGACAGCGGCCGCCCGTTATTTTCAACACTGGGCCACCTTCCTTCCCGAAAACTTTCCGTTCGAGCGCCGCAGCACGCGGCCGCCCCACAATCCGGTCAATGCCTGCATCTCCTTCGGCGCCACGCTGCTGTATCATGAAGTCCTGGCCGCCTGTCAGGTCCATGGTCTCGACCCGGCGCTGGGGTGCCTCCATGCCACCGAAGACGGCCGTTGGAGTCTGGCCCTGGACCTCATGGAACCCTTCCGCCCCTGCTTCGTCGAAGCCCTGGCCCTCGACTGTTTCAGTCACCAGATCCTCAATCAGGGCCATTTCGAAGCGCGCAATGGCGGTTGCTATCTCAACGAAGCGGGCCGGCGTAAATTCCTCCTCCAGTACGAGCGACGCATGGAACGCCAGTTCCTGAGCGAACACACCGGGCACCGTACCACGCTCCGTCAGCAAGTGGACCAACAAGCCACCCTGTTCAAAGCCGCCCTGGAGAACCTGGACCGATTCGAACCCTTTCTCATGAACTGAGCGCCGCTCCCCATGGGAACGTCCATGTCCAACCACCTCTTCCATCCCCTCCCCAATGACCTCGCCTTCCGGCTGGTGGTTCGAAGCGTTTCCCGCGGTCCCCTATGCCACCAAACCACCTGGAGCCCGACAAATGCTATACCTAGTTGCTTATGACATCAGCGACCACAAACGTCTGCAGAAGGTCGCCTCCGTCTGCGAGGACTATGGAGTGCGAGTCCAATACAGCCTGTTCGAATGCCGCCTGGAGACCGACGAATTCGATCGCTTTTGGAAGGATCTGCTCGACGAGATCGATACTGGCGAGGATCGGGTAGTGGCGTACCCGATGGATGCCCGCTGCGCGCGGGAAGCGCGGACGGCGGGAACGATGGTCTGTTCGGAGAAGCTCGTGTGCTATCTCGTGTGACGACCTGCCCCGTTGGTCCAGGTCGGGAGCGCCCAAGCCGCTCAACGGACGGGGTCCCGACCTGGGTTGTAACTCAATGGCCACCAGTATATTCCGTATGAAATATGGGATTGGATGCGGTTCGATCCCTGCCGTGGATTCTCCGCAATTCAGCCTCCCGACCCACCGGGCCCTTGCGCCTCACGGACTCAACGAGTTACAAGAGCGCAGTCCGAACAGGACTAACAGCCGAAAGGCATTGGAGAC
>CAYYSX010000106.1:8914-18321 GCA_964474315.1 uncultured Verrucomicrobiota bacterium | reverse complement strand
GGGCCTTGGGGACCCGCCGTCAAGGTGCTGACCCACCAACAGCACACCTTCTACAATCCCTGCCTCCACCTGGATTGGACACCGGCTTCCGCGCCGCTGCTTCTCTTTGAAGGGACCTTTACGAAAGACTTCTCCGGCGGCGCCCAACCCGTTCCCCGTTACGAATACAATCAGATCCTCTACCGAATCGATTTGGATGATCCGCGGCTGAAGCCGGCTCAGAATCCGGGCCCGTGATAAGTGCGGAGCGGGAAGGGGGAAGGGGGTGGAGACAAGGACACCCTTGGCCGGGGGCGCCAACGCTGTACCGCAGACATTTCCTGTCTGCTGTACCGCAGGGTTTTAACCTGCCCCCGGAGGTACGCTTGGCGAGGGCGCCGACGGCAGCGCCCCGGGGCGAGCCTGCTCCCCCCAACCGACTCTACCGCCGGGCGCGCCGTTTGGCCTCCAACAGCCGGCTGGTCGGCGATTGAGGCTCGGGTGCCGAAGAGGATTCCGGAGGTGGCGGCGCGGCGGGTGAGGGTTCCGGCTCCGACGGCGGCATGCTCGAGATGACTCCCGGCCTTTGGGGCTGGAAGGAGGCGACCACCGCTTCGGATGGAGGCGCCTGAGCCCCACGGTCCTCCTTTCGACGCGCCAACAGCGCGCTCAGTGAAGGAGCCGCGTCGGAGGCTTGGCGCCGATCCCGACCGCGGATGCCCAAAAAGGCCAAGGCAGCCTCCCCAAACCGACGCCAATCCGCGGTGTCGATCTGTACCCGGCGGCAGCCGACATCCAGCACCACCAGCACGACCGCCAACCGCAGGAGGTGCTCCCATAGTTCCTGCGGCTGCCAGCTCGGTTTGCGCTCGTACAGAAACGGATTGGCACCATGGCCACCAGGGATCAGTTCTTTGCCGCCGGTCGCCTCGGCAATCCGCCGGAGCAGATTCAAATTGGGAGTCCGTTCGGCAAACTCGGGCGAATAGCTCAGACTGGCTCCGACGACCTGGGACGCCACCGGTTCGCCCCGCTCCAACTCCAGCAAGTTGAGCAGGTAGGTTCCCGTCTCGCGGGTGGCGAACCGGGCTTCGTAGCGCCCAGGCCCCGTCTGCTCCAAGCGAATCCGTTGCCGGTCCCCTTTCGGTCCCACGACTGCCGCCTCCAGGTTCAGGAAGTTTCGGAATCCTCCCTCGGCATCCAGCGCCTCCACGGCCAGTTGTCCTATCCCGCGGTCAATGGCGATCTGGGTGGTGAATTCCGCGTTGTCGAGACGCCGCAGGCTCCACTGGAGAACCTGCTGCCAGAACTGCCGGTACCGGTCCCAGCCGGTCCAGTTCTGCGCCCAGCGGGAGCGGGCGTCCGACGTGAAGGCGACGGCGCGGCCCAGTCCAAACTGCCAATGGGCCAGCAGGGGATCGCCTTGCTCGGTACTCAAGGCCAGCTCCGCCCGCGGTCGAGGCATCGTGACCACATGCCCCAGCAGCGGGGGATAATCCTGGCCCAATCCGCGGATGGGTTCGGTGGTCGCGCTGATCTGCGGGGTAAACGGGTTCTCGTCGATGGCGGTTTTGAGGATCACCGCGGTTTCCTGAAGGAAGATTTGCGGCAATTGAGTGGGCCAGGGCACATGGTAGAACCGACCGCGCCCCAGGCTGGCCAACCGTTGCATCAGGGGGACATCGCAGTCCGTTCCCAAGCCGACCGTGGACAGGGTGATCCGTTCCGCCGCCATGGCGTTGGCGATTCCTTCAAAATCATCGGAGTGGGATTGGCCGTCGGTGAGGACCACCACGTGTTTCAACGAGGCCGGGACCTCCTTGAGGCGATCCAGGGCCATGCGCAGCGCCGGCCCCATCACGGTTCCGCCGCCCGCATCGATGCCGGCGATGGCCCGGCCGACCGCACCGGGATCGGTAATCCGCTGCAGGGGCACCACCTCGGACGGAGCACCGTCGAAGGCGATGACCCCCACATAATCATGGCGGGTCAGCAGTTCCACGGCGGCCCACGCTGACTGCCGGGCCATCTCCAGCTTCTCGCCCGTCATACTGCCCGATCGGTCAATCACCAGAATGAGCGCCCCCGACGGAAACACCTTCCGGCTGCTGAGGTCCGATTCCACCGGGAGCGTCTCGTCCAACGGCGTTCCCTTGTAGCCGCCGGCTGCGAAGGCTTGGTCGCCGCCAATGCAGACCCAACCCACACCAAAGTCGCGGACGGCGCTCTGCAACAGTTGCTGCTGGGTGCGGGTCAAGTCGGTGGCCGCAACATTGCTGGTGATGATGGCGTCGTGGCCGTGCAGCTCGGCCAGAGAGTCCGGGAACTGGGCCGGGTCGATGACCCGCAATTCCAGCTCGGAGGACTGTAACGCTCCGGCCAGCAAGGAATCGGCTTCGGGATCGCCCGTGACCAACAACACCCGGGGTATCCCGCGAACCCAGACGAATCCCGAAGCCCGGTTGTTTTGCGGCACATTATCCGCCGCGACATCCACGCGGACGTCGTAGGCATGAAACCCCGGGGCCGACAACGTTTGGGGAAAGGTCAGGAGGTTATGTCCGGCATCGAGCTGGACCTCCTGTTGACCCAGGAGTTGGTCGTTGCGAAAGAGCGTGACCGTGGCAGGACCGGCTTCGCCGGCGGTCACCAGCACCCGTGCTTCGAACGGGACCTGTTCCCGGACACGCGGGGGCAGTTGCAGCCGTTCCACGGCCACGTCCAGCCCGCGGTCCTGACCCAGGGGAACGACATCCACTGCCGCACCGACTCCCCGGACGGACAGGGCGGCAGCGAAGGCGTCGCCCACGTTCTCATTTCCATCGCTGAACAGCACGACCCGGCGCTCGCCATACTCCGGCAAGGCTGCGGCGGCGAGCCGCAGGGCTCCGGCGAGATCCGTTCGTTCCGATGGCACCACCACCGCCTGGCTGCGGGGCACTTCGAAGGTCCGGGAGGCCGTGCTTTCAATTCCCGCTTCGGCCCCAAAAACGATCAATCCCGCACCGTCCGCCGCCGGTTTCTCCTGGAGAAACTCCCGGATCTGTTCCCGGGCGGCGGCCTGCTGGCGGGGCGGGACGCTGTCGGACACATCGAGAAGGAACAGGACGTTCATGTCCTTGACCGGGTGCATCCAGCGCAATCCTGCCAACGCCAGCACCACAGCCAGCACGGCGGCGACCCGAAGAGTCAACGATACGCCCCGGCGGCCGGGGCTCTGTTGGACGTCGGACGACCAGGCCAGCCAGCCGACCCAGGCCAATGCTGGCACGAGCAAGGCCAACCAGAATGGTTCTGTGACGTCGAATTTCACGATAACCGACCGGACACCCCGATGGGCGGGGTCGGAGGTTGAGAAGGTAGCGTTGCGGGAGCGTCTTGCCGAGCCTCAAGCGAAATCCGGCGGGCGGCTTAACTTGAGCAGCGGCGGTCGAAGTTAATGACGGCGTGGGGCAATCAGGGAGTGACCGGTGCTCCGTGAAGCGGAGTGGCCCCTCCTGGCTCTATGTCACGTCGTATCTGAACCCTCGTGTGGGCGCAGTTGCCCGCGCTCCGAGAGTTGCGGCTTCACTGCGCCGTGCTCTTTCGCGGTTTCATCAACTGCCGTTCTTAGAATCAGTTTGCGATTCGCTTCTGGCACCCGGCGCCGTCGGTGGCAGAATCTCGATAATCTCCGCCAAGACCCCGCCGCCCACCCGGCGCAGGGTGTTCTGGCGACCATACAGCCTTCCGTTCTGCGTCAGTCGCAGCGCCTCCAAAATGAACGGATCGGTGGCAAAGTGTAGGAACGCCGTGGGACGGCTGGTGTAGGCGATTCCGCTTTCATTGAGAATTCCGCCCAACGGTCGGTGTTCGTCCAGAATCTGCTGGCGCCACGGCTCGGGAAACTGGTCGAGGTAAATCTTGATCGCCCCGAACTCCACCGCCTGATCCGATCCGTCGAGCTGAAGCACCGATTCCCGGCAGTAAGCACCGTCCGCGTCGTGACGGGAAAGCACCCGCAGATGAATCCGGGCGCCGTGGAACTGCTCCAGCGTGCGAGTCATATCGCGATGGTGGACCAAGAGCGACTTTTCCGGCTCGGGCATTTCCTCCGGCGCGATGACTTCGAAGGGAGGAAGTGCGCGGCCCTGACGCCGGTAAAATTCGTCCAGCGGACGCACCTGGTTGGGGGAAGGAATTCTCATGAAATCAGCCGGGGACGTAAGGTGAGAGCCTCCCGCGGGTTCTCGACCAGGATCTGTTCGAAGTCGGCCTCGGTGAAGCCTCGCGCCCGCAGGTCCGGCAACAGCCGGCTGAACAGGGAGTCGTACGGAAGCGGGTTGCCGTTGCCGAACAGACGAAGCTCGCTTCCGGTCGGGGCCTCGCCTTCTACCGCCCAACCGTCGTCGTGCGACAACAGGACGCGTCGCAAAGTTCCTGCCTCCCGATGCGCCGTGAGGAACTGGGGATAACGGAGAAGGTTCGGTCCGGACCGCGAGTAGCCATCCAGGCTGATCCAGACTCCCTGCCGGGCTGCCTCGAGCTGGATGGGCCCGGGATCGTTCTGGGCATGAACCCAGATGAGGGCGTCGGGCCGAACGCCTTCCTCGCGCAGAAGCCGGATCTCGTCGAGCGCCGCCGTTCCATCGCCGGTATGGATGGCGATGGACATTCCGGTGGCCCGATGCACGCGCGCGGCGGCGCGGACCAGCTTGGTGTCCACCGGAGGCAACGGGCCGGCGCCCGTGCCCAGTTTGAGGAAGCCGGGCCGCACTCCGGTGCCTTCAATTCCATCGGTCCATTCCGACCACCAGCGCGCCGCGATTTGCTCGGCCGACTCGCTGTGCGCTTCGGGCGGGAGGAACCGATGGTCCACCGCCGCATACCAACCGGTATTGGTGACCACCTGCAGACCCGAGGCCTCAGAGAGCCGTTTCATTAACGCCGGATTGCGTCCGATGAACCGTGGCGTGCATTCGACCAGCGACCGCAGTCCGGCGCGTCGGAGGCGCTCGAAGTGGGGCAGGGCCGTTTGGAACGCGAACTCCTCGTCGTAGCGGGGCCGGGTGGAGCGTGAAGCGCCGATGAAATCCACCACCACATGCTCATGGATCAGAGTCCGTTCAAGCTGATCCGGGCGAATCGGGCCAGTGACGGTGACGATCTGGCCGGCGCTCGAGCTCTTGGAAGTGACGCAACCGGGGGTACCGGCGGCCACCCCAACGGCCGACAGCGTGAGAGTGGTCAAAAAATCGCGGCGGCTCGAATTCATCGCCGCCCGGTCACTGCTCGATCGACTGCGCTTAGGCATACCTACCCGTCAGGTGTTCCGGCTTGAAGAATTCCAACAGCAGGCGATCCACCTGCAGGAGCCCTTCGCGCGTAATGCCGATGCGGTCGCCGCCGTTGGTGAGAAATCCCTGACGCTGCAGCGTGGTCAGGGGGCCGGAGAACTGTTTCCGCGGGTCACGCCCAAACTTTCGGGTGAACTTCTCCGCACTCACGCCGCCGAGCTTCAACTGAAGCATGAATTCGCGAATATAACGTTCCTCGGCGTCTGGGGTATAAGCGCGATAGATCGGCAGCCGACCGGCGGTCACGGCATCCAAATAAGGCTGGAAGTCGTGATGGTTCTGATAATGAACCCCGTTGAGATGCCCGAAGCTGGCGACGCCAATGGAGAGAATATCCGCCCCGGAGAAAAGGCCGTCCCGGTAGATGAACTTAATGCGGGCCGGATCCCGGACCACGGTGGTACCGCTGGTCACCGTGTATCCGACCTTCTCGAATTCGCTGTAGGCGTAATCGACCCAGCGGCGTTTGGTCTCCCAGTCCGCCACCGGAGCCACGAGTTTTCCGTCGGCCTTCATCTGGCGGTAGATGCCCGTGTTGTAAGGCACCTCCATTTGATAAATCGTCACGGAATCCGGATCGAGCGCAACGGCTTTGGCCACGGCTTCCCGCCATTTTTCCTCGGTCTCCTCCACCATGCCGGCGATGAGGTCGATGTTGATCTGCGGAAAGCCGATCTCCCGGGCATAAGCATAGGCGCGGGCAATCTCTTTCGAGCGATGGGCCCGGCCGTTGATCTCCAGAATATGATCGTCAAAATGCTCGATACCCAGACTGAGCCGGGTCACGCCCAGCTCGCGGATGGCCCGGAGCTTGTGGTCCGTAAGCGTGCCGGGTTCCGCCTCGAAGGTCACCTCCTCGACCTCGTCCCAGGGGAGGAGGCGTTTCATGCCATCGGTCAGGAACTTCAACTGATCGGGCGAGAGGTAGCTGGGTGTGCCGCCGCCGAAATAAATGAACTTCGGCTTCCGGCCGCCGATGACCGGCTGGGACGCGTACACGGCGAGTTCGGCCAGCAAAGCGTCCAAATAGCCGCGAATGTCCTCCGCATTCTTGTCGGTATAGACCCGGAAATAACAAAAGTGGCAACGCTTCCGGCAGAACGGAATGTGGGTGTACAAACCCAGCCGCGTGACGGAGGAGTCGGAGCTGGAAGGGGGGCGATTGAGGGCGGCCTCGAATTCCGGAATGGACTCCGGCTTCCAGAAAGCGAAGGGCGGATAATTGGCGACGAAATAGTTCCCCACGGTGGTCTCCTTCTGCAGCGGCGGACCAGCGGTTTTTGGGGGCGGGGCGATGGTAATGGAGCTCATGTCGTCTTCGATTCAATGGTTGTCGAAAGCTTGGGCGATCGGGTGGGAGGGGAGGCGGGAAGATGGATTACTCGTCCGCCGACGATTCGCCAAGGAGCCTCCGCGCGAAGTCGCCGCGTTGGTTCCTCCACGCCTCCCGGGAACTGGGGATCAGCAGGAAGCTTGCGGGCAAGAGCGGGTTGGGAACGCTGAGTTCTCATTTTTTCTCTCCGAAACAATAAACCACCCCATCATCGGCACCGATCAGGATTCGGCCATCGACGACCGCCGGCGAGCTTTGAACCGGTTGACCGATTTCGTAGTTCCAGATTTCTTTGCCGTCGGCCAGGGCGACGACATAGAGCCGTCCGTCATCGGATCCCACCACCACCCGGTCGCCGGCCACCACCGGGGAGCTGTCCACTTTGCCGCGGGTGGAAAATACCCACACTCCTTCGCCATTCTCCCGCTGGAGGCAGTGCAGCCGCTTGTCCCGCCCGCCCACGACGATGCGGTCCTGGGTCACGGCTGGGGACGAGAAGTAGGGGAACGACCGATCCTTATAGCTCCACTGGATCTTCCCCTCCTTCAGGTTCACGGCCATGAACGCGTTGTCATAGTGACCCACATAAAGAATTCCATCCACCAACGCGCCCGACGCGGCAATGTAAGCGCCGGCATCGATCTCCCGGATTTTCTCGCCCCGCAGAACATCCACCACGTGGACGAGCGCATCGCAACCACCAAAGGCCGTCATACCGTCCCCCACCGCCGGAGTGCCGTTGATGTAATTGCCGGTCTCAAAGGTCCAGTTGGTCTTCCCGGACGCGGCGTCGAAACTGTAGAGCTTGAAGTCGTATCCTCCCACCAGGACGTGCTTCGTCTCGTTGGTGGCCGCCACCCAGTTCGGGCTGGAGAGGATTTTGTCCTCCAGTCCGAAGCTCCACCGGAGTTTTCCGGACGCGGCATCCAGGGCATACACGTTGGTGTTGGCGGTGCCGAAGAACACCTGACCGTCGAGCACCAGCGGCGAGGACTCGATGGGGCCGTCTGCAGTGAACGACCAGACCGGTTTGCCGTCGGCCAAGTTCAGGCAGTAAAGGTTGGAATCGGTGGACCCGACCCAGACCCGGTCACCCACGACGGCGGCGGAGGATTTGACGGCGGCGCCTGTTTTGAAGCTCCAGAGCAGCGTCGGTTGATTCGGGAGGGTGCCTTCGGCGACTCCGGTCAGGCGGGGATTGCCGCGGAACATGGGCCAGTCGGCGGCCTGGACGAACCCGGCCAGCGCGATCCAGCCCGCGACGACGATCCCGATTCGAGTGACAGCAATCACAGCCGTTAAGGTTTGTCCGGCGCGGGCTCATGGCAACCGAATTGATACGGGTACGTATGAATTTCTGCGGCAGAAGCAGGGGTGCCGGGCAAGATGTGCGGTATTCCTCTCGTTCCGTTCCTGGCGCGAACTGGGGGCCCAGCCACCGAATAGAGCGCGGGTCTGTGATCCGCAGCAACGTGGCCACCCGGCGGACGTGGAGAAGAACTGCGAACAGACGACCCGGCACTCTATGTCTCTTTGGCCCTTCCTGTTGCAGGAGCACCGCCCTCATTGCCGCCGCCGTCCCCGGCAAGATTGACGTGAAAAGCTACCCCAATATCATGGCACCATGATAACCCGGCTTTACGCCCACAACTTTAGGTGCTTGGTTGGCTTCAAGGCTGAATTTGATTCCTTCGGCGTCCTGTGCGGTCCCAATGGATCAGGCAAGAGTTCCGTTTTCGATGCTCTCCGGCTGATCCGCAATCTCGCCACCGGCGATGGTTTTCTCGGTGGGGAGGGTGAGCGGGATGTTCCGCATTTGGAGTTCACGAACTGGCAGGAGAGCACGGTTCAGCAGTTTGAGCTGGGCGTGACCGCTGAGGGGCATGCCTTTGAATACATCATTCACCTCGAGCAAAAGGCTGATTACGAGAAACCTCGATTCATTAAGGAGCGTGCGATATGCGACGGGAAGAGCTTGTTTGAACGGGATCTTGAAGGGGTACGTTTCCAACGGCCAGACGGCAACCAAACCGGCTTCCCGTTGGACTGGCGCCAGGCTGCTCTGGCCTCCATCCAACCGAAAGGGACCCTCCGCGAGCTCGCGATTCTCCAGGAGGCTGTGGCCAGTCTCCTGATTTTGCGCTCTAATCCACGCGGCATGGAGCGGGAAAGCAAGTCTGAGTCAAAACATCCCGACCTTTATCTGAGTAATCTGACCTCGTGGTATCGTTCGTTGTCGCAGGACCTGGATTGGACAGTTGCTTTGCGCGACTTGCTGCAGGAAGTTTGGCCAGACTTCAAATCACTCCGGCTCGTGGACGTGGGGCTGAACGCGAAGGTGCTGCAACTGCGGTTTGGCAGGGCGAATGGTGGGGACGCTGGAGACTTGTTCTTCGATCAGCTTTCCGACGGCGAGAAGGCGCTGATCGGTCTCTACATGGTGCGGGCGGCGCTGGCCACCGGAGTGGCGCAAACGGTCTTGATTGATGAGCCGGACAATTATGTCGGCCTGCCGGAACTACAACCCTGGGTGCTATCGGTGCGGGAACTGCTCGACGAAGACCATCAGGCGATCCTCATTTCACATCACCCGGAAATCTTGAGCAGCGCGGGCGAGGACTCCGGCCTCTACCTTTGGCGAGATGATCACACCTCTCCTACGCGCGTCGGTTCGTTGAACGTTCCCGAAGGCATGGCGCAGGGCGAGGCGATCGCCAGGGGGTGGGTTCGTGGCTAGCCGCACTCAGATTGTCTGCCTT
>CAYYSX010000106.1:0-8814 GCA_964474315.1 uncultured Verrucomicrobiota bacterium | reverse complement strand
GTGGCTGACGCCGCCAAGAGTCTGGCCGAAAGGTGTAAATCCGGCGCTTTTGATCCAAAGCTTCCCCCTTCGCTTGCCTGGTCATGTCAGAATTGGCGTAAGCTGGTCGAGAGAATGCGACACTAGGCCTGGCAAATGGCGCGATAGGTACCCTGTCTCCATCTCTCGAATGCGGAATGCGGAATGCGGAACGCGGAGTGCGGAGTGCGGAGTGCGGAAAGCCCCAGCGTGCCAGCTTCATCAGTCCGCCGACCGTGCCCGCCTATTTGAACTTTGAACTTTGAACTTTGAGCTTGGAGGGATGCCTGCCCGGCGAGAATTCGGTGGCGAAGTTCCCAGTCGCCAACGGCCGGTCGTTTAAACACCATCCGCCATGCGTTTCCCCTGGGTGCTTTCTGGCTTGGCCTGCCTGACGTTCTGCCTCTCGGCGGCCCAACCCCCAGTCGTCGAACTGTGGCCGGGAACCGCCCCGGGCGATGCCACCGTCACCCTGCCGCCGGAACAGGATACCACCAAGGACTCCGATAACCTGGTTGCCGGACGCCGGTTGATCCGCCTCGGCAACGTCTCGCGTCCGACGCTCACGGTCTTCCAGGCGCCGCCCGAAAAGGATACTGGGGCGGCCGTGCTGGTGTGTCCGGGCGGCGGGTACCACATTCTTGCTCTCGACCTGGAGGGAACCGAGGTGTGCGAATGGTTGAACTCGATTGGGGTTACCGGCGTGCTGCTCAAGTACCGGGTGCCGAAGCGTCCCGACCGCCCCAACCATGAGGCCGCGCTGCAGGATGCCCAGCGGGCCCTGGGATTGGTGCGCAGCCGCGCCGCGGAATGGGGCATCGACCCCCAACGGATCGGCGTGCTGGGCTTCTCCGCCGGAGGCAACCTGGCCGCCATCTTGAGCAACCAGTATGCGCAACGCACCTATCCAGTCGTCGATGCCGCGGATGAGGTCAGTTGCCGGCCGGACTTCGCGGTGCTGATTTATCCGGCGTATTTGACCGATAAAGACCAGGGCGACCGGCTTCGGCCGGAAGTGCCGGTCACCACCAACACGCCCCCCACGTTCCAGAGCATCACCCAGGATGATCCGGTGCGAGTGGAGACGTCGTTGTTCTATTGTCTGGCCTTGAAACAGGCCGGCGTGCCCAACGAGCTCCACGTCTATCCGGTGGGAGGTCATGGTTATGGTCTGCGGCGGACGGACAATCCGGCGACGTTTTGGCCGGACCGGGTGACCGATTGGATGCGCTTTTCCGGCTGGTTGAAACCGCAGGCGAAGTAAAGGCGCCCGGTCGCGCGGCCCGCCGCCGTACAAGGGTATCTCCGTTTCTTGGTGGTCTTATCCATTCAGCGTGGCCACACCGTCAGATCGGTGGTTCGGGGTGGATACACCAGTTCCACTTGTCCCCGGTTGAAGGCGCGGATGATCCAGGCCAAGCCACCCGACCCCGCCGCCATCGCCGCGGACGCCAGACCGACGCCCCAGCCCAGGCCCGCCGCCGCCGTCGCCAAGACCGCCAGCACTCCCAGGCCCAGCCACGCCAAGCCCGCGCTCAACCAAATCGCGTCGTGCAGAAATCGCGCCCGCCCAACGAACCGGGGAAAACCGCGTCCAATGAGATTCCCGGTCAGCCAGAGCGGTTGAAGTCCGGCCAGGGCGATCAAGGCGACGGCGGCGCATTCGGCCCCCGTCCGGGGGGTGACCACCTGAGGGTGAATCCAGCCCACCGCGCCCCCCGCCAGCAGGGCCACGGGGGCCCCGAGCAGCAGCCGGAGTCGTCCCGTCTTGAGTGCCCACCGGCTGACCTCGGATAAGCCCAACGGAAAAAGCCCCAACGTGGTCACGGTGCCTTGTCCGACATTCCAGGCATTCTCCAGACGTCCCAAGGCCGGCGAGATGGGTGTGATCCAATGAACCAGCAAAACGCCGGTCGCGATCCAACCAGCTAGCACCCATCCTGAACCCCAGCGGCTTCCCCAGGCCGCCAGGGTCAGTGCGAGGAGCAGCAGCCCACTGCCCAAAGCGAATGAGTTCGACCACCGGGTCGGACCCGGGAAAGCGAGCTCGGCCAGCACTCGCTCGGCGGGCGTCCAACACCTCCACAGCCAGCGCTCGATCCAGGGCGGTGGCGGGCGCGGAAGGTCGAGAAACCGCCGGCTCAACACCTCCGCCCGCAAGGGTTCCGGTGGGCGCGAGGCCGGCAACGTCAGCGCCTCGTTCACTTCGCGTCGGAATTCCTCGCTGGCGTCGTCGGGAATCTGGGACGCATGCAGCAAGAGAGCCTGGTCCCGCGGCCGCACCCGATGTTGAAGATTCAGCCAGGCCGAGCGTAGGGACGCGATCAACACCACGGCGGGCAGCAGGCACAGCCAGTCGGCCGAAAGACCGAACTCCAGTCCGCGATGAAAGGGCCGGATGACCCAGCCGGTGGGTAAGACCAGGGTGATCCAATGACCGTGTTCGTTGAGGCTGGCCACCAGCCAAGTCTTGATGGCGGGCTGGAACGAGATTCCCAGCCAAAGCCCGATCAGGAGCGTCCACAGCGCCAGGGCAAGGAAGGGGGCCAATCGGGTGGCGGCCAGCCAAAAGGCCAGGGACAGAACGGTGGCCCCGAGCAGGATCGAAAACACCACGGCTCCGAACAGGCTCCCCCACGTCGGTGGCCAGGCGGTGGCGACCACCAGCGCCGTCAGGAACAACCCGCCCAACATCAACGGGAACGGCTCCAATCCACGCCGGGTTTGACGTTGGGTGATCCACCGGTTGTCGGTGGGCAGGTGCAAGGCCGCGGCCAAATCCGGTCCGTGTCCCAGCATCTCTGTCAGATGGCGCTCCGTCGTGCTGGCCAGGAACAAGGCCAGCAGGGCCAGGACGGCTTCTGTCCCCTCGGAAGAGAGGGAGGCAGCCCCGGCGTGTCGGCGATTCAGGCTGAACACCACCACCACGAGCAGGGCAAGCACGGCGGCCCAGTCCGGTATCCATCGTCGCCCGGACCAAGGTGGACGCCGCTGCTTCACCCGCCGCGTGGCCGCGCGCTGTCGTGCGGATTGACGCAACGTCCGCATAAACTCCGGATGGTGATCGCGGAACCCGTTCATGACCGAGGCTCGTGAAGCTGGGCGAACAACCGGGCCAACACCTGTCCTTCGGGAACGTTGGCGGCCGACCGCAGTTCGGCCGGAGTTCCAAAGGCCCGCACTTGTCCCTCGGCGATCACCAACAGACGGTCGGCAAACCCTTCGGCCATCTCGATCAATTGCGTGGTGTAGAGCACCGTGCGCCCGGCCGCGGCCGCGGCGCGCAGCTCGCGACGCAGCACCATCAGGCCCAGCGGGTCCATGCCCGACGCCAGGGGTTCGTCCAGGAGCCACAGCTCGGGATCGGCGGTGATGAGACCGGTGAGGGCGGCCTTGTACAGTTGACCCCGCGACAGGGTTGCCGCCGGCATCTCCGCCAACCGAAGCAGTTCCAATTCCTCCAGCAGGTCGAGGACGCGTTTCTCCACGCCGGGACTGTCGGCGCGGTATAAACGAAGCTGGATGGCGAGGTTACGCAGCACGGATTCCTCGGGGAACAAGGGCGGGAAGTCGGGAAGAAATGCCAGGCGCCGACGGGTGGCGGCGTCGTTGCGGTTGAAGCGGGCGCCGTCGAAATGGACCTCCCCGCGGTCCGGTCCGGAGAGGCCTGCGAGTAGGCGCAACAGGGTGGTTTTTCCGGCGCCGTTGGGACCGAGAACGGCGACGATCTGACCCGGATCCAGAGCCAAAGAAACGTTCTCCAACGCCACCGTGCGTCCGTAGCGTTTGGTGACCTCGCGAAGTTCCACCTGCACCGGGTGAGACTGAGAGGGGGCGGTCCGGAGGTCGAGGATGGAGGGATAGACGAGGTTAGGCGACAACTGGTCCCGACCCGCGGTCCTAAGTCCGTGTCTTCGGGCGTAGCCGAAACTGGAACGGGTCGGGCCCGCTAAGCGTCAGTTCCGGCACCGGGAAGGGAAGGGAATTCCTCAAGACGCCCCAGGCCCGGCCGATCCAGACATCGCGGTTGGCTTCGAGCTGGTTGTAGGTTATTGCCGCCGCGCGAATGAGGCGAAGCGCGAGTCGGTGACCCGCCGCAACCTCCCGGCTCTTCAGGCTCCCGTTCATTCCCCCTTGCTCCATCCCCCTCCTTTGCCAGTACGTTTTGGCAACGGAGATGACGCTCGACTTCGTCAAGATGACCGGGGCCGGGAATGACTTCATCCTGGCCGACAACCGTGCCGGGACGATTTCCCTTTCCCACGAGCAAGTGGCCCGCCTTTGCCATCGCCAGTTCGGCATCGGCGCGGACGGCCTGATGCTCCTCGTTCCGGCACGCAACGATCAGGCTGACTGGGCCTGGCAGTTCTGGAATTCCGACGGGTCCGAAGCCGAAATGTGCGGCAACGGCGCCCGCTGCTTTGCCCGCTATATCCAACGAATCACGGGCTGGCAGAAACCGGAACTCACCTTCGCGACCGCCGCTGGCGTCATTCGCGCTGCCTTCGACGGCGAACGCGTCACGGTCAATCTCACGCCCCCGCACTCGCTTCGCCTGAAGGATTCCTTATCGACTTCCGCCGGGCCGCTCGACGTCAGTTCTCTCAACACCGGCGTCCCCCATGCGGTGGTCTTCGTTCCGGACGCCGATCAGGCGATGGTGCAGACGCTCGGCTCCGAACTGCGTCGGCACCAACACTTCCAGCCGCGCGGCACCAATGTGAATTTCGTCCAGGTCAAGGGGCCCAACTCCATTCGCGTGCGGACTTATGAACGCGGCGTCGAAGGCGAGACCTTGGCCTGCGGCACCGGCGTATCGGCCAGCGCCCTGGTAGCCGCTGCGGTGCATGGATTCACCTCGCCGATCCGTGTCCAGGTCCAGGGAGGAGACGAATTGGAAGTCAGTTTCCAGCGGCACAACGGCGCCTTTCGCGAAGTCCAACTGACGGGTCCAGCGACCTTCGTCTTTGCGGGGCGTATCGATATCTAAGCCCGCCCCCAATGGTCCGGCGACTCCTCCTCTTTCTGGGTCTTTCGTTGATTCCCGCGACGCTCCCCGGCCGCGCCCACGGTCCCTTGCACGAGGAGATTGCTCGCCTCAGCGTCGAGCTGGAGAAGACCCCGGACGACCCGACGCTACTGGTACATCGCGGGGAATTATTCCGGATTCATGAACTGTACTCCGACGCGTTGATCGATTGGCAGCGGGTGGCGGTGTTGCGACCGGACGACGTCACCAACGACCTACGCCTGGGGCTCATCGCACTGGGCCAGCGCGACACCAACACCGCCGTGCTACGTCTGTCCCGTTTCACCTCGGTGTGTCCCGCCTCGTTGCCCGGCCAGCTCGCCACGGCGGAATCCTGCCGGCTCGCCGGAACGCCGGGCGAAGCGGTCCGGCACTGGACCGCCGCGATTCGCCTGTCGGAAGAGCCGCGGCCGGAATGGTTTCTCGAACGCGCCCGCGACGGTCAGGCCGCGCAAGCCGCCGAGACCGACGTGTTGGCGGGCCTGGACGAGGGGATCGAGCGCTACGGCCCTCTGCCCGCCCTGCAACTCCTGGCGGTGGACCTGGAAGTCAAGCGAGGGAGGATCGACGCGGCCCTGGCGCGACTGGCGGCCATTGCGGAACGAGCCGAGCGCAAGGAACGCTGGCTCTTCCGACGGGGCGAAGTGCTGCTGGCCGCCGGCCGGACCAACGAGGCGCGCCAAGAGTTCACCGCCGCCCGGGAAGCCTTGGATCGCTTGCCCGACAAACTCCGTCGGGCGTGGGTCGCAACCGAACTCCGCCAGCAGATTGACGCCCGGTTGATCGACTTGAGATCGGCGACTCCATCCATTCCTTCACCGCGATGAGGTCCTTTCTCCTGTCGCTGGCCATCCTCATTCCATGGGCGGGAACCGCGGCTCCCAAGCTGACCCGCCAACCCTATCTACAACTGGCCACTCCCGAATCCATGGTGGTGCGGTGGCGCACCGATCAGATGTGCCGCGGATGGATTCGTTATGGTCCGAGTCCCGCCACCGCCACCAACTGGGCGTCCCACGCCGGTTTGCTCACTGAGCATGTCGTGCGGCTGACGCGACTCCAGCCGGCCACCCGCTATTTCTATGTGGTGGGACGCGAGACCAACCGCTGGTTTACGCCCCCGGGTGGTCTGGACAGCTTTGTCACTCCACCGCGTCCGGGGCCACCCCGGCCCACGCGCATCTGGGTGCTGGGGGATTCGGGAACCGCCAATCTTCAGCAAGCCGCGGTTCGCGACGCCTTCTATGCCTGGAGTGGCAACCGGAAGCCCGACCTGTGGCTGATGCTGGGCGACAACGCGTACAGCACGGGAACCGATCGCCAATACCAGAAGGCGGTATTCGACATGTACACCGGGTTGCTCCGTACCGTGCCGCTCTGGCCCACCTTGGGAAACCATGATGCCGGTAGCGCCAACTCCGCCACTCAGTCCGGTGTCTATTACGACATCTTCACCTTGCCGACCCAGGGACAAGCCGGCGGTATGCCCAGCGGCACCGAAGCTTACTATTCCTTCGACTACGCCAACATCCATTTCGTCTGCCTGGATTCGCACGACACCGACCGCAGTCCCGATGGCGCCATGGCCCAATGGCTGAAGGCGGATCTGGAAGCCACCGCGCGTGATTGGATCATCTGTTTCTTTCACCATCCGCCCTACTCGAAGGGATCGCACAACTCGGACCACCCCCGGGACAGCGGCGGCCGATTGGTGCAAATGCGAGAGAACCTCGTGCCCATTCTGGAAAACGGCGGCGTGGACCTCGTCTTGGCCGGTCATTCGCATTCATACGAACGAAGTTACTTGATCAACGGCGCCTATGGATTCAGTACGAACATGGTCCCGGCTAATTTCTTAAACCATGGTGATGGCCGACCCGATGGCGACGGGGCCTATGTCAAACCGGAGGGGACCGTCCCGCATGAAGGCGCCGTCTATGTGGTGGCGGGAAGTTCGGGTCAGACCAGCGGCGGTCCGCTCAACCATCCGGCCATGTATCTTTCGCTGAACAGGCTCGGCTCGTTGGTCCTGGACATCGACGGCCTGGAGTTGAGAGGCACTTTTTTGACGGACCAGGTGAAGGTGCGGGATTACTTTACGATAAGGAAGCAATAGGGGGGGATTTGCGATTTTTGATTTTTGATTTGCGATTGAACCCGAAGCTACACTCACCTTACTGCTTACTGCTTACTGATCACTGATGACTTATTACTGATTACTGCCCCCTCCCCCTTCACCGCCACCACCCCAATTCTCCGCTCGCGAGCCAACTGCTCCAACTCCGGCTGGTCCAGCAACAGCGTCCGGTCCGCCTCGACTGCCAACACCTCCACCCCGTTTG
Organism: uncultured Verrucomicrobiota bacterium; assembly: GCA_964474315.1. Lineage (GTDB taxonomy): Bacteria > Verrucomicrobiota > Verrucomicrobiia > Limisphaerales > UBA9464 > UBA9464. Next base: position 1,425 of record CAYYSX010000106.1, on the reverse strand, counting down.
CGGCGCAGACCTCAATGGTCTTCGGCCCGACGCACGGGATATCGAACCGCAGATCGTGGTCTTTCTTCGCCACTTTGACCGCGACCGCTCCACCGTGTTTTCCCGCCAGCCGCCCGCCCCGTTCCAGACACGGATCCGTCCCTTCGAATCCCTCCACGGCCAGGACCGTTCCACCTTTCACCACCACGCTCTGCCCGATTTCCAGCCGGGAAACCTCCTTGGCGATCCGGAGCCCAAAGGAAACGTCCTCCTGCTGGTGGGCCGACAAGCGCGGGCCGACGGTATAACCGGTGGACGGCATCCACGGCCGAAGCCAGCGCAAGGGTTCGATCAGCTCGACTCCGTCCTTTTTCAACTCCTCGGCAATCGCACCAAAGATGGTGTGCGCATTCTTCTCCTTGAGCTTGAAGAGCAAGGCCATGCCCCGCAGATCGGGCCGGACATCGAACAGATTTTTGGGAGCCACCTGGCCGAGCATCACGCACTGCTTCACCCCGCGCTCGGTGAACGCCGAGATCATTTTGCCGAGCTGCCCGACCCGCAGCCACACGATCTCATCCACGAGCGGGGCCAACTCCGGACTGGTCTCGCCTTCGACTGCCGTGGCCACGATCCGTCGTCCATCCTTCCGGGCCTCGCGGGCAAACAGGAGGGGCAACGACTTCGATCCGGCAATAAGGCCAAGCGGCGGCTGATCCACCGCGTCATCGTGCGCGTCCAGAGCACGACGGAAAACGTAAATCGGGCGCCGGAGATGGCGCAGGAGTGTCTCTTGAATAGATCCTTGCCGCGACGGCTATCAATCGTTGCGAAAGTACGTCCGTGTAGCGTGCGGTGTCCGCACCGCACCACCCGCGTGGCTGCATCCATCTGTGGGAAGGTACTTTCGCAACGATTGATATGGGGAAAGTGGACGTGACAGCTCAAAGCTCAAAAGAAGCTCCAAGAACCCAAGCTCCCAACGCCCGGTTCCTTGGCTGAACCGTCCTGGAAGCAGGACGTTTGGTGGAAATCGTTTTGGTAACCCTCCTCGGTCGAGCGGCGCCACGAACCAGAGAAGTGAAGGGAGCTTGGCGGCCGTCGCGCAGCCGGAGCGCGGGTCTGCGACCCGCAGCAACGTCCCGCCATAGGGGGTTCCGGTTTATTCTCATTTCCGTCGGCTTGCGCCTCCGGAGAAACGACGCAGGCACCTGGGGTGCTTGGAGGTTGGAGCTTGGTTTTTGGAGCTTGAGGAAGGCGGTGGGCGGCTCTCTTGGGCTCGGCCCGCGGCTTTGAGGACAGATTCCAGATACGCCCCCCTTTGGCCGGTTCAAGGAATGCCCTTGCAGCGAAGGGTCGGCTCGCCTAGATACACCGCGCGTTCCGATCCTCTCGGAACGGGATTCACGCCGGTGTAGCTCAGTGGTAGAGCAACGGTTTCGTAAA
>CAYYSX010000105.1:0-18608 GCA_964474315.1 uncultured Verrucomicrobiota bacterium | reverse complement strand
GCCTTTGTCCGCTTTTCTGCGGCCGCCTCACCGCCAGCCGGGGGCGATAGAACGGGCCTCTGTTGTGGCGAACTCATACTGGTGTTGGCCGGCATCTTGAGTAGCCGCCAGCGAGTCCCATCGAGGCGGGCGACACCTTGACTTTGTTGCCGACGCAATTCCTGAAGAACCTCAAATTCCTCAACCTTTCGCCCGGTGCGTCGCACCGCGTCGCACAACTCGGCGGCAGTTTGTGGGCCGGGAGCGGTAGCGAGGGCATTGAGCAATGCGTCAGTCATCGCTCGGGTCTTCCGACTCATTGTCTTCGCCGGGCGGAGCGATGGGCGGCATCTCGTCTGTTGATGCCATGAAGTCGAGCCATTCGGTTACGCGCTCAACAAGCAGTTGCGGCCCCGGACGCAGCTTCATGGCCCTTGCTTGACGCAAAGCACGGGTGAACCGCCTTGCGATACGTTCCTCGTCTTGCGGACATCTATCCGGGCAGAGGAAATCGCGTGCATGGGCGTGTCGCCTCACTCGGAGCAGCAGCGCCAATGCGCGCAAGCTGTTCATAAAAACGACTCGAATATTCCCTTGCTGCACCTTCTGCTCGAATGAATCGAGACAAAGACTGGCGGCAGCGACAACGTGTTCGCGCGGCACCTCTCGCAGGACATCGGGCCGTTGGTAAAGGACGTAAACAAGCATTCTCAGCCAGTTGTTATTGAGTGCTTGGCCAAAATCCGCCTTGTCCTTGACGATCGCTAGAAGGCGACGCCCATGGTCAGGTGTTTGAAGCACCCGTCCTACCGCAAACAAACGCACAGCATTCGTGACCGGGTGAAGTTCGCTGGCCAGATGATTCTGGAATGTGTCCGGCGCATATCCGCCCATGCGCCCCAATATGTAAACAACCGCATTTACCTCTGTAGAAGACGCTCGCGAATCCGCATTCAGCACCTTTAATCGTTGCCACAGTCGCCGGGCGATTTTGAGCGTTTGCTCGTCTTTGCTTGGCAGTGGAATCCGTATCTGCGAGCGACCTGCATACCCGCCCTCCATACACTCACACGGCGCGTCTGTGCTAAAGCAGACAAGCAGGTTAACAGGGGCTGCATCGCCGCCTCCCCCAGTTACGCCCGCAAGATGCGGGGCAATTGTCTTCGCCGCTCGCGACTTCAAAAGGCCCAGAGCCGCCATCCGGTGGTTTTGGGTTCGGTGCTCAAGAGCTTGAGTGAGTTCTTGGTCGGCAGTATAGAGGAAATCCTCGAAGATCGGCTTATGGGCGTAAAGTTTTCCACACGCTGGCCAGCCGAACTTAACCATTCCCTTGGGCCATTTCTCTCCGGGCTCGCGGGCAATACGTTCCATGCTTTGCCAGTTCAACATCACGCTTTGCCCGGTGCCGAATACATCGAATTGCCCCGGGGACGGCGTAATGCTCACACGGGCGAATCCCCCGGCAGAGCGTGCGCTGACGTTCAAATCCACCCAGGCATTTTGTGCGGCCTGCACAGGCAAGCCGGTAGAGAGTTTTCGGAATTCGGTTTCACCTGAGCGCTGCAACCAGCTCGCCAGACGGGTTGTGTCCTTCTCAATGAAAATTCGTCGAGCAAGCAGGTGTTGAAAATCACGACCACCGGACACTTCGCAATCCGCCGGAATAATCGGAAGCCATTTCGGTTCGTGCTCCTCCGTGAGAGTGAACAATTCCAGCGATGGCAATACGTCGAGATAGGTCGGCCAGTCCCGCGCCAGTCGCCATGCGAAGAGACACGATCCGCGCGCCACGGCGGTTGCATCCGGCACAGGCCAGCTACAAAGTGGAAATCTCCGTTGCAGCAAAGCAAAGAGTGGTTTTGCCAAGGGACCGCAAAGCAACAATTCCGCTTCCCCGCCGACCGCGTTGGAGATTTTGGTCAAGTGCGATTCAAGCCCGGCCAAATCGGGGAGCACGCGGGAAAATGGAGCGGGTGAATCGGCGAGTAGTGTATCTGTGTTGGCGAAGTTCAAGCGGTTTAGCCGCCTGACTGGCACACGAAACAATTGTCCATCCTTCTCCTGCTGGCGAAACTCGAAGACTGAGATTTCAACTCCATGCAATCCTGCGTCCAAGACAGCCAAATGCTTGTTGCCGTTTTTGAGGCCGGCATTCGTCTCGGCCCACGACAGGGCTGTCGCGACGGAGCGCCAGACCAAGCGTGCCCCGGCAGGTAGTCGGCCAAGAAGTGATTCCTGCGATTCCTCTGGCAATTGGTTTGGAATGGCGAGCACTACCTGTGCGGTGCCGGTGTCGCCGTGCGTTCGCCTTAGCACTGAGCGAGCCTCTGCGGTCAGGCATTCAGAAGGAGTTGGCTTATTCACAGGCGGTAAGCCGTCCGGTGGTTGCCACTGCGGGTCGGACCATCGATCCCCTGTGTTGAGCCGCTGCCAAATTGTCGCTAGCATCAACCGTCCGTTTTGTGCGGGCGGCGTAGCGCGGCTCCATCCATCAGAGGCGGCCATCGCGAGCGGAGGCCAAACCAGTCCCGAACCCCGCTCGTTTCGCAGGGCCTCGTCTCCGGCGAGTGTCTTTTCCTTCCTGACTAGCGGGAGAAGCACGCAGGAGGGCCTTTCTGGATAGGCGCTGGCGTGGAACGATTCGGCACCTGTATCATCACGCGCACAAGCGAGTGAATTGACTCCACCGAGGTCCAGCCCGACGAATTTCATCCGGCTAGTTCCTCCAGCAAGATATTGAGTAGGTCAGGGAAATCATGGAACCAAAACGGTCCTCCCGCTGGCGCAGCGAGGTAATCCACCCGCCCGGATCGAGGATTTTCTGGTTTCTTGTCGCCCAGCCATTCGCCTCGTAACAACAGGCCGCGCACGTTCAACGACGGTGCCTCGCAAGCCACTTGGTCAAGAGATGACCGCAAACTGTCAGCCATTCCCCCTCTCTGCTTGGTATCAGTTCCCAGGCTCAATACGGAATAAATGCAGAGAAGCGCTTCCGGTTTCAGCGGTCGTGTTGCGGGATAAGCAACCAAGGCCAATTCCGCGCCGAGACGCGGCAAGAGTTCCTCCAGGCCCGGACATAAATGAGCGTGGGCGGGGTGGATGACTAACATTTGTGCGCGTCCGTCACGACGTATCCAGCGGTTTGAGACAGAGAGGGCCGGGATAAAATTGCCGGCGTGGGGTTCGGTTCTCAGGTAGCCGCCGAGTTCGCCATCTGGTTGCCAGCCGCACGTATTTCGCGCCTCGTCGCTGAGAAGGAATGAGATGACGACGCCGCGAATGAATTCCGCCCACAGTCTTCGCCCCCAAGACCAGATGTTGTCCACGGCTTCTTCTTCGCGCCGCAGCTTGTCGTATTGAAGCCAAAGCGGGTGATACCGCCGATCCTTTTGCAGCACGTAATTGGGGCGAGGCACACCTACCAGGCGGCCAACTCCCGACAACGGCGACCAGACCTCAAGCCGTTCACAGGTGCTACGGAGGTCAACGACCGTTCGCACGCGGGGATGTTCTCGCGCACGTCCGTTCTCCCGCTCGTAAGCGCGAGCACGGTGCTGACAAAGGCGAATGAATTCCCGCATGACCCGATTCTCTGCCGTGTCCACCGTCTCCCGTCGGGTAATCGCTAGGATTTCCTGGTGCGCTCCTGCCTTTTCCAAAACCGTTCGTCCTGGGCGGCGAATCAGGTCGCGAAGGCAAATGGAATCGAGTTCCTGGACGCGTCCAATCGGGGTGGCTTCGCGTTGTCGAACGAGCATCTTTCGCGGTCGCTCGCAGACATTTCGGATGGCTATAAGGTGCCCAAAGGCAATTTCGACAACGCGGGCCATGCGCGGTTCCTCGCCCGTGCTGACTTTCTTCCAACGTGTCCAAATCGTTGCCCAATTGAGGCGGGCAACCGCTTGGCCCGCAAACTCGCGAAATTCAACGAACTCCCTGTCTTGCGTGAGCGAAATGGCTTCCGTAAAATAGCCGCATAGGAAATCAATCGTATCGCGTAAGGAAACCTCTGGCGCATTGGAGTCTGCCGGTTCTTCCCACGCACTGGCGCGGCGGAGGGTGCCGTGAACAGGGATGGCGAATTCCTCGCGCCCGAACCGAACGCGCCACGGGTCCGCTTTCTCGTGCGGGAAGGCGGGCGTTGATAGAACGCCCGGACGGCGTCCCGCTGTCGTGTTCGGGTTCGATAGAACTGGGCTGGCCAGTGGAGCGGCCGAATGCCGATGGCCTGCAAACGTCGGCAACGGTTCGTCCTCGCCGCGCGTAAAGAACGTAAGGGATTCGGGATTCAGAGGCTCGACCGTCTCGCAGTCCTCCAGACTGAGCGATACCCCGATGTCACCGCGGGGTGCGATCAGAGACCAAGGATAAGGCAACACGCGAGCCATTAACGTGGCGGTGAAAATCTATGAGCGCTTCACGCCGAACCATTCAAACAAGTGTTGTTGCCGAGCGCGGGTGAAGGCATTCGCAAGCTCAGGGTCTTGCAGCCCTGAAATCGTTACCCCGAGTTGATCAAGACAGCGGGATGTCGTGTCGTCCTGGGTGTCGAGGCCGCGCAACTTTGGGATAATCTTTTGCTCGATTTGGTCCGATAGCGCATTTCGGCAGCGTGCCGCCTCAGTGGAGGCACCGGGGTAATTGGCAAGATAGTCCAGAATGGCCCTGTAAACTCGATGTCCGAATGGCCGGTTTACGGATTCAAGCATCTGATTTAGTTGAGTCAGAATGTTGCGCTCGTTGTCGAATCCGTTTCCATCGAATGGCTTCACCCATTGCTCCCATGTGGCGCGCGGCAGAAAGTCCGCCGTGGGCGCGACTGTTGGGGCTGGGGCGGCTCTCAGTTCTTTGGGTGCACCGAATCGAAGGACGTTTGCACGGTCAATTACCTTGTCTGATAGCGACTGCGTGGACTCATCCTCGTTCATCGTTCCGACGAACAAGACGTTGAAATCCGGGAAGATGAAACGCGGCATCTCCTTTGCAGGAAGACTGCCCGCGTCCACCAACAACGAAACTTCCCGCCGCCGCTGGTCATCTTCAATTTTGCGTCCACGACGCTGCTCCAATCGGCTGAGGAAATCCGAGAAGTAATACTCAATTCGCGCGAGGTTCATTTCGTCTAGTAGCAAGAGCAGCATTTGTTCTTTGCGCGATTGAATCTGGAGGCCGGGGAGGTCTTTTGCAGAGAAGCGCGACATTTGTGCTAGGGCGCGCGCCAGTTCGGTGGCTTTGTATTTCCGTTCGAGATAGTTGTAGAACCCAAGGAGGTCTTGGGGACCAGACCAACCGGGCTGCACGGCGAGACTGACAAAATTCATTCCAGTTGCTTCGGCATAGGCCATTGGGAGCGCGCTCTTGCCCGTGCCGCTGACGCCTGCCAACACGACCAGCGGATTGATATGAGCCGCTTTCAAGCTGGTGTGAAACGCGAGTTGAACCCGCTCTGGAAAATGAAGCCCCTTCGCCCGCAAGTGTTCAGCCAAGCGGCGTAGCGCGGTGCTCTCATCCACTTGGGCACCGTGATTGAAGGCGAACTTGAGCGCGGGTTGCGCCAAATCCTCAAGTGCTTTGGAAATGTCGGTCGGACCAATGCCTGCCGTCTGCAATTGCGCGTTGAGATTGTCGAGGTGCGCTTTGGTGGTTTCGATGAGCTTCTGGAGCGTTTTCAATTCCTCACGTGCGATGTCGCGATCCGCGATGGCTTGATCCCTTTCCGTATATGCCGTCCTGCGCTCTCGGGTCATTTGCTCCAGCTGGGTGCTCAATCTGCGAAGTTCTTCTTGAGCTTTGAGGCAATCATTCGCAAACGTATCTCGCTGCTTGGCAAGTGCGGCAGCGTCATCCTCCAGCCGCCGCTTTTCGTTGCCGAGTGTTTCGTTTCGCTCCTGTAGTTGCTTCAGTTCGTTGGTTGCCAATTCCAGCCGCTTCGTCGTCGAGTCGAGCTCCGCATTTGCGGCATCGCGGGCGGCAATGATTTGGTCTCGTTCGGCAGTGATCCCCCGTTTCTCCCTGACGACCTGGTCCAGTTCAGAGCGGAGGCGGGCTAATTCAGTGTCGGCGGCGGTCACTTGCTCCTTTAAAGCCGAAAGTTTGATTCCAAATTGCCGATACTGGTCGTCGAGGTCGCGGAGGCCTTTTTCAAGTTCGGCCTTTTGCTTGTGAAATCCGGCGAGTTGGTCGCGGAGCGTGCCGGTCTCTTGCGTCAATTGGGTTTTTTCCAGACTGAGCCGGTTTGTTTCCTGCGTGACATCGTTCAGGAGTTGCTGGTCTTGCGCGAGCTTGAGTTGGACTGCGGCGAGTTCAGATTTGCACCGCTCCAAGTCGGTCATCATTTGCTGGATGCGCGCCTGTGCTTCCGGGTTCGCATTCTGCCACTCCTTAAGAATCCGCAGGTGCCCGACCGTAGCTTCAAGCTGCCCGATTTCGGCACGGCACTTGTCTATGCCCTCGGTCGCTTGCCTTAACTCTTCGCGGCGCACCGGCAGGATCGCCTCCATTTCCTTGAGTCCATTCCACTGTGGCAGGAATCGCTCTGCGTAGCGGAGCTTGAACAAGGCGAGAATCGCCCCGACTCCCGCAAGCAGCGAAAGCCCCCAGAGTGACCATTGCAAAAGTTGTGTGCTCGGCATCTTGTCTTCCTTTCAAAGTGGTTCGTCATTTCTGGCCGTCCGGCGGAACCTTCGGACGCTGGGCCTCCAGCCGGCCGATTTCTTTTTCCAGCGCCTCCTTCTCCTTCTTCAACCGATCAACGCTTGCTTCCAAGCGCGAGGATTCGCGGGTCAGCTCACCCTGCTTGACGACGAACACCTGTGACTGCGTGCGGGCGGCGGCAAGGTCGGCATCGACCTTTTGCAACCCAGCCTTGGCCGTGTCGAGGCGGACCTCTGCGTCAGCTACATCCTTGCGGGCCTGCTCCATGTCTTTCTTCGATGTCGCGACTTGGGCTATCAGCGTGGCGAACTCACGGGCGCGTTGGTCTTGTGAAGCTTGAGTTTCGACAAGGAGCTTTTGCGCGGCGGCAAGCTCTTGAGTGGCTTTCTGCGACTCGGCCTTGGCGGTGTCACGCTTGTTTTCCGAATCCGCTGCGTCCCGGCGGGCTTGCTCCAAGCGATTCGTCAACTGGGCCAATTCTGACGCCGCCTGCCGTTGCCGGGATTCCATCTCGATAGCGCGAGCGTCCACGGTCGCGAGTTGCTGTTGGGACTTCGCCAGCTTCTCCTCGCCCTGCTGGATGGCAGTGTTGATCGCCTTCAACTCCGCCACCTTCTGCTCAGACTTGGCCAATTGATCCTTCTGCGTCTGAACCTGTTGACGCAAAGCCGCCAACTCGGTGTTCAATTTCTCCCGCGCCTGGAGCAAATCGTCTGCCTCTTTTTGGAATTGCTCGAAGCGCGTCTGAACGCCTGACGCATCGGTTTCCAGTTGCTTGCGGCGCGCATCTGCATTGGCGAGAGCATTCGTCGCAGCATTGAGGCGGCGCTCCGCGTCCTCCGTCTGGCGAGCGAGAGCTTTAGCATCGGCATTCGACTTCGTGAGGGAATCACGCTCGGCTCTCAACCGCTCGACCGCCGAGGTCAAGTCGGTCTTTTGCTTGTCCGCGTCGAGCAGGGCGCTTTTGGTATCCTCAAGACGCTTGCCAGCCTGTGCTACGTCGGATTCAGCCTGGCGCTGTTTGGCGTCGAGGGTAGCCAGAACTGCCTCTGCGGCGGATTTCTCCTTGAGTCGCTGCTGCCAGTCCGCAACCGCCGGGGCGAGAGCGTCTTTCTGCTTGGTGAGGGTTTCAACTTCGATCTGGAGCTTGGCCAGCTCGGTGCGTTGCGTGGCGACGCGGGCCTCTGCCTCGTCGGCCTGCCGTTTCGAGTCGTCGAAGCGACTCAGCCTCACGATGAGGACGCCTGAGAGCAGCACGTTCCCGGCGAGCGCAACAACCAATCCGGAGACGAGCCACGGTTTGATGACAGCGTTCATTGTAAAAGGTGCGCTCCGGCTTTTGGCCGGTTTAGATTTTTGTGCGTCACGCGTTCGTTCATGGGTTACGATCGGAGGCTGCTTTTGGGCGGTTCGAAACGATTGTTGCCAGCGGGGTTTTTTAGAATCTTCAGCCGTATTCTTTCCAAGGCGACGAGAGAATAGCCACCTCGAATCTGTGCAAGCCGTTGCAGGGGTTGCAGGCGGCGGGTGACGGTCCGTGCTGCGCAAGTATGCCTTTAGGGACACGTCCCAGTGGACGTGACGATTCCATCGGGCTTCGCGCCACTGAAGGGGATCCGGGCATCTGCAAGTCGCGCCAGGGGACCTGTCACGCCCTGCTGGTCGATGCCGAGGTTCCCCTTCGGCCGTGTCGTCTGCGCCCCAGTTGATTCTGCGGACAGCCCCTTTTGGGTGGGGCTGGAGGGCTCATTTTCCGGTGATGAGGGGTGTTTCAAGGCCAAGCGAAAACACCCCTCCTCCCCGGGGAATGTTCTTGGGGGAGGAGGACTTAAAACCGCAAAGGAGAAATTATGCAGCAGACCCAAACCATCCCCTACGATTTCGGCCAGTTCGAGGGCTTTAACTTTCGATCACAGTCCGCCATCGAACAACCGCTGACCGCTCAGGACGTTGTCGATTGGGAGCATGATCGGAAAGGCGAGGCCGAATTCTGGCCCGCCGGGGACAAGCTCGAGCTCGCGCTCGTTTTTGAAGGAAGAACGGCCGTCACCGGCTCGGAATTGCTCAACCTTGCTTCGCTGCTCGATGATTTGGGCGGTGATTCAACCGAGAACTTTTTGGCGGTCCATTTCGCCGTTGCAGTACAGGGCGGGAGCTTGGGCGAACTGACGGCGGAGATGGTCCAGGATCAAGCGCCTTCCTGCTTTGTCGGCGATTCCTTTATCGATGTGCGACGCGATGCGGCTTACGAACTTTTCGAACTGTATTTTCCCGAGCTTTACCGTGCTTGGGAATCCACTCCCTGCGATGGGCTCATCTTCGACACGGACCGTTTCCTCGATTCGCCATCTTGGCACGTGGTAGAAGTTCAGCTTGGGTCGCGGGTAGTGGTTCTGTTCGCGCCGTGGTGATCACGGCTCAGCCCGCAAATGCCTCGTCCCTCCGGGCCGAGTCTGTTTCTTCGGGCTTTGCGCCACTGAAGGGGACCCGGGCATCTGCAAGTCGCGCCAGGGGACCTGTCACGCCCTGCTGGTCGATGCCGAGGTTCCCCTTCGGCCGTGTCGTCTGCGCCCCAGTTGATTCTGCGGACAGCCCCTTTTGGGTGGGGCTGGAGGGCTCATTTTCCGGTGATGAGGGGTGTTTCAAGGCCAAGCGAAAACACCCCTCCTCCCCGGGGAATGTTCTTGGGGGAGGAGGACTTAAAACCGCAAAGGAGAAATTATGCAGCAGACCCAAACCATCCCCTACGATTTCGGCCAGTTCGAGGGCTTTAACTTTCGATCACAGTCCGCCATCGAACAACCGCTGACCGCTCAGGACGTTGTCGATTGGGAGCATGATCGGAAAGGCGAGGCCGAATTCTGGCCCGCCGGGGACAAGCTCGAGCTCGCGCTCGTTTTTGAAGGAAGAACGGCCGTCACCGGCTCGGAATTGCTCAACCTTGCTTCGCTGCTCGATGATTTGGGCGGTGATTCAACCGAGAACTTTTTGGCGGTCCATTTCGCAGTGGCGGTACAGGGCGGGAGCCTGGGCGAACTGACGGCGGAGATGGTCCAGGATGAGGCGCCTTCCTGCTTTGTCGGCGGTTCCTTTATCGATGTGCGACGCGACGCGGCCTACGAACTTTTCGAGCTGTATTTTCCCGAGCTCTACCGTGCTTGGGAATCCACCCCCTGCGATGGGCTCATCTTCGACACGGACCGATTCCTCGATTCGCCATCATGGCATGTCTTGGAAGTTCAGCTTGGGTCCCAGGTAGCGGTTCTGGTCGCGCCGTGGTGATCACGGCTCCGCCCGCAAATCGGCGCGGGTGGGCCAAGATGGCCCACCCGCGATTGTCCGCCTCCGTTCAGTTTGAATTCCCCGTGAGCGGGATCCTCACCCACGCCGGGCTGGTGCCTCGCCGATCCCGCCCCGCACTGGCGTCGCCATCAACTTTGGGAAACGCAAAACCGACAGTGTGAATCTTTCCCTTGTACTGCAGCCGGAGCTCCCCCTCGACTGGCCCGCGACCCGCGAAGAGGTTTACCCACACTTCTTTTGGAAGGGCTTCCCCATTGAGTTCAACGAACTCCCAGGAGGCCCGCCAGTCGCCCGACGCGGGCAACGATTGGCGGACATCGCGGTAGTACCTTCCGGCGTCCGAGATGGTCCGACGGAAATACAATTCCCCGCCAACCGACGGCAAAACGTACAGATCCAGGTCGGCCGGATTTGAGCCGGTTCCGTCATTCACCCACACGATACCGAGGCCCGTATTCTGGGGGGCAACTTGGGGCAGCTGCACGTCGAGCCGCGGAGCGGGAGGAGCCGGAACCGGTGCGTTAGTGGGCATGGGAGCAGCCTGCGGGGGAGGGGAGTTCGTGACCACGTTAGGCTTTGGGTCTTCCCGATGTGCTTCCGGATGGCGGGAACGCATGACGACCTGCGTGTCCTTCGCGTCCAAGTCGAGCGGGCAGACGGGCCGCCTGCCCGCCTCAATGGCATTCGCCAATACTTGGGTCAGGTCGGGCGAAAACGAAGTCAGTGTCCCGCCTTGAGTCCCGATGAAGAGAGCCCAGAAGCGGAGGACGGCGGCGTGATGAATATCGCTGACCGGTTCCAGATTATCGAACACGCACCAACTCAGCGACACCCCGTCGAGCCGGTGTGCCCGTTCCACCGTGGAGAAAATCGAACGGTCGAATCCGGCCACCAGGTGACCATCACTCGGCCAGTGGCCAGTCATGTCAAAGGAAGGCTCCTGGGGATTCCGGTAGAGCGATGGGCCAATGAGGACCACGGAGATTCGTTCACCGTTACTCCGAACTTCCCGAGCCACGTAATCAAGCAGCCGGGGAACATTGAAGAACGCTGCCGAATTAGTGGCGCTGCGAATCGCCTTGATCATTCGCGCGATGTCCGGAAGGAGACGCTCTTGGCGCAGGCGCAGCGAACCTTCCGGAATCCGCGCGTCGGCTTCCGTTTGGAGGCGGAAGCCGTCCAGGAGGGTCACGCGCGAGCCCGGTGGCCGTTGAAGCAGGAAGGTCGCCAATCGGCGGGCACAGTCTTCCCGCGCTTCCGGCGGGAGATAGCCGCTATGGCCGATGACGATGTGTTGCGGAGTGCTTTCTCCGGCAAAGAGGGCCGAAGAGAGTAGGAATAGTCCGAGGAGTAATTTTGTTTTCATGGTGATGTGATTTGATGGCGTTTAGTTACGGGTATCTGTTTTGTGGGAATTCGATTTGGCCGCTTCCCAGGACTGCCAGAGTTCGCGTCGGGCAGCTCCGGCTTCGGTTCGCTTTACAGCTTCGAAAGCCGCAACCGCGCGACCGCAGTAGGCCTTCTGGGCGGCGAGAAGCGCCTGGTAGTGTCCTTGGTTTTCGCTGGCCTGCCGCAGTTCTGCGTCGAGGGCCTGGGTCTGCTCCACCAATTGGAGGTGCTGGAGTCGTCGCAGTGGGGTCGGTTCACTCCGTTCGGCGCGGTAGTGGCCGTGAACAAGATCGGCGTAGGCGAAGCAGCAAAGGCTGCCGAAGAATTCGAGGAGCAGTTGCATCCACTGAAGGTTCACCGCGTGCGTAGCGGTCGGAGAGCCACTCGTGCCCGTGCCGTCCACGAGGCTCATCACGTCCGGGAGGGGTGCCCCCAGACCGCCGGTGATTTTGGCCAGGAGCACCGCCCAACTGACGAAGAGCCCGATGGACGCGAGTCCAAGAATGACCCGCAACCACCGCTGAACTTTTTCGGAAGTGAACTCTTCCAGGACCAGTTTGCCGCTCAGCGGAATGGCGGAGACCAGCAGCGCGCAGAACCAGCAGGCCGCCGGAGCGTCGGCGAAGATGGAGGTGCTTCGAAGCAGAGTGAACACACTGGCAACCGAGGCGCACAAGAGCGCCAGAAGCCCGAAGATGCCCGCGCTGAATTTGACCCGATCCCACCGGGTCCAGCACCCGGCATGGGATTGAAGCCGGGTCACCAGGACGCCCATGAGTCCGGCCCAGAGCGTGAACCTGCGGGGGAACTGTTTTGCGCGCTCGAGCGTCACACCGTGCCGGGACATCCACAGCGCTGCATGGTGGTCGGCGACGCGCTTCTTGCCGCCGGAACCTTCGGAGCGGACGACGTCCTCAATGAAATCGACATCCAGAGGATTCTCCGGGATGGGTTCCACCGAGTCTTCGCGACCCGCGGGGATGGTGGGAAGTTTTTCGGAGGCGCCGTTGGAAGCGTTGGAAGTAAGCCAGGATTTATCCATGGCTTTACTTGATCCGAACTGATCCCGGTTAGGTTAGCGAGCTATTGGGGAGTATGCCCGAGCAGGAGCGAGTCACGGCAATTCGGGCGTACCGAGATCGAGAATCTGTCCTCATCGGTGCTCAGAAATGAATCCGAAGGGTTGGATTGCCTTCCAGACTCTCGGGGCGGCCCATGATCGACTGACTGCGACCAGACGAGGCCGCCCATTTATTCAGGGACAGGCCGAACTGTTCGCGAGTCTCAAATGTTTTGGTAGGGCTCGCCCTCGTTGTCCCGGCAGTCCTTCGACTCCCTTCCCTTCAGGCGCTGCCCGAACCGAGCTTTCGCAGCCAGTAGTAAATAGACTTTCTACTACGCTTGATGCCGTGCTGGTGGCCGAGCCAGTCGACAATTTCCTGAGCCGTTGCCCAGCGCTTGCACTTCAGTCCCCGCTTCAATTCCGCTTGAATCTTTGCCCCGGCCACGGGACTTATCCTCCCAGGCGCCACAGCACGGCTAGTCAACCCAACCAACCCCCCTCGCTCAAACCTGCCAAGCCAGTTTTGGATTGTCGATCGCGACCGATCCGTCAGTTGAGCAAGTTCTTCCAGTGTATGCTTTCCGGTCGCGGCCTGGATCGCAAAATTAAGACGCTCTCGGCAGTGCGCCTCGGGAGCTGCCTTGAGCAGATGAGTGATTGCTGCGCGGTCCGCTTCGGTCAAGTGAATCCGTGTCCGTTTGCGTCCCATGAAGCACTATTTATTTCAAATAATGGAACATATTTCAATATTATATCTACCAATTATCATTAAGACATGCTAAAATAAATATGATGCTGTAATAATTTTATGGAGAACATTTTATGCCCTGGATTACCAAACAAAAGGAATTCACAAAATTGTACGAAGCGTATGGAAAATCGGCTAACCTTGCCGTGGCGGCGCTTCAGAAGGCCACTGGCGCAGATATCGAGGATGCCGTCAGCGATCTGTTGGCGGACCTGATGCATTGGTGCGATTGGCACGAACAGGACTTCGAGAAGGAACTCAAACGCGCCCGCGGTCACTACGAGACTGAAATGACCGAGTATTTGTAGATGCTCCCGGCCCAAAACGGGTAGGAAAAGGGGGCTTCAATCCGGACCGCGCAACAATTCGCGCTTCTACTCCGCCTTCAGTCCCGCAATCCTTCCCGCCGCATGGCTGACTCAGACCAGCTCACCACCACCCATCGTTCCGCCCAAGGCTCCCGCTTCGCTCAGACCTCCCTCACGCTGCTCCGTCAGGTTCAGGCGGGGGACGGGCAGGCCCTCGAAGAACTGTGTTCGCGTTACTGGTACCCGCTTTACACTTGGCTCCTGGCCAGTGGGACCGCCCCAAACCACGCCGCCGCACAGGACTATGTGCAGGGGTTTTTCGAGAAGATGTTGGGCCAAGGAAATCTGGTGGCCCACCAACCCGAACGCGGTCGATTCCGCTCCTACCTGCTGACCTGTCTCAAAAACCACGCCATTGATCTGATCCGCAAGCGTCGCCTTGTTCTGGTTGAGCCTCCGCCGGACGAGCCGGATTGGCTGGGAAACGTCGCCACACAGGAAGTGGCGGATGCGGCTTTCCGCAAAGCGTGGGCGTGGGATCTTGTCGAAGCCGCCAAGGGTCGGCTGCGCCACGAGTGGCAGGGCGCCGGGCAAGTTGAACTCTTTGACGCGTTCGCCCCGTATTTAGAGGGCAATCGTTGTGACGAAGGCCTCGAAGCCATCGCTGAGAGATTTGGATTGAGCCACGATAACGCTCGGCAACGCCTTCATCGTCTGCGCAAACCCCTCCGCGAAATCATTACCACCTTGGTGCTCGCCGAGCTCCCGGACGACGCCTCACCAGGCGACCGAGCCGCCGAAATGCAGACGTTCATGGAATCCCTCGCCTTGTGAGCGCCCAAGGGGAATTGTGCAGTTGTGGGCAGAAGGTGGTGCTCCTGGGACGCTGCCTCATGTGTTTTGGCGTCCTCACCAAGACCCTCCAAACCAGCCCAAAACCAACCCCAGGAGCCGGAAGCCTGCGATCTGGCCAGCGCTTCGCGACCGGTCGATTCACTCTGCTCGAACTCCTCGGTGAAGGCGGGATGGGGGCGGTTTGGCTAGCCGACGATAAGGAATCCCTTCCCAGCCAAGTGGCACTCAAGTTCATCGGGGGAGACGGTCACCGTGATTCTGAACTCGTCGAACTCCTACGCAAGGAAGTGGGAGCGGCCCTTAGGCTGAGCCACCCGAATCTCGTGCGGGTCCATTCGTTGCACGTACATGACCAGGAACCCGTCTTCTACTCGATGGAGTTTGTTGCCGGACTGGACCTCAGGCGACTTCTGGAACAGCAGCCGAAGGGGCGTTTCTCGTGTCGAGAATTGCAGTCTCTGCTGGGCCAGCTCGTTGACGCGCTTATCTACGCCCATGAGCAGGTCGGCCTCGTGCACCGCGATCTGAAGCCCGCCAACATCCTCCTGACTCCCAAGGGGCAGGTGAAACTCGCCGATTTCGGACTCGCCCGTCAAAATATCGCCGAGGATGTTTATGCCACGACCGCGGGCGGCACGCTCTGCTACGCCTCACCCCAGCAACGCAGCGGTGCAGCTCCCACCGTTTCGGATGACATCTACTCGCTCGGCGCCGTCCTCTACCATTTGCTGACCGGACACCTGCCCTATTCCATTGAGGAACTGGCATCGGGGGAGACCCCGCCGCCTCCCGTCCACCCTTGGCGGATCGTCGGCCAGAGTGGGGAAGACCGCCGCAGCATCACGGCCGAGGCGGCGGCCACGCTGCTCCGCTGCCTGAGTTACGATGCGGACGAACGGCCACCGGATGTACGAACGTTCTGGAAGTGGTGGAATGCCGGGCCACCCGCGGCGGAAAGCCGATTCACCGCCGGGTTTCTGGCCCAAACAGCCAAAAACGTGCTCAGTGGGGCGGTCACAATCTTTCTAGTGTGCTTTATTCTCGGGATTGCATGGAGATTGGGATTGGAGACGTTTCTGGATCGTCATGCGACCTGGATGGCGGACCTTGGTCGGAAAATTGAAACCGCAATCTTTCCCTCAACAGGCAAGGGCGGGGACGGCACGACAAATAATGGGGGTGAAGGTGAGGATGTCGTTATTGAGACGCCAGTGGTACCCGAACCCATCACAACCTTTCTCCAGCTCGAGTTGGTGGGGAAACAAAATTCCCGGTTCGAACTCTACCGCGCTTCCGAGGAAAGTGAGTCAATAAAGCCGCTTCAGTCTGGCGAGTTCGCGGGCACGACCCTCGTGCCACTCTCCAATTTGGATCCTGGCCTCTATCGCCTAGACGCCGGGGAGGGAGAGCCGAAGTCGGGTACCAACTGGATTCAGGTCCATCTTCCGATTGCCGAGGGAACAACTCGTGTGGTTCTCGATTTCCGAGCCGCCAAATTCAAACTCTTTCTGAATGCGCCGCTCCCATTTCAAGTGATTGACGCCTGGGGAAACTCATTGGCGGTATTTCAAAATGATTTTTATCCTTACCTAGACCCTCCGATTCCGGGGGTTCCCTGGTGGGCGAAGTTGCCAGATGAACTCAGACTCTTGTCGGGCGTTTATCGAATTGTTCCGGAGAAGCTCGCTGCGTTGGAGCAGCATTTTGAGGAGGAGGGTATCGACTTCGCCCTCAGGGCAGGAGAAGCCAGGACCATCGGAGTCCAATTGGTTCCGTGGCGCGTTCCACGATTGGGCTCCGATTGGACCAACTCGCTGCTGATGCACCTGATTCCGGCGCCGAACGACGCACGGTTTCTCGTTGCCTATACGGAGACCACAGTCGGCCAGTTTTCTGTGTTTGCCCAGGACACCAAGCTGATTCTCTCAAGCATCGAATCCATCACAGCGAACGGTTCAACGAATATCGGACGCACCTGGCAAAATGCCGTAAACGGTCAGACTCCGGTTCACCCCGTGGTCGGGGTTTCCTGGCATGAAGCCAAGGCGTTTTGCGATTGGCTGACCCGGACGGAGCGGTCCCGCGGAAGGCTCACCGAATACCAGTACTACGCGTTGCCCACCTCGGATCAATGGATGACCCTCGCCGGGACCAACACCTTTCCCTGGAATGGCACATTTCCGCCGACAGCCACACAAGGCAACTACGCCGGGCTAGAAGCAAAAGGATCCGACTGGCCCACCGCCTGGAACGGACTCGTCTTTGATTACGATGACCCCAAGTCACCCCGAACTGTTCCGGTCGGGCGTTACCGCATACCCGGATGCGAGCTCTCCGACCTCGGTGGGAATGCAGCCGAATGGTGTGATTCGTGGTACCGCTCCAATCCAAGTTCATTGGCGAATTGGAAAATCCCTTCCAAGCGGCTCGCGGAGGATCTTGGTGGAAAGGCGTACCGAGTGGTTCACGGTGGATCCTGGTTTGACCATCTCGACGAAGACATGCTGCGCGTGAATTCCGAATGGGCGGAAATGCCGGACACCCGCAACGACCGGATCGGATTTCGAGTCGTCCTTTTGAAAGGGGAGGAGACGCCATGAGGACAATGGTGTGGGCCGTTTTGTTTTCCAGCCTGATTCTCGTCGCTGCTGCCCAGTCCGACATTGTCGCCGTGCCACCTTGGTGCAGTGATAACGCCGTTATCGAGTCGTTTACTGAGCCTAAAGGACTTTTCGGAAAGCCCCGATTTACCCTCCTGTCCGTATTCTCGCCGACCGCCGCCGACCTTGAAATCACCTCTTCACTCTGGCCAGGGAAGCGCATTGAGCTGGATAAGGCAAAGTCGCCGCCGAAACCGGGGTGGACCGGTTGGGAATTCAACACCAAGGATCTCTCCCTCAGACAGCGTGAAGTTCTTGGGGTCGGCACCAAGTTCGAGGCATCCTTTTCTCACAAGGCCCGCGGTCAGGCGACACCGGATCTACTCCACTTGACCAATTTGGTCATGGGACAGGTCTGGGTCCTCTTTGTTGATCCGGATCACGATTCACACGATTTGCCACCACTCTCGGTCGCCGCGCGCGCCCAAGTGAGAGTTCTGCCGCTGGAGGGAAAATCTTGGACGGAAATGCGGGGACTATGGGTATCGGCCGCCGCGGCGGAGCAAGAGGAGATGCCACTCTTTTGCGGTCTGCCCCGATCATTCGCAAATGAGATGGTGAAAACCGGCGTTAACACCCACTCGGAAATACCTGTCGGAATCATCCTCGTTTCATCACGACTCCAACCGCCGACCTCACCCGAAGCGATTGAACTCTTCGCCCCAGGCGTGCTTGATCCCAAGTCCGGCCAGCTTGAATCTGCCGCGCTCATCAGCGCTCTTGAAGCCGCTCGAAAGTCGGTTAACGAGTCACGCTCACGGTTTAGCCGGGCGGTAGAGCGGGAGAATGCCCGACTTACGGAATTGAAACGGGAAGGCCAAGTCGGGGGAGGGCTGCTCCTTCCGCCAGTCTGGTGGCGGAAGATCGTTGCAGGGGACCAGGCGGACCTTCCGGTCCGCGTCTCCGGGGTCGTGTGGTAGCGATTGGACGCTCGGCGCGACCGACCGGGGCAGATCAGTAGGAGGAGAGCGGCCCACGCCGCCAGGCATGGAAAGAGCCTGCTCACAGGTTGCGCACAAGCCCCTCCCGCCGGGCCCGCCCGCCCATGACCAACCTGGGACCAGCCTCTTGAGTTTTCCTCCGCCCACGCAAGGACGGGGCTTCTTGGCCCCTTGACGTTGCGCGTTCTGCGGGAACCTCGGTTTCTCCCGCCCCCCCGTTAACGCCCCGCCCCACCCCGATGCTTGCCCCTCCCTTCCCCGAGGGAACATCGCAAAAGAATCAAAGCGGGCTCGGAAATAGCCCAGTTTCCTGGGCTAACACGCTTCTGAGTAGTCGATTGCGTCGATTCTAAAATTTGGTGTCACAAACCCGAGTTTCTGACGT
Organism: uncultured Verrucomicrobiota bacterium; assembly: GCA_964474315.1. Taxonomy (GTDB): domain Bacteria; phylum Verrucomicrobiota; class Verrucomicrobiia; order Limisphaerales; family UBA9464; genus UBA9464. The sequence continues at coordinate 323 of CAYYSX010000105.1, read as the reverse complement.
GGCAGGGGATGTCGGCACAATCCGACCACCTAACATGAACGCTGAAAACCAGAGACTCCTGAGCCTGAATCTCCTCCCGGCTCGCCTCAACACCGAACAAGTGGCGGCCCTGCTGGGCTTCGCGACGCACGACATCCCCACGCTGACCGCGAGGGGACTCCTAAAACCGCTCGTGAAGCGGGACGTCAAGACCGTGAAGTACTACGCGGCCGTCGAGCTTCTCACACTGCGCAATGACATTGCCTGGCTCGCCAAAGCCAGCCAATCGGTCAACGACCATTGGAAGACCAAGAACAGTCGGCGGAGTTCAGCGGCAACGCCCA
>CAYYSX010000104.1:0-18962 GCA_964474315.1 uncultured Verrucomicrobiota bacterium | reverse complement strand
AGACCCACACGCGGGACGCGTGTGCTCCCCATCCAAAAAACGGAGATGCGCCCCCCAAAAAGGCTCAGAGACCGGCGCTGCGTGCGGCGGGCCACACCTGATACAAGAGCAGATAGATAATCACTCCCGTCACCGACACATACAGCCAGAGCGGGAGTGTCCAACGCGCGATCTTCTTGTGCAGTTCATACCGCTCCTTCAGGCCGCGATTCATCGTGATAAACGCCAGGGGGACAATGGCCATCGCCAGGACGATGTGGGTGACGAGCAGAACCAGGTAAGGAATCAACCAGGCCCGCGGTCCTGGAAACGAGGTGTGAATCCCCTGCATCACCACGAACTTGTGATAGAGATAACCGGCCAGGAACAGGCACGAGACGGCGAACGCCGCGATCATGCAGTTCCGATGGGCGATCCGGCGTCCGGTGCGAATGCAGATCCAGCCCGCCGTGAGGAGGAGGGTGGCCAATCCGTTGAGGAGGGCGTTGAGGGCGGGAAGATCGTGGGGATTCACAGCAGGGAGGATTCGCGGACCAGACGCCGGACCAGCGCGGCCAACTGACGCTCCACGTCCGGCGCTTCGTCGGATACCACCGCGCGCATCCGCCCCTGCCGATCCAGGACGACGAAGTTATTGGCGTGGATGAAACGTTCCTCCAGCCGCGGATTCGCCTCTCCGGTGTCCATCACGGTGAAGAGCAGATCCTTCTCGGCCACCCGGTAAACCTCCGCCTTGGGTCCCGTGAGAAACCACCATCGTGCGGGATCCGTTCCGTAGCGTTGGCCATACTGCTTCAACACGGCTGGCGAATCGAACTGCGGGTCGGCCGTGAATGACACCAACCGCACCTCCGGACCCAATTGTTCCTGGAGACGGGCCATGCGGCGGGACAGTTGGTGGCATTGGGTGGGACAGCGGGAGAAAATGACATTGGCCACCACGATCGTTCCCTGCAGCTCGGCCGGGCTGACCCGATCGCCCAATTGGTTGGTCAGGCTGAAGGGCTGCAACTGGCTGATCACGGGAAGGGGCGCGGGACGCGACTGGGCCAGGAGCGCGACGGCGACAATAGCAGCCACGACCACGGCCAAGCCGGACCAGATCAGCTTGTGGAGAGCACTCATGGTGGTCGGGCCGGCCTTCGAAGACGCCGGTTCCTCAGGGTGCGAAGTGATGCGATCCACGATATGAAAGCCTTGGTTCCCGCCGTCTCCATCCGCCCGACGGCGGAAACCAAGACAAGAGCATCATCCGGTCAGCGGGCAAGTCTCACCGCACCGGAGGCGGCAATAGCGGCGCATCTTGATTGTGGATTTTGTCCTTTAACGGGAGGGGCCGCGCCCAAGCTCCAACGGCCAAACCCAAATCCCAAAGACCCTCCGGCGCGCGTGAGCCTGTTCAGAGTATTTCCCATTAATTTCTCGGCGTCATCGTTCCTCGGCGCTCGGTTCGGCACCCGCCCGCCCAGCCCTTGGGGAGGGTGGACGTTTGGAACCTGGTGCTTGGCCTTGGGAACTGACCCACGGGGCAAATCCATACCGCTGACAGAACTCCGCCGCCGGTGCATTGATACGAATCACGCGTTTCTGAAACGGATCGGTGTACTCCAATCCCACTGACCGCAACGCCAACCCCCGGGCTTCGGGTGGTCCGTAGAGCTCATCGCCCAGCACCGGACATCCGCTCTGGCGCAAGTGCAGTCGGATTTGGTGGGTGCGGCCGGTCACGGGGCGGGCCTCCACCAAGGCGAGACGCTCACCCTGGGTCACCAGACGAAACTGCGTCTCCGCGTCCTTTCCGCCGTGCGGATCCACCTGAAAACGCCCGCGCCCCCGCTCGTCCGGTCCGATCGGATCGCGGCGAACCCACGACGGGGAAGGCACGGTTCCCATCACCACTGCCAGGTACGTCTTACGGAGCGTCCGTCCTTCGAAGAGGCGGGAATAGGCGGCCACGGCTCCCGGGCTTTTGGCGCACAGGAGAATGCCACTGGTCTCGGCGTCGAGCCGGTGGAGAACGCGGAGGAAGCGCAGATTGCGGGACTGAGCCCACCAGTCGCCGTTCTCCAAGCTCGATCGCAGCGCGAGGGACAAATTGCGACGGGTATTGACCCAGTCATCCGGTACCACCAGCCAGCCAGCCGGCTTGTCCAGCGCCATGACCGAACGGTCTTCGTACAGGATGGGAACCACCGTTCCATCGGGCAATTCGATCACTTGGGGCCGTGCCATGGGCTGAGGGAAGCAGACTCTACAGAAGATGTCCCATCCGGTGCTTCTTGGTCTTCAGATACCGCGCGTTGTTCGGGTTCGGACGGATACGTACCGGCAATTGCTCGACAATCTCCAATCCATAGCCTTGCAGGCCGACCACCTTCTTCGGGTTGTTCGTGAGGAGACGAATGGTTTTCAACCCCAGGTCACACAGCATCTGGGCTCCAACCCCGTAATCCCGCAGGTCCATCGGATATCCCAGGCGCAGATTGGCCTCCACGGTGTCCAGCCCCTGTTCTTGCAGGCGATAAGCGTGAATCTTGGCCGGCAGCCCAATACCCCGTCCTTCCTGCCGCATGTAGAGCACCACGCCCCGTCCCTCCTTTTCGATATGCTGTAATGCGGCGTGCAATTGCGGCCCGCAGTCGCAACGTCGCGAGCCGAACACATCGCCGGTCAGGCATTCGCTGTGAACCCGCACCAGCACCCCGGGTTGGCCAGACACCTCGCCCTTCACCAGTGCCAGGTGGTTCTGGCCATCGATGTTCGACCGGTACAGATACAGTATGAACTCGCCATAATCCGTCGGCATGCGCACCGACTCCATCCGCTCGACCAGCTTTTCCGTGCGTCGGCGAAAGCCGATCAACTGCTCGATGGAACAGATCTTCAAGCGGTGCCGGCGGGCGAATCGGCGGAGCTCCGGTAACCGCGACATCGTGCCGTCGTCGTTCATGATTTCGCAGATCACCCCCACCGGCCGGCAGCCGGCCAGCGACACCAGATCCACCGCCGCCTCGGTGTGCCCACTCCGTTGCAGCACTCCGCCGGGCTTGGCGCGCAAGGGAAAGATGTGTCCCGGTCGGACGAAGTCGGCGTCGGTGGCACGGGCATTGGCCAGCAACTGAATGGTGCGGGCTCGATCGGCGGCGCTGATGCCGGTCGAAATTCCATTCGCCGCATCGACGCTGACCTGGAAGTCGGTCCGGAAGGATTCGCGATTGCGGGCCACCATCTCCTCGATACCTAGTTGTTTGAGGCGCTCACCCGTGGTGGGCACGCAGACCAGGCCGCGACCGTGCTTGGCCATGAAGTTGACCGTGGCGGGGGTGGCTTTCTCCGCGGCCATGACCAAGTCCCCCTCGTTTTCCCGGTCCTCGTCATCCACCACAATCACGAGGCGCCCTCGCCGCAGATCGGCCAGCACGGACGGAATGTCATCGAAGCACGGTTTCTTCACGCCGGGGTAACGTTGCGACAACGGGCAACGGCACAAAGGACAAAGTTGGTGGGGTGTGGAGCGTGAGGCGTGAGGCGTGGAAGGTGCCGCCACGCCCTGGATGGGCCGTCCTTTCTGGAGCGGTTCCTCCGGTCGCGGTCGGAACGCTCCAAAAGATTCCAATCTCGAAGCTCCAGATTTCCGTCGAAACCACCTTCGGGCCGACTATTGACCTGGCACTTGGTCTTGCTTGGTCTCAAGCCGGATGAAAGAAATCTCCCGGTCCGATTGGACGAGGGACAGGAGAGCGGCGGTCATTGGCCTTCGGGCTTCTCGTTCCGTGCTCTCCCTTCTGCTCTGCCGAAATCCAGGGTTCCAACTGCTCTTTCCATGGTCAGTCACTCGCGGCCTAGTCGAGTTTTGAACATCCGCTCCCCATGTCCCCCCGCCCCCGTTGACCCCACCGTTCTCGCCCGTCTGGCGATGGATGCCGGGCTACCCACGGTCCGCCGCCATATCTTCTTGTGCGCGGACCAGACCAAACCCAAGTGCTGCGACCACGCGGCCGGGCTGGCGTCCTGGGATTTCTTGAAACGGCGGCTGAAGGAACTCGGCTTGGTCGGTGCGCGGGCCACCGTGGCGCGCACCAAGGCCAACTGCCTCCAGATCTGCGTTGGTGGCCCCCTCGCGGTGGTCTATCCCGAAGGGACCTGGTACCATTCGTGTACTCCAGAGGTGCTGGAACGCATCATCCAGGAGCATCTCATCCATGGCCGTCCCGTTGCCGAATACCTCTTCGCCCGGAACCCGCTCGACCGAACTCGCGCCTGACCTGCGCCAGCTCGACTTCCTGCGCGGCCTCTGGCCCGCCCGCACTCGCGCGGCCACGCCGGAAGGTTCCCCACGGGATGAACTCGCGGTGGATGAGCTTTCGGTCGCGGATGGCACCGTGACGATTCGCTTCGTTCGTCACCCGCGCGCCCGGCGCTACCGGTTGTTGTTTCGGAGGGATGGCACGGCCCGCTGCACGGTTCCCCGGCGCGGAACCCTGGCCGCCGCGCGCCGCTTTGTCGCCGCCAACGAGTCCTGGCTCGCGGAACGCTGGCGCGCGCACCGGGCCCATCCTCCGGTGGCTTCCCCGCTCCGCCCTGGCGACCTGGTTTGGCTCCATGGCGCGGAAGTGCCCCTGCAATTGGATTCGTCTAGCGCTACCGAGTCTCCGGCGGCCCGCCTTGGTCCGTATCAATTCTCCCTCCCTTCCACCGAGGGTGACCTGCGCAGTGCGGTCGAAGCCGCTCTGCGACGGGAAGCGTCCCATCATCTTTCCGTGCGCACGCGGGAGCTGGCCACGCGGCATGGTCTCCAGGAACGTCTTCGCCAAGTCAGCATCCGCAACCAGCGTACGCGTTGGGGAAGCTGCTCCCCGCGCGGCCTGATCTGCCTCAACTGGCGCCTCATTCAGACCCCGACCTTCGTCCAGGACTACGTGATCCTCCATGAACTGGCGCACCTGCGGCATCTCAATCACAGTCCGCGCTTTTGGGCCGAGGTCGCCCGCTTGTGCCCCGATCATGCCGAAGCCGAAGCCTGGCTGAAGCGCAGCGGCCGGTTGGTGTTGTAGTTCCTTGGATACGGACATTTGCTGACCGAGCCGAGAGCGTCCCATAGACGCTCATTTAAACTTGAAGAGGATTTACAAAAGAGAACGAAGGGAACGAAGTAGCCCGAAGCCTGCGTGTTTTTGGTTGCCTTCGTCAGAATGAGAGTTTTCGCACATTACTGAGAGGTCCGTGGGAGGGCCGCCCTCGGCGTTCGGAGTCCCGGCTTCAGCCGGTGGAGATGTCCCTTGAGACGACGTCCCTGAGCATAGACGACCCGCTGGAGAAGCTCACCGCTCCACCGCCTAAAGGCGGGACTCCGAACGCCGAGGGCGGTCTCCTCAGGAAGTGAGCGCCTATGGGGTCTCCCCTAGTCCACGATCACGGCAGACGCCTTTACCATTTTTTGTTGCATGTGCAGCAGAAAATTGTCGTAGCGATTCTCTGATCAGCTCTCGAACGGCGCGAAACTCTTCCGGAACGTTCAAAGCAGCCGGGCTGCCCGCGTGCAAAGTCCTTTCGCCATCCGCCGGCACCGGTAAGTTTTGCGCCCATGACACGGGTGCGGAATGCCGTCACGGCGTTGATCCTCCTCTGGCTTTCCGCCGGAGCCTTCGCCGTCGGCACCAATACCCCGGCCACGACCGCCCGGGGCCAACTGCTGGCGCAGACCCATTGTGTGACCTGCCACGCGTTGCCACGGCCCGAACTGCTCGACCGGCCCACCTGGCGCGACGAACTGCTGCCCAAGATGCGCTATCTCATGGGCGTTGAGCCGCCGCCAACCAACGGCTACTTCCATGACCTCGACCGGTTGCTGGCCGCCCAGTACTTCCCGGCCGCCCCCCTGGTGCCCCGCGCGACCTTCGACGCCATCTCGGACTATTACCTCGGCGCCGCGCCGGAACGCACCGAGTCAGCCCAGAAGCCGGAGTTACTGAGGGCCAAGACCACACGCTTTACGGCCCGCTCCGCGCCGGCCCGCCGCCATCCGCAGCTCACCACGCTGGCGCGGATCGATCCCGTGCAGCCGGCGGTGTTGATGGGCGACGCGACGGTGCAGGGCGTGGATTTCCTCACGGCCGAGGGCAAACTGATCGCTACGCTGCCGCTGGGTAACATTCCCACGGCGCTGGCGGACCGTCCCAACGCGTACTGGTTCGGTTGCATTGGACACTTTTTCCCCCGCGAAGAACCGCGTGGCCAGGTGATCCGCATGCTGAAGCGGGAGGGGAGTTTTCACCGGGAGGTCCTCGTCAGCGATCTGCCGCGCGTTTCCGACGTGAACGTGGCTGACCTGGACGGGGATGGCCGGGAGGACTTCACCGTCTGCGCCTATGGCAACTTGCTGGGACGCTTTTCGTGGTTTCGCGCCCGGCCGGAGGGTGGCTACGAGGAACAGGTGCTGCTCAACGAACCCGGCTGCCTGCGCTGTGACATCCGCGATCTCACCGGGGATGGGCGTCCCGACCTCGCGGTGCTCCAGGCGCAGGCGCGCGAATCCATGCTCGTGTTCGTCAACGAGGGCGACGGGAAGTTCCGCAAGGAAGTCATCTTTCAGCGTCCGCCGAGCTGGGGACACAGCGGCTTCTCGTTCGCCGACTTCAACGGTGACGGCCAGCCCGACCTGCTGGTGACCAATGGCGACAACGCCGACTTCAATACCTCGCCGCCGCGGCCGCACCATGGCGTGCGGATTTATCTGAATCGGGGCGGGCTGAAGTTTGAAGAAGCGCTGTTTCTCCCGCTGAACGGCGCGTATGCGGCGGTGGCCCGCGACTTCGACCTCGACGGCGACCTGGACGTGGCCGCGATCAGTTTCTTTCCCGATTACCAGCAGACACCGCAGGAAAGTTTCGTGTACTTCGAGAACATCGGTGAGCCGAAACGACCGGAGTTTCGTGCCACCACGTTGGAGGCGGGGCTGCTGGGCCGCTGGTTGACGATGGATGCAGGCGATCTCGACGGTGACGGCGACGACGACCTGGTGCTCGGCTCGCTGGTGAAAATGCCGACGGCTGTGCCCGACGAGGCAAAACAATTATGGGACCGATACGGCCCGTCAGTGCTGATCCTCATCAACAACACGCGTCGTCCGGCTGACGGCGGAAAGTAACTCGCTTACGAAGTTCAAAGTAAGTTTCTGAACGGCGTCTGACCCGGAAAAGGCAGACCGCCGGCGAGCGATTCGATCACCTTAGAACCTGTGGGAAAATGAAAAGGGGTCCTGCGGCGAGGGATTTTGGCCTGGGCCGGCCTTGCTCCTCCGTCACCGACCCCGGCAGGTATTGCTCCCTCGTCATACCTGGCCCGCCGGCCGTTTCTCTGAAAACAGGACCCCTTTGAATTTTGCAACGGGCTCTTACGCCGCCGCCTGGGCCCATCGACGGCAGAAGAATCAAGCGTCCAGGGTGCCGACAGTTGGCCTGGATCGCATCCCGCTGCCGGCTGAACAGCCTGGATTCGTCTGCGCCTGAGCGAAAACGTTGAGTGACGGATTCGTCACTACTCGGTGGCAAGGGGTGTTGGGTCGCGGGTGTTCGTTGGAATCTTCCCGACTGAAATACCCCGGGGGCCAAGTCGCAGGGAGGGGTGGACCAGGATCGGACGGAAACGTCAAGTGACGGAGGGGCAACATGAACTTAAAATTGTGAATCTATTTGCGGTTTCAAGGGGGGGCTGGCCTCTTACATGATATATACCCTAATTAAGTTACCCGAATTACTGCACGGTTCCCAATGAGCTTGCTGTCAAAGCTTCAATTCGGTACGAGTTTGGCCAGTTGAACTACCATGCTTAACAATAAATCGTGCCTCGCAATCTGGACCGCAGTGGTCGTGGCGGGAGTCGCATCGGCTGGAATCAGCCGGGCGGCGGTCACCGACGACCTCGTGGTTCATCTCACTTTCGACAACAACGCCCAGGATAGTTCCGGGCGGAACAATCACGGGACTCCGGTCGCCCAACCAGACACCCCGGCATCCCCGCCCGGTTTTGTTGCCGAGGGGCAGCAAATCGGGACCCACGCCCTCAAGATCGAGGAAGGACAGCACGTTTCGCTGGGGTCGCCGAACGACCTTTATTTCGGGGCCGACGTGGACTTCAGCGTGGCCTTCTGGATCAAGGGGCCGGTCGGGGCTTGGACCGGCGATCCCCCGTTCGTGGGCAACAAGAACTGGTCGAGCGGCGGTAATGTCGGCTGGATCGTCGCGGCCCAAGGCAATGGCGGGTGGAAATGGAACTTCCGGGGAGCCGATGCCGAACGTCGCGATACCGCTAACTTGGGGGTCATTGCCGACGGCGGCTGGCATCATATCCTGGTCACGCATGATCGGGACGGCGTCGCCTCCTTTTACGCCGACGGTCAACTGCAAACGACCATCTCGATCGCGGGCGATGGGGACATTGACCCGTATCTCGAGACCAACATCGGCAACGAGGGCACGGGCGGCTACGGCTACAACAACGACACCGGAGCCCGTTTCAAGGAGATCTATTTCGATGACTTCGGCCTCTGGCGGCGGGCGTTGACCGGAGACGAAGTGGCGGTGATCTACGGCGCCGGTTTGCAGGGATTGAGCCTCCAAGAGACCAGCCAGGCGTCGGCCATCATCAAGAATCTCTCCCCCACACCGAATGCCAGCAGCGCGTCGGCTCTGCCCATCATCCGGGCCGAGATCGAGACCGGAGCGTCTCCCATTGTGGAAGAGTCAGTGAAGCTGCTGCTGGATGGCGCTGAGGTCGCAGCGGACATCGTCACCACCGGTAACCTTACCCGCATCGAATATCGGGTTCCCACCATGCTGGCGGCGCAGTCGCCGCACACCGTCCGGCTGGAAGGACGCACGGCTGCCGGAGATGACATTCTCCAGGAATGGGCGTTCACGGTGGGGACGTACCGCGAAGTACCCGCCACCTACGCTCTCCCGATTGCGTCGGGACAGAACCCGGGACTGCTGTTCCGTTCCGCGTTGGCGTATATCAACCTCCCCAATACCGTGGCACGAGCTCGAGCCCAGCTTGATGGCACGCTCATCGACCCGGCTACTGGAGAACCCTTTCTGGACGAGGCCTATCCCGGGCCACTGGACGGTTACTATCCGGTGGACGTGGTGAACTTCGAGCAGGCAGGCAATCCCGTGGCCAATTTCCCGGACGACGAAGCCTTCCCCGGCCTCGACGCCGGCGATCCCAACAACTTTAGCACCGAGACTCTGGCCTTCCTCGAATTGCAGCCCGGGTACTATCGCCTCGGAGTCAATTCCGACGATGGATTCGAGCTGCGCATCGGCAGTCCTCCGCAAGACCTGTTGGGATCCGTGCAGGTCGGCGTAGTCGATGGGGGACGGGGCATCGCCGATTCCCTGGTGGACATCGTGGTGACCGAAGCCGGTCTTTATCCAGTGCGTCTGATTCATTTCGAAGGCACCAGCGGTGCGGCTCTCGAATTCTTCTCCGTCGATCTGGAAACCAACACCAAGATTCTGATCAACGACCCGTCCCACCCCGATACGATCAAGGCCTATCGCAACTCGGCAGGTTCTCCGATCCAGCCCTATGCTCGCTCCGTATCGCCGGTTCCCGACGAGACCGGTGCGCGTGGGGATGCCCTCATCGAAGTGGTCATCGTGGATGGTGCGGCCCAGGTCAATACGGCCGCCATCCAGCTCTTTCTCAACGAAGTGGAAGTCACTCCCCAACGGACGCGTTCGGGCAATCTCAGCACGGTATCCTACCAGATCAGCCCGGCCCTTCCGCCTCTCTCGGTCAACACCGCGACCCTGATCTACGGGGATGGCGGGATTACCAAGACCCAAAGCTGGTCCTTCACGGTCCGGCCTTCCGCCCAGCAGCCTTCCATCACCGGGCAGTGGGATTTCACGCGTGGTGATCTATCGGCCACCATCGGTTTGCCGCTCGAATACCTGAGCCCGGCGGCCCAGGCGGCGACGCAGTTCGGTTCCACCGAAGACTTCGGCCTGCCGAATCTTGACGGGAGTGCGGTTCCAGTCCTGCGTTTCGACGGCGCCTACACCCAGGATATCGGTTACATTTGCCACCATGGAGCCGTTCCCAACGGCGGTGGCAACAAGGTCAACCGCTGGACCATCATCATGGACATCCTGATCCCGAACGTCCCCGGGGAAGGTAATGCGACGTGGTTCTCCTTCGCGCAAGTGGACAACGTGGACAATACCAACGACGGCGACTTATTCGCCAATTTCAGTGACCGCGACGGGGACGAGATCCGCGAGGCCGGCATCGGCATCGGCGGAGCGTACACCTACGCGGGCGAAGAGTTCGACCCGGTGTACATGATCGCCGGGCAATGGCACCGCGTGGCCTTTACCGTGGATCACACGGACGACAATGAAAACGAGCAGGCCTATTTCAACCGGTACATTGATGGAAACTTCTTCGGCACCCAGCTTCGGGGGACGAGCCAGCTTGATGGTCGGCACACCCTGTTTGACCGCTTGATCTTGTTTTCCGATGAAGATGGTGAGTCGCAACCCGCCTACGTGAGCAGCGTGCAAATACGCAACTACACCATGTCGCCGGAGGAAATCGCCGCCTTGGGCAGCCCCACCGCCTCCGGGATTCCAACGGTGACCGGTCAATGGGACTTCACCGACGGCACGCTCGCCGCGACCGTGGGCAGCGATTTGGTGCCCCTCGGCGACACGCTGGCCTCCTCAACGTTCGGATCGGAGACCATCGCTGGTGGCACCGCCCAGGTCCTGGGCTTCCCGGGCGCCACTGCCACTCAGGGCTACCTGATGGTTCATGGCGGTCTGGCGAACGGTGGAGGCGAACGGCTCAACCAGTACACGTTGGTCATGGACCTCAAGTATCCGGAGGCCAGCCACGGCCAGTGGCGGGGTCTGCTCCAGGTGAACACCAATAACACCGATGACGGCGACCTGTTCATCAACACGGGCAACGGCATCGGCATCAGCGGCAACTACCAGGGTTCGGTTCTGGCCGACACCTGGCAGCGACTGGCGGTGGTGTTCGACCTTACCCAGCGATCCCTCAAGAAATTCATCAACGGCGAGTTGGTCGGTGAGCAGGCTCTCAGCGAAGACTCGGGTGGAGTGGATCAACGCTGGTCGTTGGGCGAGGCCGCGCTCCTGTTCACCGACGAGGACAACGAGACCTCGGCGGGTTTCGTCAATAGCATCCAGTTCCGCCCCGTGGCCCTGAGCGATGCCGAAATCGCCGCTTTAGGCGGTCCCTCGGCGGAAGGTATTCCGCTGGCCTTGCCCTTTGTCGCCGCGCCCGAGCCGCCCGCCACCGTGAGTGTGGTCTTGGTCGGAGACCAGGTTCAGCTCGCCTGGACCGGCGGAACCGCTCCCTTCCAGGTTCAACACAAGCCGTCGCTCGATGCCGCCTTGTGGAACACCGTGGCCACCACCGACGAGCGAACGGCCAGTCTGCCGGCGGACGCCACCAGCGGATTCTTCCGCATTGTGAGCCAATAAGAGTTTGTTTCGTTTCCTCACGGCCGCCCGCTTCCCTGTCCTGGGAGGCGGGCGGTTTGCTTTTCCGGCTCACCGGACACGAAGAACCGGCGTGAAGGCCGTGGTCGTGGAGGCGAACGTTTCTACCCCTGGCCGCCGATCTGGATTCCCCGGGTTCCGGCCAGGATGCGTCGCAAATGACTCCCGATCTCGTGGGCCCGTCGAATCATCCACTCCGCCGGTTCCGCGGACAGATGCTGCCGGCAGTTTCGTTCCCACAGACGCAGCCAGTGTTGGAAATGTTCCTCCTCGATTCCCAGCGTGAGGTGGACCCCGGCGAAGCCGCCCGAGTAGTTGGAAGGCGCTCCCAACTGCCGCGCCCAAAAGGAGCCAATACGTTCTAAATGCGCCGGCCAGTCTTGGATTCGGGTTGCAAAGACCGGACCTAGCACCGTGTCCTGCCGCACATCGGCATAGAAATGCCGGAGCAGGTGCTGCAATCCCGCCTCTCCGCCCAATTGCTCCCAGATGGAACGGGTCTCGCCGCCTATGGCCACACGTTCATTCACGCGGTAAGCATCCGCGTTCCGGATGACACTCGCAACGCCGCAGGCCCGGCCAGGCAGGTTAAAAACCTGCGCAACAGCAGGCCTGGAGGCCTGCGCTACAGTGTAGCGCAGACCTTCCTGTCTGCTGTTCCGCAGGCCTTTCAGCCTGCCCGGTACATCGGGATGGTCAGGACGAGCCCAGCCGAAACGATCTGCCACCCATCCGTGGAACTAAGCAACGGGTTGGACAGAGGCCGCCATCCCGTGATGATCGGGTGATGTTGGCTCGGAACTTCGCTCTGGTCCTATTCGTTGCTGCGACGGCCGTTCAGGGTGCCGACTGGCCCCGCTGGCGGGGACCGGCCAACGACGGTCACGCCCCCGCCGGCACCCCCACCCTTTCCACTCTACCCGCCGAGCCGCGCGTGGTCTGGCAGGTGCCGGCCGGACCCGGCCTGGCTTCACCCGTCGTGGCGAACGGAGTCGTCCTCGCGTTCGATACCCAGGACGAACGCGAGACCTTGCGCGCCTTGGATGCCAAGACGGGAGCCGAACTCTGGCGCGCCGTCATTGACGAGCCGTTCTCTGACAGCCAGGGGCCGACCGGACCACGTTGCACTCCCTTGATCGATGGCGACCACGCCTACGCTGTGTCGTGCCGGGGTGAGTTGCACTGTCGGGCCCTCAAGGATGGCCGGCTGCTCTGGCTGACGGCGTTCTTTATCTCCGCGACGGACTCAAGCGCGACGGAATGTGGCGAGCTGTGGCCCTGGTTGAGCCCCCAGGATCTTGATATTCGGGCCCGAGCGGTTCGCTCTGTCGTTCGCTGAGCGCGTCGTTCCGTCCGCGGGCTACGTAACTGGGCCGGATCATCCGCAGCACTTCTTGAACTTCCGTCCGCTGCCGCACGGGCAGGGATCGTTGCGGCCCACCTTCGCGGGCGCGAAATAAGGTTCCGATCCTGAGATCAGGCCGGGCGGCGGTTCCGGAACCGCATCCTCATCCTCGTCGTCGTCGAAGTCCGGCGAGAAATCCAGCCACGTCGTGGCGTCGGCAACTGAGGTGATACGCGGATGGAATTTCACAAAGTTGGCCCAGACGGAACCCTCGGCGCAATCGCGGTAATAATAGACTTCGTCGAGCGTGATGAAGTCTAATTCCACGCGGTGGTTCTCGAAGGCCGACTCGATCCAAGAAAGCAGATTCCAGGCTTCGAGATGGCTCGCCACATTGACGGCCACACTCCAACCACGCCGGTCGGATTCGGCCAGCCGACCGGAAAGAAGCTCCTGCAAATAGGACACCAGGTCTTCCCGTGGAGATTCTCCCCACGCCACCAGACACGCCAGGGCTTCCAACGTCGCACCCCGACAATACGAATTCACCGCCTGATTCTCGAACAGTTCTCGCAGTTCATGGACCCGTTGACCGACCACCGAGGCAAGCAGAACCGGACCGCTTTCCGTGACGACATAGCCGAGAAACTCAAACGTTCCCTCACCGGGCAGGGAAAAGAGGGATCGGATAGCCGGCCAGGCGGTGGTTTCCCGCCATGCCGCCAACTGATGGATCCCGTGCTGGCCGAAGCTCACCTCATCGGGAATTACCTCGGGATGCTCCACCCATTGATCAATCTCGGCCAGGAACCGCTGAGTCAGTTCGGTTTGGAATGCCGGTGCGGTTTCCAGCGCCTCGCGCCGCAGCGGGTCACCCTGGACGGACAGGGCATCTTCCACCCGATCCACCGTCCAGTCGTTGGAGACGAGCGTGGGCCTCTCGTCGGTGGCGGCGCGGTCAAAAGCCTCCACCAGGGCTCCCAGCAGGACAATGGCGTCCGATCCCGGTTCCTCCGGATGCGAGCTGACGTACGCGACGATGATTCCCATGATGAGCTCACTTTGATGGCAGCGGGATAGCGGGCTGCGATCGGATTTGACGGGGGTGCTGACGAGCCGCGGACGAAGGTCGTCCAATTCGAGCCAGTGGTGGTTCAGGTCGTTCCAACGGACCGGGCGTACGGGGTGTCCGGCTTCCCGGCGGAACAGCTCGCTGAGGGCGGCGGCGAAATTCAGCACGGTCTCCACCTGGTCCGGCCGGGGATGCATCGCCAGCGGTGCATTCGTTGGCACCACGGTCGTCACGTTGTGCTCCCACAGGGCGGCGATAACAAAACGGATGAGCTCGGGGTGCTCCTGCTGCAGCCGTTCCCGCAGGCGTCGGGCGCGGGCGGGCGATAGCCCGGTCAAACTGCGCCAGTGGGCGAGGGCACGGTCGGACGGAATCAGATTCATTGGACCGGTATTATGAATTTCCCGTTCGGGACAGGGAAGGGACGTCTTCGGGCCCGTCCAGGAAGGGGCGCCTCTTATTGATTGGCGATGCCCTGACCTGTGTTTCCAGAGGGGCTTCCCGATGACGAAGCTCGTGGACGTCGGAGGCGGACGACCTCGTTGCGGAGCTCACGCGCCAGCGTCTTCCGATCTTCACCCGGCGACCGGGCGGTTCCAAAGGCGACCCGAGCCCGAATCCAGTCTTGCGACAGGAGCTTTAGGAAGTGCGGGACGAAGGTGTCATCCCGCCAGTAGGCCACGTCGTCCGCCACCCGACCGGAACTGACCTCGTAATCCAACCCGACCGGTGCGATGGGCCACCCTTCGACGACGGCTGGCGCCAGCAGACCCGGCCGAAAGGGAAGGACGTCGTCGCCGCCGCTGCTGGTGCCTTCGAGGAACACGGCGACGGGAATGCCGGCAGCGATCACGGGCGCGAAATCTCGGGCGACATCCCGCAGCTCACTCTTGCGGTCGCGTTGGAGGAAGAGGGTGCCGCCACAGTCGGCGAGCGTGCCCAAGATGGGCCAGCCGCGTACCTCGGCTTTGGATACGAACACCATCGGGGTGGCAGCCCCCATCGTGACGATGTCGAGGTATCCAAGATGATTGACAGCATAAAGGGCGGCGGGTGGGGCTGGACCGACCGTCTCGACCGTCAGGTTGAGAATCCGGCAGAGCCGCTGGGCGTGGCGGTGGGTCCATTCCGCCCGCCGCCGTGGATCCCGCCCCGTCGCCTCATAGGGCTGAACGGTTTGCCTGAAATCCCGAATGCTGGTGGCGCTAAATACCAGAAACCGAAGGAATCGGTGGGCCGTGCGAAGAGAGCGGTGGACCATGCGGCTCGGCGTTTGTAGGCGGGACGGGCCAGGTTGACAATGAGTGGCGCCCGTGGAGACGGAGCCGGCACGCGCACCCTCTTGACCCCACGCCCGAGCCTGGATGAAATGGCGCGACCGAGTTGAAGTTCCCGCTGCGGTGCTGCTTTACGAAAAGAGCGCATGAGGAGCGGAGAATAATTAGAAAGCCCATAATCAAATCATTCGATGAGCCATGACCGGGTTGGTTATTCTTGAAATTGACGACTGGCAGCCAGAACTCACACCCGAAACTCAGCAAGCGGCCGTGGAGGCGTTGGAGGGAGGCCTGGTCCTCGTTCTGCCGCGAGTCCGCTTTGACTTGTCCGAACGAGAGCGCCGATTTCTCTCGCCGGATTGGTCGGATGGCCGGGCTAAAAACATTGCCTTGGAGGACGTCCGGCTCAAGGGGGCCCAAGGAACCCCGGCTGATCTCGCCGAACTGGCGGCGATGATTGGGCGGTTTGCCCGGCAGGCCACCACCCTCGTGGCCACGTTGTTTCCCCGCTACGCTCCGGCGGTGAACCGGGCGCGGACGAGTTACCGGCCGCAGACCGCAGCGGGCCGCAGTTTATCGTGGCGCAAGGATGATACCCGACTTCATGTCGATGCCTTTCCCTCCCGTCCGAATCAGGGCGAACGAATCCTGCGGGTCTTCTCCAACCTGAATCCGACCGAGCCGCGCATTTGGCGGATTGGCGACTCGTTCGAGGCGATGGCCAAGACGTTGCTTCCACGAACCGGCGATCCGTGGCCTGGATCTGACGCTCTGATGGCCTGGTTGCGCATCACCAAA
This sequence comes from uncultured Verrucomicrobiota bacterium, assembly GCA_964474315.1. Classification (GTDB taxonomy): domain Bacteria; phylum Verrucomicrobiota; class Verrucomicrobiia; order Limisphaerales; family UBA9464; genus UBA9464. The sequence goes on along the minus strand of CAYYSX010000104.1, from coordinate 2,936 downwards.
GGCCGCCGCCGCCGGTATGACCATCTGATGCTGCAATTGCACGACCGGGCCAAGGAAGACCTCGACTATCAGCGCACGTGTGCGCAGCAGGAGGCCCGGTTCGCCCCCGGCACGACCTGGCTATGTTTTTCCGACCAGGTGATGCATGCGGCCGTCTCGGGTCAGTACATGCTCGAACAGACCATTCACCTGCCGGTTTCTGCGATGTACGACCGTTCCCGCACACCGTTGGCCATTCTGGAGCGGCTGACGAGGCGAGCGCTTGTTCCGACGATGTCATCCCCTCCTGTGTGCTGAAGTTTCTCAGTTCTTTCCTCTGTGTACGCCGCTCCTCCGCGGTTCAAGAATGGGGGGGAGGTGGGGCGACAAGGAGAGAAGGTGCCCTTGGCGGGGGCGCCAAGGGCCGTCGGCGAGGCGCCGACGGCTGCGCCCGAGGCGGGCGCGCTCCCCAGACAGGGCCTTCGGTTAAGGGGTCTAAATTTTCCGAAAACGCACCCGGTTGTTCCGGGCAACAAAAAGCCGCCCGGATTACCCCGAGCGGCTTCCCAAGGGACGAACGTTACGTCCGGCGGATTACTTCTTTTTCTTCGCGGGCGAGGCGGCTTTGCGCCGTTCCTCGATGGCGGCTTGGGCGGCGGCGAGGCGGGCCACCGGCACGCGAAACGGAGAGCAGCTTACGTAGGTGAGGCCCAATTGGTGACAGAACTTCACCGAATCCGGATCGCCACCATGCTCGCCGCAAATGCCCAGCTTGATGTCCGGACGAGTCTGGCGGCCCTTCTCAATGGCGATCTTCATCAAGGAACCGACCCCCGTCTGGTCAATCGTGGCGAAGGGATTCTTCTTCACGATCTCCGCTTCCTGATAGGGAGGCAGGAACCCGCCGGAATCGTCACGGCTCATCCCCAGCGTGGTCTGCGTCAGATCATTGGTGCCGAAGCTGAAGAACTCGGCGGTCTGGGCGACTTCATCGGCGGTCAACGCCCCGCGCGGGACTTCGATCATGGTGCCGACCGTGTAGTTGATCTTGGTCTTCTTCTCCTTCTGCACCGCGGCGGCCACCTCGTGGACGACGGCTACCTGCAAATCGAGCTCCTTCTTGAAACCCACCAGCGGAATCATGATTTCGGGCTTAGCCTTGAAGCCCTTTTTGTTGGCGTCCGCCGCCGCTTCGAACACGGCGCGGGCCTGCATGGCAGTGATCTCGGGATACTTGATGCCCAATCGGCAGCCACGGAACCCGAGCATGGGATTGAATTCGTGCAGCTCGTGGACGCGGGTCATGATTTTCTCGACCGGGATGCCCAGCTTCCGCGCCAAGTCCATCTGCTGTTCCTTGGTGTGCGGGAGGAATTCGTGCAGCGGCGGATCCAAGAACCGAATGGTGGCCGGGTGGCCCTTCAATTCTTTGAAGATACCGAAGAAGTCTTCGCGCTGATACGGGAGTAACTTGGCCAGCGCGGTCTGTCGGGCGGCGAGGGAGTCGGCCAGGATCATTTCGCGCATGGCATCGATCCGGTCTCCTTCGAAGAACATGTGTTCGGTGCGGGTGAGGCCGATGCCGGTGGCGCCAAAGGCCAGGGCATTGGCGGTCTGTTCCGGGTTGTCGGCGTTGGTGCGGACCTGCATCCGGGTGAACTGCGAGCACCACTTCATCAACTGCACGAAGCTCTGGAATTTTTCGGTCTTCTGCGCGGCTTTATTGCCGTGCAGCAGGCCGGTGATGATTTCTGAAGGCGCGGTCTTGAGCTGGCCGGCATACACCGTGCCGGCGGTGCCATCGATCGAAAGGAAGTCGCCCTCGCGATACGTCGTCTTCCCCACGGTCACGGTCTTGCGGTCGTAATCGATCTCCAACGCCGCGGCGCCGCAGATGCAAACCTTGCCCATCTGACGGGCCACCAGGGCGGCATGTGAGCTGACGCCCCCGCGGGCCGTGAGAATGCCTTCCGCGGCGATCATACCGCGCAAATCCTCAGGCGAGGTTTCGACGCGGACCAGCAGCACTTTTTCGCCCTGTTCCGCCGCCACCACGGCGCGGTCGGCGTTGAGGTAGATTTTTCCGGACGCCGCGCCGGGGCCGGCCGGGAGACCGGTGGCGATGGCGGTGGCTTTCTTGATTTCGGCGAGGTCGAAGATCGGAGCGAGCAACTGGTCGAGCTGGTCGGCCGGGTTGCGTAGTACCGCGGTTTCGGCGTCGATCAGCTTCTCCTTGACCATGTCGATGGAGAACTTGAGGGCGGCGGCGGCGGTGCGCTTGCCATTGCGGGTCTGGAGCATGAATAGCCGGCCCTCCTGGATGGTGAACTCGATATCCTGCACATCCTTGAAGTGCTTCTCCAGGGTCTTCCGGACAATGAGCAACTCGGCGTAGGACTTCGGCATCTGATCCTTGAGCTTCAACACCGGCTCCGGGGTGCGGACGCCGGCGACGACGTCTTCGCCCTGGGCGTTGATCAGGAACTCCCCGTAGAATTCGTTGGTGCCGTTGGCCGGGTTGCGAGTGAAGGCAACGCCGGAGCCAGAGGATTCGCCGGTGTTGCCATACACCATGGCCTGCACGTTGACCGCAGTTCCCCATTCGGAGGGGATGTTGTACTTGCGGCGGTACACCATGGCGCGGTCGTTCATCCAGGAACCGAAGACGGCCCCGGCCGCGCCACGAAGCTGGTCCCACGGGTTGTTGGGGAACACCTTGCCGGTGCGTTCCTTCACCAGCGCCTTGAACCGCTTCACCAATTCCTGCTGGTCGCCGGCGGTCAGCTCACTGTCCACGAGGTCGCGGTGATAGACTTCGTGCTTGTAACCGTGGATGAGGGTTTCGAACGGCTCGTGGTCCTCGCCCTCGCGTTTCTGCACGCCCAACACCACGTCGCCATACATCTGGATGAAGCGGGTAGCAGTCCCAAGCGAAACGCTCGTTCTTGGTCGCGAAG
>CAYYSX010000103.1:0-19210 GCA_964474315.1 uncultured Verrucomicrobiota bacterium | reverse complement strand
AGGGCCTCGATTCACGTCCGGATTTTGGAGGTCCACCCTTCTTTGGAGCTTGGGCTTTGGTTTTTGGAGCTTCGAACCGATTGGTGAAGGGGTCTCTATCGTGCTCCGTCCCCGTCCCTCTGGGTCCTCCCGGTCTCGATGCTGAACTCCTTTCTCTGCTGGGTGTTTGCCCGCTCCTCCGCGGCTCAACCAGGGGCCAGGACCAGGTCGTCCGTCCGCCTACTTGCCCTCGCCAATTTCCGATCCCTGGGTGAGAGTCGGGTCATGATTCGGGTTTCCCCGCGTTCTTCGGACGGTCATCGGCTCCGAACCCTCGGCGCCTTCACGTTGATCGAGCTCCTGGTGGTGATCGCCATCATCGCCATTCTCGCGGGGATGCTGCTGCCCGCCTTGGCCAAAGCCAAGGCCAAGGCTCACCAGGCGCGCTGCCTCTCCAACCTCCGTCAGCTCGGCATTACCTTCACCCTCTACACGTCCGATTCCCGCGATCAATTCCCGTATTCCGGACGCGATTGGCCGCAGATGGGGTTCGTGGATGTCCTCCGGCTCATCAACCCGTATATTAGCACCAACCACCGGTCGTTTTATCTCTGTCCCGCCGACCAGGGCCGCGGGTTCAACATCGAGTGGTCCGTGGCGAACTCCTTTCCCATCCGCACCAATGAACTGCTCTTTCCGTGTTCGTATTATTACTACTACCAGTTCTATCATACCGATGACAGCTCGGCACCGGCGCTGCGAGTGCGAAGAGTTTCGGAGGTGAAATCCCCCTCCAAGAAAGCCATCTCTCCTTGCTTCGCCAGCACCAAGGGCAAGTGGAATGACGTCGCCAAAGGGACAGCCAGCTCGGGACACGGTCCCAAGGGAATGATGCTTCTGTTCGTGGACGGCCACTCCGAATTCGCCCTCTACGACCGTCTCAACGCCCCTTTCCGGGAGGGCTCCAAGCTCATCTACAACCTCGATTGGACCGTGGGCGGACTGGGTGGCGAAGACTTGAAATAGGTTCGGTGCCTAACCTGACCAGGGACCACGGATCATAAGGCGCGCCCCAAGGTCGGTCTCCGCCGCTTTCCCCCGCGGCCGGAACGCGGACGGCCTCGTCCGCGCGTATTCCACCCAGCCGTCGAACCCCAAGCGATCCCAACGCGACCCATGCTCGGGCGCGTCTTGCGTACGGAGTCCCGGCTTCAGCCGGCGGAGCCGTCCCGGGAAACGACGTGCCAGAAAATGACCCATCCACTCGAAGTCGGAATGTGGAATGCGGAAGTGGGAATCAGGGGACAGACTAAGCCGAGGGGCGCTGTCTGTTGGGAAGCTTCGAACTCGAAACGGGCGCATCCTGACTTCCGCTCGGAGGTGTGGGGAAGAAGGCGAGCCGCGCCAGGGTGGGGAGCACACGACGGGCGGGGGGCGCCCGGAGCCCTCGACGGGGCGGGAGCGCTCCCCATTCGAGCGGACGAGCCGTCCGCGCTCCCGGTTGCGCGTGGGGTCCGCCAGGTCATGGACGGCGCCAGTCCTCCGGCGCTTTCGGAGCGGGGCAGCGTTGGTGGATAGGAAAGACGGACGCTGGAGGATACCAAAAACTGAGATGTCCCACTATGGCCCGCCCGTTCACCTGCGCTGTCGCACTTTGAACTCAACCGTGGCAACCTACGGCGTGATCGTTCGTTGCTTGGGAAAACTCGGGCTGCTGGCCGTGCTGGCCGGCTTGGTGTCCTGGCCGGCTGCCGCTGATCTGACCCGCACCAACCTCTTCATCGCCGGCGAAGGAGGCTATGCCCTTTACCGCATTCCTGCAGTGGTGGTGACCCCGGCCGGCAGCTTGCTGGTCGCTTGCGAAGCCCGCACGCGTCGCGACTCCGATTGGTCCCAAACGGACCTCCTGTTCCGCCGCAGCGAAGATCAGGGACGAACTTGGTCGGCCGCCGCTCCGGTGGTTTCTCTCCCGGCCAGCGTGACCCGCAATCCGGTCGCCCTGGCCCACCAGTTGGGCCAACCCGATGAGCGAACGTTGCACAATCCAGTGTGGATCGCCGCCCGGGATGGAACCGTGCATCTGATCTTCGGCGCCGAATACAATCGCGTGTTCCATAGCCGCAGCCGTGATGACGGGCGTTCGTTCGAGCCTCCCCGGGAGCTCACCACCGTGGGTGACCGATTCCGTCCCGAATACGATTGGAAGGTGGTGGCCACCGGCCCGGGCCACGGTCTGCAACTTAGCCCCGGTCGGCCGGGCCGTCCCCACCCCCACGCCGGACGCCTCCTGGTTCCGATCTGGTTGTCCACCGGCACCGGCGGTCATGGGCATCGACCTTCCGCCATCTCCACCCTGTTCAGCGACGATGGCGGCGAGACGTGGGAACGCGGAGACCTCATCGCCAACGACCCCGATCCGCTGGCCAACCCCAGCGAAGCGACTCTGGTCGAGCTCAGCGACGGACGCGTGATGCTCAATATCCGGAATGAATCTCCGGCGCATCGGCGGGCCGTGGCCCTCAGCGCCGACGGGGCCACGGGCTGGTCGCGGCCGGAGTTCGTGGAGGCGCTGTTTGAACCGGTGTGCGCCGCCAGTCTGGTCCGTTGGCCCGGAGATCCACGGGAGCACGCGGCAACTCTGCTCTTCAGTCATCCGAATAGCGAACCCCCCGCCGGCACCACCAACGCCAGTCGGTCCGTCCGCCGCAACCTGACCCTCAAGCTCAGTGCCGACGACGGACAAACCTGGCCGGTGCAACGGGTGTTGGATCCGGGCCCGTCCGCCTACAGCGACCTCGCCGCCGGACCCGACGGAGCGCTCTGGTGTTTCTATGAATCCTGGCCGGATAAGACGCCACCTTATGGCGCTTTGACCCTGGCCCGATTCGATCTCGACTGGGTCTTCGGGGAAGACATGCGAACGGACGACGAAGGTTTCGTGTCTCTGTTCAACGGCCGGGACCTCGACGACTGGGTAAATGTGAACTGCGCTCCGGAAACCTGGACGGCCACCAACGGGGTCATCCATTGCACCGGGGTTCCCATTGGCGAACTGCGCACCCGCCGGATGTACCAGAACTTCATTCTCGAATTGGAGTGGCGTCATCTCCGGCCCGGAGGCAATGCCGGGGTGTTTGTCTGGGCCGACGCCCTGACCGCCCGCGGTCAGCCGTTCCACCGCGGCGTCGAAGTGCAGGTGCTCGACGGACGCGAGGGCGAAGGGCACACCTCCGATGGCGACGTCTTTCCCATTCACGGAGCCCGCATGACACCGCTCAACGGACGGGGCGGTGATCGGGCCTTCCCCCTGACCCGACGCAGCCAGCCATCGCCGGAATGGAACCACTACCGGATTACGTGCGTGGACGGCGTCCTTACCCACGCGGTGAATGGGGTGGTCGTCACCCGCGGGGTAAACTGCTCGCCACGCAAGGGGTATATCTGTCTGGAATCCGAAGGTTCGCCGGTCGAGTTCCGGAACCTGCGTCTGCGCGAATTACCGGCCACGGTGGCCCTGTCGCCCGCGGACATCGCCGACTTCGATGAAGCGTTTCATTCGCTTTATACCGGCACGGACTTACGCGGCTGGATCACTTCCCCCGCGCTCCATCAATGGAAGGCCAACGACTGGACCCTGGAACACTCCGGCCAACGCAACGGAGACGACCTCCTGTGGACCGAGGCCGAGTGGGGCGATTTCGAATTGATCGTGGATTGGCGGCGCAACGTCCGCACGGCGGAGGCTGCCTCGCCATCTACTCCGGCCGTCCTCCTGCGGGGTGATCCGAACCAGCGGGTGGAATTGGTGGGATCGGCGGGTGAGGGATGGAACCGCGCCCGGCTCACCCTGCGCGGAGAGCACCTGCGGGTGGAGATCAATGGGAAGGTGGTTGAAGAAGAACAGGTGCGGACGGGCATCCGTCCCCGCGGCCGGTTGGGATTGGCACCGGCCGACTCGCCCCACCAGTTTGCGAACCTGTTCGTGCGGAGGTTGGACTAAGAGCCTGTTTTGAAATGGGCTGCCACGGGAAACTTATTCCACCTCACATTCGGCGAGGCGCTGTCGGTACACCTGGCGGGCATGTTCATAGGCCGCCACCGCCTGGGCGTGTTCGTCGCCTTTCATGAACCGCTCCTTCTGCGACCAGCATCGATCCACCCCCTTCAGGCACCATTCCAGACTGCGGCGCGAGGCGCGGATGGGTTTGCCATCCACCAGGACAAAGATCGGATTGGTATGCGAACTCGGCAAAATCCGGACCGCATACCAACCCGAATGCGCTACCGGAACCGTAAAGGTCAGCTCCTGCGTTGAGCCATCAGCGACGATGTTCGTTCGAGCGACGGAAAAACCGTTGGCGATCAGTTCCACGGGCACGGTTCGGGTGCCGTCGAGGCGCGCCCGCTCCAGGTGCCAGTAAGGATGTTCGCTGAACTTGCGCTGCTGGATGTTTGAGCCCGGCGTTTCATCCAGGCGGGCCGCAACCTGAACGCGGAATGTGACCTCCCGCGGTTGGTCCAGCCGAAGCTCGCTGCCCTCCTCGCCCATGCGAACCTGCTGCGCACCGGCCTGCGCGATGAAGCCCGGCAGATGACTGTGTCCGTCGCTTACATAATTGCGGCCGACGCGGATGCCCTCGCACCAGTCCTCATAGGTCCACTTCTCCGGCAGCTTCACATAGCTACGCCCGAGTCCGACCCGCTCGCTGTAAATGCACGGGAAGTCGGTTTCACCGCTGACCCGCGTGCGGAATCCGGCGTTGAGAGTGTGATACCAGATGTTCAGTTCCCATGGGTAAGGCGTGTCCACCATGGACAGAAAATCGACCGCCGGTACCAACCGTCCGTCCGGTCCGGGCACCTCATGAGTGACATCGACAATGTATTCGTTGGCACCGATTCCGGAGAAGGGCGGCACGGTGAAATTAGGTAACACGGTCGAGTCCACCTCGAGTCCCCAGCCACTGTGAGCTGGACCGACCAGGGCGCCCTGTCGTTTGGCCCATTTCAGGGTGTTCAAACCCAGCTTCGGCCAGTGGTGCATCGAGTCGCCGCCAGGATACATCTGCTCGCGCAACCGAAGCAGGCACAGGTGGCCGGACTCGTGGGAACCAAACCCGCTGACCTCGACGTCGTATCGCAAGATCCACGGCCATTGGGATACCGGATCGTCGGTGCCGCGGAAAAACTGCTTCTGGTAGTCGAAGCAAGGTCCCCAAGTGAGGTTGGCTCCTACCTTCAGGTCCTCGCCCAAGACGTGTCGCATCATGTCCGGGGCGTGAACCCCTTCGGTGGGCTTGGTGTAATGCGCGCAGCCGGCGGCGTGAATGTGATGGTCGCCGGAGATCCAGCCGAGCGCCGCCAGATCGATCCACCGACGGACCTGGAACCGCCATTCGTTCGCCCCCGGAACGACCTCGGCGGTCCGAGTCTCGACCAGCGATTCGGGACCGCGGGCAAACTGGATCGAGTAACGCCCGGCCGGGAGACGAAGCGACTCGCCGTCGGAACGATAAATCTGCGACTGAAAGAAGAAGTCCGGAGCCAGGCGCTTCGACTGCGCGGGAACGACGTGCCCCTGCGAGTCCTTCACCAGCAGGCTCGCGGTGGTGGGTTGACCGTGTTCATCGAGAATCCGGAGGACGACCTGATGCGCCGGCTCGCAGGTAAACAGCACATCGGCCTCACTGCGGAATCCCAGGTCCTGCGTTCCCTGGCCCACGTTGAACGAAAGGCGGGCTTCGCGTTGTCCGGCATCGCGCGAATAGAGCTGAATCAACCGGTATTCGAGAGCGAGACCGCTCAGATCCCGACGCAGCGGCGGGGCATCCGGAAGGGACACCCCGAGCCACTGGTCGCGCCCGGATTCCGCCGGCGAATTGGCGACCGGGCGGGCCTGGGGACTTTCCACTCGCAACGCCGACGTGGTGCCCGCCTCGTTGGCCACCCGGACGAGGAAGGTCGTCCAACCTGCCTCGACCAGTATCGGCCGGGCCTCAGCCACCGCCACCTTGACGCGCATTTCCGGATTGATGGAGACACGGAACAAGGTTCGGGGCGCGAGGACGGCGTCGAGCTTGGCCACCGCGAGGGCGGGGACGGTTTCGTTCAGGGCGTCTTCCACACCGGTCCGCTGGGAGGGAGTCAGGGGCGAGCCCGCGGCCTCGAGGGCTTCCATCACGCGACGGACCTGGGCGGCGAGCGGCTGCAGATCCGGGAGGGGCGCCTCAGCGCCACCGCACCGGACAGTGGCGATCAAGAGCGCGGCGAACACGGCCAAGCGGGGTGTCTTCATGGGAATGGTGCCTCAGGCTGAACCGGACGGATGGCCAATTAAAGCGCAAAGCTCAAAGCTCAAAGTTCAAAAAGGGGAGCGTGCCCGCCCCGGGTGCAGTGGCGGGCGCTCGCGCCTCGCCCGCCACCCCGCGGCGGGTCGAAATAGCTGGGGTATTCGTCCGCCTGGAGAGGTTGGGAGAAAGCGGAACCTCGCCGCGGGGGGAGGTACACCACGGGCGAGGCGCCCGAAGCCCTCGACGGGGCGTCGAGGGCAGCACCCGGGGCGGGCGCGCTCCCCATTCGAGCGGGCGAGGCGCCCACTCCTGAATCACACGGGACCACGATGGGGACAGGACAACTGTCGCCCTCCCTTTTGAGCATTGAGCTTTCCCCTCGGGACCGATGTCCTGTCCCTGATCGAATCCCTTTTGATACAGCGAGCCTTGACCACGCGCAGCGTCTAGGTGGCGGCCAGTCCCTCCCAGAGCCGCTTGGTGGAAGAGCGGTTCCTATCCATGTCCGCCGTGATTGCCACCGGTTGCCGTTCTGCCATACGCTCCAGCGATGAAACAGATGGCCTACGTCGTTTATCGCGAGGATGAATTTTTTGTGAGCCAGTGCCTCAACGTGGACGTCTCAAGCTTCGGTACGACCCGGGAGGAAGCCGTAGCCAACCTTAAGGAGGCGGTAGAACTTCATTTCGATGGCGAACCGGATTCCGCTTTCACTCCCGTCACCGACCTCAACGTGGGGCAGGAGTTGGTGAATGCCTAAACGGCTCGGTTCGGACGAAGTCATCCGCCCCACTGACCCCAGGGACAGGCAGGTTGAAAACCTGCGGAACAGCAGGTCAGGAGACCTGCGGTACATTATGCCACTTCCGAGAATTCCACGGTCAACGGGCCGTCATCGTTCGCCACGTCGGCCAGGAACATCTCCGACTCCGCCTGAAACGAACCCGGGGATTTTCGGCCGTTGATGGTAAACCGCCTCACCCGCCGGACACCCCAAAGCACGACGCGCCACGTTTTGACGGTCGAAGTGAATGAACCCGTGCTGGGGGAAAAATCGAGCCGCCAGCGCCGGCCACGGGTTCGGCTGGACACGGTCCGGCGCAAGATCTGCCCGGCTTCATAAGCCTGGGTGGCTCCGTCGTCTTCGTACCATTCCAGGGTTCCTTCGGCGCCTGGCCAGCAGTGGAGTAGCACCACGCCGTCCGATACCTCGCCCACGAACTGCTGCACCGGTCCCAACGGCAACACCGCCCCCGCTCGAACGAATAGCGGAATCGTTCCCAGCGGGGCCTCCGCGACGACGTGCCCGCCTCCCGCCAGGCGTTCCCCGGTCCAGAAATTGATCCACACCTCATTCGGCAAATACACGCTACGCGCCACGGCCCCCGGCCGGAGCACCGGAGCCACCAGCAGTTCACGCCCCAGCAAAAACTGATCCCCGCAGGCCAGGGCCACCGGATCGTTTTGATAATGCCAGAGCAAGGGCCGCATGATGGGCGCACCGGTGGCCCGGGCCGCGGCGAACAAGCAGTATAGGTAAGGAAGAAGCTGGTACCGGAGGTTCAGATACGTCCGGCAAATAGCCTCGACCGGTTGACCCAAAGCCCACGGTTCCTGGTCGATGGTCCCCAGGTTGGAGTGATTGCGGAAGAACGGCGTGAACGTGGCGAACTGCATCCAGCGTACGAACAGCTCGGGCGTGGTGTTCTCCAGAAAGCCGCCGACATCACCGCCACAGAACGGCACCCCGCTGAGCGACAGATTCAGGTACATCTGAACCGCATCGTTCAGATGATCCCAGTTGGAGGAATTGTCCCCCGTCCACACCAGGGCCTGTCGCTGAATGCCGGCGTATCCCGCCCGGGTGATGACCAACGGCCGCACCGCAGACTGCTCCGGGCCAGGGCTGGCAGCCAAGGCTCCCTCGCGCGAGGCACGGGCCATTTGCAGGCCATACACGTTATGCACTTCGTGATGGCGCCGCGGTCCGAACTCCGTCTGATGCCTGCATTCCGGGTCGAGCGTTTTGTCCGGCCGGGCAAAGTTGGCGGGCTCGTTCATGTCGTTCCAAAAACCCGCCACGCCGATCTGCTGCAGAACCTTCTGCTCCGTTCCCCACCACGCTCGAACACGCGGATCGAGGAAATCCGGGAAGCGGACCTCTCCGGGCCACACTTCGCCGACGAAATCCTGTTTTCCCGACGGATCTTTCACGAAGGCGTCCACCTGGCGGCCTCGTTGCAGCACGCCGAACCGCGGATCGTTTTTGACTCCCGGATCCACGATCGTGACCACTTTGAATCCCTGGCGAGCCAGCTTTCGGACCAGAGCCGCGGGCTGCGGAAACGTCTGGCCGAAGGTGAAGACGCGGTACCCGTCCTGGTGGTGGATATCGAGATATAAGACATCACAGGGCAGCTTCCGCCGGCGAAACTCCCGGGCCACTTCCTCGACCCGCTTCCGCGTTTCATAGCTATAACGACTTTGTTGATAGCCCAGCGCCCACCGGGGAGGCAGCGGCATCGAGCCGGTCAATTCAGTGTAGCGACCCGTCACCGCCTCCACTGAAGGACCCAGGAACAAATACAAATCGATGCCGCCGGAGGCGGCCGTCATCGTCCAGCGGTCCAGATGGGTCTGCCCCACATCCCAAATCTGTCGGGCCGGATTGTCCCAGAACAGTCCAGCGGCCCGGCCATCCCGCAGCGAGATTCCCATGGGAATCGAGACGTAGAGTTGCCGGAGAGCGGGATGGATGGCCGGCGCATGGCCCAGGACGTCACTGTTCCAAAAATCACGAATCAACCCCCGTCGGTTGAACGTCCCCGTGGTCTCACCCAACCCAAAGACGGATTCCTCCTCCACCAGGTCCAGCGTCAGCCGGGACTCGTTTCCGGCGAACGCGGTGGCTCCTGGCCCGGCGGTGAAAAGGCTCAATCCGTGACGATCCACGACCTCCCACGCCCCCGTGGTCAGGGACACCGTCAGACGTCCCACGGCGGATTCCAACGACACCCGGCGGCGCTCCGTCACCACCGTTGCCCACGCCTCTGGCCAATCCTTCTTCACGACCGCCCACGATGGAGTTACCGGAATCCGCCGACCTTTCACGACGCGGAGATGGAACAGGTCGGGACCCAGGACGCGCGCCTGAAAGACGACCCCCGGGCCACGCAGCGTGAACGCCGAGTTATCCCGGTCCACCCGGTGCAGGTTGGCAATAGGAACGGAGGCGGGTTTCCGGGGGGATGACGGCATGGACGGGTGAGGACCGGGTCAGGTGCCGAGACTGGTCACCTGCAGGACGGTCTGCCCGAAGTCCACCGGGATCTGTACGGTTTGTCCGTCGATCTCATGCGCTTCCAACACCCGGACCTGAATTCCGAAGGCGTAACTTTCCCCTGGGATCCATGGGGGAGCCTGACCCGATTCGTCCCCGCCGGAGCGGCTCTGGTTGATGGACAACCGGTAGCAACCGGAAAACTCGCCCGTTGCCGCTTCCCATTCCACTTCCGACACCAGGGCCGGGGTGGGATCGACGACGAGTCCCGCCGCCGAGACGATGCGAAAGTTTTCCCGGCTGAGTCCGGACACCGGTTGCCCGTCCGCCGCCTGCGAGACCGACACGAATACGAGCAGACGGCCCACGACATCCACGCGGCGGGATTCGTTGGAGACGGCGGAAATGATGAGGCGGCCCATGGCGATTGAAGGTGAGTCAGACGGTGACGAGAGCTAACCGTCCCCGCCGAGCTCTGTCACGCTCAGACCGCCACCGGGCGCATCTTGGGAAACGGGGCATCGGTCGCGTCTCGTTCGCCTCGGGACGGCCCCGCGTTCCAGGCGTGCGGGTGGCTATTACTGATCCTTCGTCTTGCACAGGAGCAGGTAAGGCACTGCGGATTGCCCCGGCTGGTCCTTGAAACCACGAAACTTTTCGCGGTTGATCCGATGTGACCGACCGGACTGATCAAGCGCACACGAAACTGCCTAAACCCTTGCTCTTCGGGGGACCCACACCCGGTTCACGGTTGGGTCAGATCCAGGTTGAGGGTTTTGCTGACGTTGATGCGAAATTCCTGCTGCATGCGCTCATGGATCCGTCGCTGCTCCGGCGACAGTTCGGTGTCCAAACGTTGGCCGAAACGCATCAGCGTCGATCCGATGTCCCCAGCGGCTTGGCTGAGGCTGGTCTTCACCTCCTGGCCGGCCTCTTCCACCAACGCCCGCACCTTCGGCAGTTGTTCCGGAGTCAGGTGCAGTTTGTTCTGCAAGGTGTCCATGGTTCCGTTGATCCAGGTTTCGTAGCGCAGCGCCTTGGCGAAGCCGCGCTTGAGCTGCCAATGCGTCCACGCCAGCCCGGAGCCGACGCCTGCAGCGAAGACCAGGACCAGCGTCAGCAACAGCCTCCATTGTTTGAGCGCCTTCATGGCACGAGGGATCGGGCCAACCATTGGGCCGTGAGTGAGAAGTCGGTGGCCAGCTTCGGGGCGCTGAGTTGGTCGCTGAGCAGGAGGCCGCAGCCGAGCAGGATCACCCCGGAGGTCCAGGCGGCGCTCGTGAACAGGCCGGAGCGAACGAGCGGCGGAGGCTCGGGGGGCCTAAGCTTCCAATTGGCCACCACCCGGTTGGCAAAGCCATACGGGGCTTCGGCCGACCGGTCGGCTTCAGCAGCGCGCGCCCGCCGCAGCCATTGTTTCAAGTCAGGATGGAGTCGGTTCATAATCGACCTTCGCTTCGTAGTTTGCGGAATCGTTGGTTGAGTTTCTGACGCGCCCGGAACGCCCGCACCCGAATCATCGGACCAGACCATCCCGTGACCTGCCGAATCTCGTCGATGGAGCAGTCCTCGATTTCCAGCATCCGAATGATCAGGCGGTCCTTGGCCCCCAGGTATGACAAGAGGTGTTCGACCAATTCCTGGGAATCCAACCGGGCCGCCGGGTGGCGGGTGGTGCGGTCGGCGGTCACGGCTTCCAGCGCACTGGCCTGCTCCTCGGACAGGTCCGCCATCCGCCATTCCGGGCGCCGGTTCTGGGCCCGGATGGCATTGAGACAGTGGTTCACCGCGATGCGGGAGACCCAATGTTCCACCGGCACTTCGGCCTGATATTGTCCCAGGTTGGCAAACATCTTCGCAAATATCTCCTGCGCCAGATCCTCCTCGGCCGCGCGGCGGGGCAGGTTGGCGCGAACGATCTTGATCACCAACGGATAGAGCATCTCCACCAGCAACCGTGCTGCTTCCTCATCCTGCCGTTGTGCCCGAGCCACACACTCCGCCACGGTACGGGACATCGCATCCAGGTCGGCGACGACGGCGTCAGTGAGCGTCACCACGTGGCGGGCCGGGCGTGGAGGGTTGGAGCATGGGTGATGGAGGCCGGGTTCGTTGGGTCGAGGACCCGGTCCAGCACCGTCGGCGCCCAGAGGTCAGCGTCAGGATGGGAATGAAATGGGGTGGATTTACGGGTCACATGAGGCGGCTTTGGTTTCCCATTTATCCAGTCGAGACACCTGGATTGGCGAGGTGATTTCAGGAAAGTCCGATCGTTGGGCGGCGGTGTTGGGGTGGGAAAAGGGGCGACAACGGAGATTCCTTCGGTGGGGCGGTGACCGACTTGGCTCCAACCTCCCTGACCGAAGAAACCTACTGCGGGCGAGCCGCCCGCGCTCCCGTAGCCTCCACGACGCTGCGCTGTTAGAGGCCGCCCGGTGGGCGAGGACGGCGTAGCGCGCCGTCCCTACCCTCCCTCCTCCGTCCCAAAGACGGAGATGCTGAGCGGGGGCAGGGTGAATAAGGCCGAGTAACGCTGATTATGGATGCCATAGTCCTCCGCCGTAACCCCATACGGATTACCCACGTCGCTCCCTCCGTAGAGGGCCGCGTCACTGTTGAGGAGCTCTTTCCATCGGCCCGGCAACGGCAGGCCAATGCGATAATTGCTGCGGGTCACGGGCGTCAGGTTCATCACCACCAGCACATGGGTGGACGCGGTGCGAGCGTCCGGCACGGCCGCATGACGGATGAAGCTCAACACGCTGTTCTCGTGGTCACCGCAATCGACCCACCAGAAGCCGTCGCGTTCGTAGTCACCCAGCCAGAGAGCGGGTTCGCGGCGGTAGAGGGCGTTGAGGTCGGACACCCATTGTTGCAGGCCGCGATGATACGGCCCGGCGTCGAGGAGCCACCAGTCGAGTCCGGCGTTTTCGCTCCATTCGTTCCCTTGGCCGAATTCGTCGCCCATGAACAACAGCTTCTTGCCGGGAAACAGCCATTGGTAGCCGAACAACGCCCGCAGATTGGCAAAGCCCTGCCAATCGTCGCCGGGCATCTTCCGGCGTAACGATCCCTTCCCATGCACCACTTCGTCGTGCGACAGCGGCAGCACGAAGTTCTCATGGAAATGGTACAGCATCGCGAACGTGAGATCGTTCTGATGGAAGCGCCGGTGAACCGGGTCGCGTTGGAAATATCCCAGCGTGTCGTGCATCCAGCCCATGTTCCACTTGAGGTTGAAACCCAGGCCCCCCAGCCAGGGCGGACGCGACACCATCGGCCAGGCGGTGCTTTCCTCGGCGATGGTGACCACGCCGGGATGTTGCGTGCCGACCAGGTGGTTGAAGTGCTTCAGGAACTCGACGGCTTCCAGGTTCTCACGCCCGCCGAACTGGTTGGGAATCCACTCGCCCTCGTTCCGCGAGTAATCGAGGTAGAGCATCGAGGCGACGGCATCGACCCGCAGTCCGTCCACGTGATAGCGCTCGCACCAAAAGAGGGCGTTGGCGGTAAGAAAATTCCGGACCTCGTGCCGGCCGAAATTGAAGATGAGGGTCCCCCAATCCTGATGAGCGCCTTGCCGGGGATCGGCATGCTCGAACAGGGCGGTGCCATCGAATCGTGCGAGGGCCCAGTCATCGCGCGGGAAGTGGGCGGGAACCCAATCCACGATGACCCCGATTCCGGCCTCGTGCAGGGCGTTGACCAGATACTGGAAGTCGTCCGGCGTGCCATAGCGGCTGGTCGGGGCGTAGAAGCCGGTCACCTGATATCCCCAGCTCGGATAGAAGGCGTGTTCGGCGACGGGCAGGAATTCAACGTGCGTGAACCCGGTACGGCGAAGGTAATCAATGAGGGGTTCGGCCAGCTCACGATAGCCCAGCGATTCCCAGCCGTGGCGACGTTGCCAGGAACCGAGGTGCATTTCGTAGATGCTGACTGGGGCGCGCAGGAGGTTGGTTTCGCGTCGGCGTTTCAACCAAGCGTCATCGGTCCAGGCGAACTTGCGGTTGTCCCAGACCACGGCGGCGTGTTTCGGGGGAAGCTCGAACAGGGCGCCAAACGGATCGGTGTTGAGCTTCAGATTCCCACGCGTGTCCAGGATTTCGAACTGATACAGCGCCCCTTCACCCACGCCGGGGACAAAGATTTCCCAGACTCCGGACGAACCAAGCTGACGCATCGCGTGACGACGACCGTCCCACTGGTTGAAGTTCCCCACCACCGAGACTCGACGGGCGTTGGGTGCCCAGACGGCAAACGCGACTCCGGGCACGCCGTCCAGCGTCTTCAATTGGGCGCCGAGGACATCTCCAAGCTGATGATGGTTGCCCTGGTTGAACAGGAAGAGGTCGGTTTCGCCGACGGTTGGCCAGAACGAGTAAGGGTCGCGTCCTTGGGACTGGGATCCGTCGGCCCAGGTGATGCGGAGGTCGTAGGCATAGACGACATTGCGTCGGCTGGTTTGGCCTTCGAACACGCCGGAGTCACCCAAGGGTTTCAGCGCGAAGCGGGGTAGTTGGGGATCGGTAACGGGGCGCACTTCGACCTGAACGGCGCCCGGCAGAAACGCGCGGACGACCAGCCCCGAACCGTCGCCCAGCGGGTGCATCCCGAGCAACGTGTGAGGGGACCGGTGGACAAGACCCGTGAGCGACGCGAGTTCGGCGGTGGTCAGGAGCACGAGCGGAAGCTAACGCCCGCCAGGAGTGGGGTGGCAAGGTGTTTGGCGTCGGTACCGCCGTGTACCGCCGACCTCTGGGTCTGCTGTCCCGCAGGTTTTCAACCTGCCCATGGGGTGGACTGGCAGGCTAAAAGACCTGCGGAACAGCAGACAGGAATGTCTGCGGTACCTAATCACGAATCTCCGGCGGCGTCAGCCGGGGAACGGACGATCTCCACGGAACACGGCGCATGGTGGGCGACGTATAGGGACACCGAACCGAGAAAGAACCGCCGAACCGGGCCATAGCCGTGCGAACCAACGACCACCAGGTCCGCACCCCACCGCTCAGCTTCGGCCACGATGGTATCCTTGGGCGACCCCTCCAGTTGCGCCGAGGTCACGCGGAGACCGGGCGCCCGTTGCGTCAGTGAGTCCACGGCCTGGCGCAGATGTTGGTACGATTCCGCCCGCCGCTGTTTGACGATCTCATCGAAGGCCGTCGGGACTCCGCCCGCCACCAGACTCGGTTCCACCGGTGCATCTACAATGATCAAACGGGCTTCGCTTTGGGGAGGCCACGGCCGCTGAGCGACTTCGACCACCGCCGCGTCGCTGTACTGTGACCCATCGATTGCCACCAGGATTCTCATCTCGTTCCCTTTCGGTTTGTGGTGTTGACGATCAAATACGTCGGTCTGGATGTCCACGCGGAAACCGGCAACCACTGGCGAGGGGGCCGCCGCCGCGCGGCGGCTTTTGGCACGGCCGGGTCGAAGAACTCTCGCCCCGACCGCCCCGGTCGCGCGGCCGGACGATCGACACCGCATTCCTTTGCGCGGGTTGCTGGCCCTCGGGGCCGGGGCGGTATTTGGCGTGGCGTTGGGATTTCCGCTGCCAGCAGACGGGCGACTGCGCTTATGGTCCGCGCCATCACGTATGCCGCATCGCCAACCATCCGTCGCCAGTCCCACCCCTCCGGAACGCCAAGTCTTCCGCAAACTCATGGCGGCCAACCGATCCGAAATCGCCGTGCGCATCTTCCGCGCCGGGACCGAACTCGGACTGCGCACGGTCGCCATTTATGCCCAGGAAGACCGGTTCTGCATCCACCGGTTCAAAGCCGACGAATCGTACTTGGTGGGGCAGGGCAAGGGACCAGTCGCCGCTTATCTCGACATCGAAAGCATCGTCGCCGTAGCCAAGGAGAAAGGGGTCGATGCGATTCATCCCGGCTACGGTTTCCTGAGCGAGAATCCTGACTTTGCCCGTGCCTGCGCCCAAGCCGGAGTGACGTTTGTCGGGCCGCGTCCGGAACTGCTCGAGATGATGGGGGACAAGACGGCGGCCCGGGCGGTGGCCGCGCGGTTGGGGATCCCGACGCTTTCCGGAACCAAAGAACCCCTGACCGACCGCGCGGTCGCACTCAAGGCCGCCAAGGCCATTGGCTTCCCGTTGATCATCAAGGCGGCCTTTGGCGGCGGCGGACGCGGCATGCGGGTGGTGAAGAAGGAGTCCGACTTGGCCCACCTGCTCGACGAGGCTCGAGGCGAAGCGGGACGCGCCTTCGGCAATCCCGCCGTGTTCCTGGAAAAGTACATTCCCCGCGCCAAACACCTCGAGGTGCAGATCCTGGGCGACCAACAGGGCAACGTCATCCACCTGTACGAGCGCGACTGCTCGGTGCAGCGCCGGCATCAGAAGGTCATTGAAGTGGCGCCGAGCTTCGGGCTGCCCGAAAACGTGATCCGCGAGTTGTGCGATGCCGCCGCGCGCATCGCCCGGGACATCCGTTACGATAACGCGGGGACGATCGAGTTCCTCTACGACCTGGATCGTCACCAGTGGTTCTTCATCGAGATGAACCCGCGGATCCAGGTCGAGCACACCGTGACCGAAGTGCTGACCGGACTCGACCTGGTCCGGGCGCAGATCCTGATCGCGCAAGGACTGCCGCTGCATTCGCGCGAGGTGGGCCTGCCGGCGCAGAACCAGATTCCGCGCACCGGCTACGCCATCCAGTGCCGGGTCACCACGGAAGATCCGGAGAACAAGTTCACGCCCGACTATGGCCGATTGTTGGCGTACCGCTCGCCGGGGGGATTCGGCATCCGGTTGGACGGGGCCATGGGTTATTCCGGCGCGGTCATCACGCCCTTCTATGACTCGATGCTCGTGAAGGTCATTGCCTCGGGGCAGAATTATGAGATTGCGATGGATCGCATGCACCGGGCGTTGTCGGAGTTTCGCATCCGCGGGGTGAAGACGAACATTCCGTTCCTGGAGAACGTGATTCAGAACCGCGAGTTCCGCACCGGACAGGCCACCACGACGCTCATCGACACCACGCCGGAGCTGTTCAAGTTCAAGGCCCGGAAAGATCGGGCCACCAAACTGCTTAATTTTCTGGGCAACGTTATTGTCAATGGCAATCCGCATGCCAAGGGCTACCGACCCAAGATGGCTCTGGGAATGGCCCCAGTGCCTTCGGCCGGTGCGCCGGGAACGCCGCTGCCCAAGGGCACGCGCGACCTGTTGCTCGAGCTGGGGCCGCGCCGGTTTGCCGACTGGACGCTCCAGCAGAAACGCCTGCTGGTGACGGACACCACGTTCCGCGACGCCCATCAATCGCTCATGGCCACGCGCGTCCGCACCTATGACATGTTGGCCTGTGCCGATGCCTTGGCGCACCGGCTCGGCGATGCGCGGGCCGGACTGTTCTCCCTGGAGATGTGGGGGGGGGCGACGTTCGACACCGCGATGCGGTTCCTGAACGAGGATCCGTGGGAACGCTTGCGTCAGCTCCGAACGCGGATTCCTAATATCTGCTTCCAGATGCTGTTCCGCGGATCCAACGCGGTGGGTTACTCCAACTACCCCGACAACGTCGTGGCCGGCTTCGTGAAACAGGCGGCGGCCGCGGGCATGGATATTTTTCGCATTTTCGACTCGCTGAACTACACGCCCAACCTGCGGGTGGCCATGGAAGCGGTGCAGGAAACCCACGCCCTTTGCGAGGCCGCGCTCTGCTACACCGGCGACATTCTCGATCCGCGGCGCGACAAATATCCGCTCAAATATTACGTCCGGCTGGCGAAGGAACTGGAAAAGATGGGAGCCCATTTCCTGGCCATCAAAGACATGGCCGGTCTGTGTCGGCCGGCAGCCGCAAAAAAATTAGTGAAGGCGCTCAAGGAGGAGCTGGAAATTCCCATCCATTTCCATACTCATGACACGGCCGGAGTCCAGGCCGCCGCGATCTTGAACGCCTCCGACGCCGGCGTGGACGTGGTGGATCTGGCCTTGGCGGCGATGTCCGGCAGCACGTCGCAGCCCAACCTCAACTCGGTGGTCACCTCGCTGGAGCACACCCCGCGCGATACGAAACTCGACCCGGCGGCGCTGGGGGAATTTTCCGACTACTGGGAAAGGGTGCGCGAGTTCTACACGCCCTTCGACACCGCGCCCAAGACCGGCTCGGCCGAAGTCTATCTACACGAGATGCCGGGCGGCCAATACACCAACCTCCGCGAACAGGCCGCCAGCATGGGGGTGCTCCACCGCTGGCCCGAGATCGCCCGAACCTATGCCGAGGTGAACCAGCTCTTCGGGGACATCGTCAAGGTGACGCCGTCCAGCAAGGTGGTGGGCGACATGGCGCTGTTCCTCTTCAGCCGGGGCATTAAAACCGCCGACGTCGCCAATCTGGAGCCCGGTTCCACCCCGTTCCCGGAAAGCGTGCTGGACATGCTCAGCGGCGGACTCGGCTGGCCCCAGGGGGGCTGGCCGGAGGATATTCAGCGGGTGGTGCTGGGTGAAAAGCGCGCGGCCGAGGCTCGACGGAACCATGAAAAGCGCGTGGTGCCGGGCGCCATCGCCACCCCGGCGAACTTCGACAAACTGCGGAAGGAGCTCGCCGAGAAACTCAAACGCGAGGTGACGGAGGAGGACCTGTTCAGTTACCTCATGTATCCACAAGTGTTCACCGACTTCGCCCGACACCTGCGCGAATTCAGCGACGTGAGCGTCCTCCCCACGCCGGCCTTCTTCTACGGGCTGCAACGGGATGAGGAAATCGCGGTGAACATCGAGGAAGGCAAAACCCTGATCATCCGCCTGGTGAACGTCGGCGATCCCGACAAGGACGGCCGGCGCACGGTGACCTTCGAGCTGAACGGCATCACGCGGGAAGCGTACATCAACGACAAGCAGATCGCGCCGCAGACTCGCAGCCGGACCAAGGCGGACCTCATCGATCCATTGCAGGTGGGTGCGCCGATCCCCGGCTTGGTGGCAGCGATTGCCGTGTCCGTGGGACAGAAAGTGACCAAGGGTGACAAACTCTTGATGATGGAGGCGATGAAGATGCAGACCACGGTCACGGCGGCCGCGGACGGCGTCGTGGAAGAAATCCTGGTGGGGGTCGGAGAAACGGTGGAAAGCAAGGACCTGCTGCTGAAGTTGCGAGCCTAAAGTACCGCAGGCCTCCGGGCCTGCTGTTCCGCAGGTTTTTAACCTGCCCGCCCCCGACCCCGGGCCGGCTGGGTCTTCGGTTTCACCGACGCGGCAATCCAATCCAGATACCGTCGGCTTCCCGTGGAGAGGGGGAGGACCACGAACTCCGCCGTGTCGTAGGGATGCTGAGCCAGGATGAGCTTCTCCAGAGCGCGTAGCCGCGCCTGGACCGTCTTCATCACCATCAATACCTCGGAACTGGATTCACGCTTTCCCTGCCACCAGTAATGGGACTCGATTTGCGGAATCAGGTTGGCGCAGGCGATCAAGCGGGCTTCCAGGGCCGCGCTGGCCAGGCGGCGCGCCGTTTCCAAGTCCGGGGCAGTCACCAGAACCATCCGGCAGGGTTTCGCAGTCGTCATGGTCCAACTCAATCACGCGCCCTGGTCCCTTGTACCGCAGATTTTGCCTCGGCGGCGCAACGGGCACGGAGTCCCGGCTTCAGCCGGTGGAGCGGTAAGCTGCTCCCACGGGTTGAGCTAT
>CAYYSX010000102.1:3463-19350 GCA_964474315.1 uncultured Verrucomicrobiota bacterium | reverse complement strand
GGCTCTGAGGTCGGCTTCCGTCTGCACATAGGGCCCCGGAACCATCTCGTGCCGGGAGTGGTCGATCAGCATCGCGGCACTGGACGGCGTCGTTTCCAGATGGAACTGCAGGCCAATCACGTTGCTTCCGACTTGAAACCCTTGGTTTTCACAAGCCGGGCTCCGCGCGAGTCGGACTGCCTTCTCCGGCAAATCGAACGTCTCTCCGTGCCAGTGGAATACCGTGCATTCCGAAGGAAACTGAAAGCAGTGATCCGGCGACGGCTCGGCTTGGATGGGAAACCAACCTATTTCCCGGAGGGCATTGGGATACACTCGCGCACCCAGGCTGCTCGCAATGAGCTGTGCGCCCAGGCAGATTCCGAGCACCGGAACTTCCCGGGCCATCGCCTCGCGTAGCAACCGTTTCTCCTCGCGTAGCCAGGGCCACTCGGCCTCGTCGTTCACACTCATCGGACCGGGTCCGGCAATAAGGAAATCGATCTGTTGGAGGTCCGGCAGGCGTTCCCCCAAGAAGAAGCGGGTCGAGGTCAGCGTGGCTCGCTGGCTTTGTATCCAGACTTCGATCCGGCCCAACCCTTCGAACGGCACATGTTGGAGAAAGTGAACCTTCACCGATCGCCCATTCTACCATCTCGCCCTGACATCCTTCGCCCCAAAGACGCGCACGACGGCGCTGACATAATTCGTCTCGGAAAATTCCCGGCCGAAAGATACCTTGAAGGAGGACGTTTCACCGGCCGGGAGACGAAAATCGTAGTTTTTCTTCTCTCCAACATCGACGCGTTGACCTGCGGCATCGAGAAAGTCGATATGAAAGTAAATATCTTTCCATGAAACAAGACTGGCGTTTTTGATGGTACCGATGACCGCCACCGTCCCCCCCGCCTTGGTGTTCCCGAAGGCGATTTCGCTGTCGGTAACGACAATCTGGTCTTTGTAGGTCTCGTAGTCCTCCCCGGTGTCCAACGTAGAGACGACCATATACATCATCACGGCCATGGGTAGCAAAGCGTAGAGAGCCACAAAACTAGGATGAAACATCAGCATGGCGGCACGGTTCTGGAAATGATGGCAGTGCGGACACTTTCGCGCCTGCTGGGGAATCTCCAGGCAACACATCTTGCAGGCCTTGATGGCGGAGGCGGTTTCCATACGGTTCTCCTAGTTTTATAGGTAGGAAGAGGCTGGTTGTAGCCGAATGGATCATTCTCCCCCACAGCCAACTTCCCTCTCAGCCGTTCGGTTCGGCGATGCAATAGAGGGCGGCTTGGGTCCGTAAGAAGATCTCCCCCGCGGACAAGGCCGGGGTGGAATTGGAGGGTTCACCCACGGGGTTGCGCGCGAGCACTTCGTACTGGGGCGCGGCCCGCAGCACGATCGTATCCCCAGACTGATTGACCACGTAGAGCCGGTCGCCAGCCAACACCATCGAGGACCAGGTCTGCCCGCTGGCGCCCGTGGTGGGAAGCCGCTCTTCCCAGACCAGTTTCCCGGTGGCCAGCTCGAAGCATTGGCCAAATCCGTCGGTGGCGCTTTGGTAGATGTACCCGTCCTTGACCACCGGCGAGCCGATGGTGTGTTTTTTGGTGCGGCGTTCGTAGAACAGCCGATCACCGGTCCGGTCGCCTTCGCCGCCGGGGGGGATGAACAGGCTGCTGCCAAAGAAGCCTCCAAAGATCACCAACTTCCCCTGCCCCAGGGTGGGCGAGGCATAGATCAGCGGATTCAGTCCATCAGCGGTCCACAGTTCCTTGCCGGTGGTGGGCGAAAACGCGCGCAGCTTGTTCACCACGGGGAGAATGATCTCCTCCTGTCCGCCGGCCCGTACCAGCAGGGGGGTGCTGAAGGTGCCGATCATTCCGTC
Organism: uncultured Verrucomicrobiota bacterium; assembly: GCA_964474315.1. Taxonomy (GTDB): domain Bacteria; phylum Verrucomicrobiota; class Verrucomicrobiia; order Limisphaerales; family UBA9464; genus UBA9464. Next base: position 17,483 of record CAYYSX010000102.1, on the reverse strand, counting down.
GTTCTTGCCGGCAAATCCGTCCCAACGCTCCGGCGGATGCTCCTCCTTCAACTCCACCTTCCACCGCACCTTTCCGCTCTTCTTATCCAGCGCGTACAAAGCCGAGAACTCGCCCGGTCCATGATAGACGATGACCTGGTCTCCTTGGATCACCGGCGACGAACCCTGACCCCACTCATGCACCTGCTTCCCGAGGTCGGCGCGCCACAACTCCGTCCCGTTCAGGTCGTAGGCGACCACGCCGGCCGAGGCAAAGCTGGCCACCACACATTCACCATCGGTGACCGGCGAAGCCGCACAGTGGGGATTGGTCTGGTGCCGGGGATCCTGGCCTTCGTAGCTCACTCCCTTTTGCCACCGGAGCTTTCCAGACGCCCGGTCGAAGGCCATGAGGGTGCGCTCTTTCCCGTCGCCCACCGCCTGCGTGATGAACACCGTATCGCCCCAGACAATGGGCGACGAGTTCCCTTCCTCCGGCAGAGCGACCCGCCATTTGACGTTCTTCTCGCGATCCCAGGTGAGCGGGAATTGGGCCTCGGGGGTGGTCCCATCCTGATTGGGTCCGCGCCAGGACGGCCAGTTCGCCGCCGTTCCCGCCCAGGTCCAAGCCAAGGCACCGATGCATAACCACGCCGGGAGTTTCATCCGGCCAGGAGAGTCCAATCCGAGGGCCAGGTCGAGCTTGGAAAACCAACGTTGCGATACCTTCAGGATCCACGGAGCCGACGCACGTGGCGCGCCATGCGTTCCATGGCCGTCTCAATTTGATCGAAGGCCGTGGCAAAACAGCAGCGCACGAAGTTCTCCCCGCTGGGGCCAAACGCTCCGCCGGGGACACACGCCACCTTCTCCTCCTGGAGTAAACTAAGGGCAAACTCCCGGGCGCCCAGGCCCACCCCCGCGAGGCTGGGGAACGCATAGAACGATCCTCGTGGCCGATGACATACCAGCCCCATTTCGTTGAGCGCCTTTACGATGAAGTTGCGGCGCAGACGGTACTGATCCCGCATCTCCGCCGTGGCGGCGTCACCGTGTTCCAACGCTTCGATAGCGGCCTCCTGTGCGATGATACTGGCACAGAGCATGGAGTACTGATGGATCTTCATCATGGCATCGATGAGCACCGTGGGGCCGCAGGCATAGCCAATGCGGAAGCCGGTCATGGCATAGGCTTTGGAGAAGCCGTGCAGAAAGAGGGTGCGTTCCGCCATTCCGGGCAGGCTGGCGATGGACACGTGCTGCCCCTCGAAGGTGAGTTCGCCGTAGATCTCGTCGGTCAGCACCAGCAAGTCGTGCCGCCGGGCCACCGCGGCGATTTCCACCAGTTGCGTCCGGGTCATGGTTCCTCCGGTGGGATTGGTGGGGAAATTCAACATCAGCACCTTGCTGCGTGGCGTTACTGCCGCCTCGAGCGCAGCCGCCGTGACGGCGAACCCATCTTCCGCCCGGCAGGCCACCGGCACGGGCTTGCCGTGAGCCAAAACGACGCTGGGTGAGTAGCTTACATAGCACGGCTCGTGATAGATGACCTCATCACCCGGATCGAGCACGGCCCGCAGAGCCAGGTCGAGCGCCTCGCTCACCCCCACGGTGACGATCACCTGGTTCTTTGGGTCGTATTGAACGCCGAACGTTCGCGCGACATAGCTGCTGATGGCCTCGCGCAGCCGGAGGAGCCCGAGGTTGGACGTGTATTGGGTCCGTCCTCGCTCCAAGGCATAGATGGCCGCCTCACGGATGTGCCACGGCGTGGCGAAGTCGGGCTCGCCCACGCCCAGCGAGATCACTCCCGGGGTGTTTTGGACGAGGTCGAAGAAGTCACGGATGCCGGACCGGGGGAGGCCGGCCACGTGTCGGGCGACGAGGGATGGGAGGTCGTGCATGGAGGGGCTGGAGCGGGCGAATGCGTCCAGACCGCGGGAACAGGATTCCCGCCGGCCGTCTGCCTTCGCCTGGAAACGGGGTTCAGCGACGGAGCAGACGGACAACGCGCGCGGCGGCAGCCCGGGCCGGGAGGGCGGCGGCTGCGGCAAACGGGACGAACGACGCGCGGGTCATGATGCGTCGAAGTGGGCGGGAAACCGCCACGAGGAGTCAAGCCATTCGGAGGCCATTCGGAGGTCAGGGGGCCGGAGACGTCCTCTGCTTCCTCCAGCCCAAGAACACAGAACAACCAACGATAGGGACGCTACGCCACTAAGAGCGCGCGCGCCTTCCACTTTCCACTTCTCCGTTCCGACTTCCGATCTCCAGGAATTCCATGATTCGTTGTTCGCTCCAGTACTCGCCGTCGCCGATGCCACCTCCCGCGAACCCCACATGACCGCCATGACGGGGCATTTCCAGAGTGACGAACGGGCTGGCCAGGGCCAGGTCCACTGGGAAGCAGGGCGGCGCGAGAAAGGGATCGTCCGCGGCGTTGAGAATCAGCGTCGGCACCCGAATCGCCGGAAGGAACCGCACCGCCGAGCAGCACGCCCAATAGTCTTCCGCACTGGCAAATCCATGGAGCGGTGCGGTGAACGCTTCGTCGAACTCGGCAAAGGTCCTCATCGTCCGCCAGTCGGCAGCGGGAAAGGCTGGACCGAACCGCGCGCGTTTCGCGTCCATCTTGGCACCCATCTCCCGGAGGAATCGGCGCATATAGAAGGCGCAGTCCGGGGCGGCCATGCGCCCGGCCGCGGCCTTCAGGTCGCAGGGAACGGAGAGAGTGACACCGGCCCGGACGCTCCGAAGCTCGGGCCAGTCCTCGCCGAGGAACTTCAGGGTCAGGTTACCGCCCAGGCTGAATCCGGCGAGGCCGAGGACCCCGCCAAATGACGCCGTGGCGCGACGGACCACAGCGGCCAGGTCTTCCGTGGCGCCGCTGTGGTAGGAACGCGCCAGCCGGTTGGGTTCGCCGGAACAGCCGCGAAAGTTCCAGGCCAGCACCGACCAACCCCGACGCACCGCCGCGTGCGCGAGACCGGACACATAGTTGCGGCGGGAACTACCCTCGAGCCCGTGGCTGATCACCAGCAGCCGGTCGGCCCCAGCGCGACACCAATCCAGGTCGAGAAAATCGCCGTCGTCGAGTTCCAGCCGTTCCCGTGACCAGGGGAGCGCGGGAAGACGCCGGACCAGGGAAGGCCAGCAGGTCTGAAGTCGCGCCGACCGGCACCACCAGGGCGGGCGGTAGCTGGATTCAACGACGACGGGCACGGCTGCGCGACCGACCCGCATTGCCGGATCGGCTCCGGGATCCGAACGAGACCTCCTCCACCGTTGGTTGTGCCTCGGCCGCCAGGTTCGAGTGCCGGACCAACTCGATTCCTCGATCTTGTAGCATCTCCTTCAATTCCGGGCTCAACAAGGCGGCCAGTTCCTCGGCGTGTTCTTCCTCGTCCGGTTGGCAACACACCTCGTACGTACCGGGGGGCAGTTGCTCCAGCATGTCGAGCAGGTAGTCGAGGTCGATCCGGTCCTCCGCCAGCGAACCGAGCAAGTGATCGGGCATGCTAACGCCGCGACGCACCAGGGCGGTGCGGGCGTGGCGGTCGAAATAGCGGAGCAGCAAGCCGCGCGGGACGTTGCGCCAGGTGCGCCGCAATTGCAGCCGGAGGTGGGTCAACACCGGATCATGAGTCGCGCTGACCGACCGGATGTTCCACGCCTCGTGATAACGCCGGATCAGATCGAACACCGCGGGATGCAAGTGGAGTCCACGTCGGCCAGAGATAAAACCGAGGGGGAGACCGGTCCGGCGAAATAGGCGGAGTTGGGCATCGACTTCGGCCTGCAGGGCCCCGCGCAAGCGCGGGTTCAACCCGTACCGCAACACCGCCGACCACAAGCCGTCACCAAACTCGAACCGTTCGTCCACCAGTCCGATGATCTCGCTCGGTTTGAGCACGGATTTTCCGCCGACCAGCACGAGTTGCAGTCCGACTTCGAGCCCGGGGTTTTCTTTGGCGAGCGCGACGGCGTCCTCGATCGCGGCGCAACGCATCGGGAGCGAGGCGCTGGTCAGCACCCCCTCACGGAAGGCGCGGATCACCGCTTGGTTGGCCTGGGTGGAGCGGCCGAAGTTATCGGCGGTGAAGATCACCCGGACTTTCGGATCGAATTCCTCAAATACCATAGGCGGCAAGGGGCAGACCGGTTTTGACCCGGGTCCAGGCCAGGAAGAGCAACCACAGCTTGTGGGGTTTGCCGAGGCGGACGGGCTCGGGGGCGAGGACGGGGAACTGCTCTTGTTCCAGACGGCGGAGAAGTTTCCAGTACACCGCGCCCATGAGCTCCGCGGCCACCATTGACTGACGGTCGATGGGCGGCAAGGCCGCGCGGGCCTGGCGGTAATACTCCCGGGCGCGGTCGGCAAAGGCGCCGGCCAGCCGGAGAAATCCGGCCGACGGTCGGCGCGCGAGAATATCCTCCACCGCAACCCCGTGGCGTTGGAGTTCCTCGGCCGGCAGGTACACCCGTCCGCGTTCCGCATCGTTGCCGACATCGCGCAGGATGTTGGTGTACTGAAGGGCTTTTCCCAAGGCTTCGGCATACGCGCGGCAGCCAGGATCGCGATAGCCGAAGATTTCAATGCTCAACAGCCCCACCACGGAGGCGACCCGGTAGCAATATTGGTCGAGCGCCGGGTAGTCGGGATAACGGTCCTGGGTCAGGTCCATTTCCACGCCTTGGATCAGTTCATCGAACAAACGAAACGGAAGCTGAAACTCGGCAATGACGGGCTGAAGCTCGCGGTTGACCGCCAGCTCGGGTTGGCCGCCGGAACACGCCCGGGCGACGTCTTCCCGCCAGTGTTGCAGGGAAGCCTGACGCGCCGGGATGGGACGGGACTCCTCGTCCGCCACGTCATCGACCTCCCGGCAAAACGCATAGAGTGCGCTCATGGCGGCCCGGCGGGGTTTGGGAAGCACCAGGAAGGCCGGCGCGAGGTTGGAGGCACTGCGCCGGGTGATCTGCTCGCTGATCTCGGTGCTCACAACAGCGTGGGATCGGAACCGCCGGCACCGGGAGGAGGCAAGCCGCCTACTTCGGCCCGGCTGGGATTGCGGGTCCGATGCTGACGCTGCCGCCGCCGTCGCCGGGAACTGGTCGTGGGGTCCGGCGGGGTGTCGATCAGGACCCCTTTGCGTCGGTACTTGGGCGACTTGCGCATATACACCGCCCAGAGAATGAGCCCGGCGATCAGGGCTGAAATGGCCAGGATGATGGGCAGCAGCCCCCGCAACGAGTGCTGCGTATCGGTGGTGAGCGAATTGGGTAGTTGGGCCGCATTGGGAATGGCAGCCCACAGCCGGCAGATCAAAAGCGTCATCGGGCAGGAGAGACTGGCGGGGATTCAGATTCGTCGTCAACGACCCCATCGGACTTCAGCTCCAGACGGCTCATGCGATACCGCAACGCGTGTCGGGACAGGTCCAATTGCTGGGCGGCCCGGGACAGGTTGCCACCGCACCGCTGGAGCGCGGCCAGGATCAGTTCGCGTTCGAATTGAACCAGCGCATCGCTTAAAGAAATGGGGAGGGAAGCAGAGCTCAACGGAAGCGGGCGACCTGCGGGGGGCGCGGTCAGATCCCCGTTTCGCAACCGCGATTCGATCTCGAAGTCCGGCAGGCTGGTCGGCCGGATCTGGTCGGCGGTCTCCAGAATGACCGCTCGTTCCATGACATTGCGGAGTTCGCGGACGTTGCCCGGCCAGGAATGAGCCAGCAGGGCGGACTGGGCGGCGGGAGTCAGCCCGGTGATGGTCTTGCCTAGCCGGAGGGTGAAATGGCGGAGGAAGAACTGAGCCAGTAAGAGGATGTCGTCACCCCGTTCCCGCAGCGGCGGCGGCCGGAATTGCATGACATTGAGCCGATGGAACAGGTCCTCGCGGAACTCACCCTTCTGGATGGCGTCCACGATATTCCGGTTCGTCGCTGCGATCAGCCGGACGTTGACCCGCAGTTCCAGAGTGCCGCCGACGCGGGTGAAAGAGCCGTCCTCGAGAAACCGCAACAGCTTGGCTTGGAGCGATCGGCTCATATCGCCGATCTCGTCCAGAAAAATGGTGCCTTCATCGGCCTCCTCCACGAGCCCCCGTTTGGTGCGGTGGGCGCCCGTGAAGGCCCCGCGTTCGTAGCCAAACAATTCGCTTTCCAGCAGCGTCTCGGGAATGGCGGCGCAGTTGAGGCGGACGTACGTCTTGCCCACCCGCCGGCTAAGCCCATGGATGGCCCCGGCAATCAGTTCCTTGCCCGTTCCACTTTCGCCCAGGATGAGAACGGTGGCATCGGTGGGGGCCACGGTCTGTACGAGTTGGCGGAGGTCGCGGATTTTCGCGGAATCACCGATCAGGTGCTCGATCTTGTAGGGCTCCCCGGCCCGCGCCCGGAGGGCGGCGTTTTCGATCAGCAACTGATATCGTTCAGCGCACCGGCTGACCGCGTGGAGGAGTTCACCTGGTTCGAACGGTTTGGCGAGATAATCCACCGCGCCATTCTTGATCGCTTCGACGGCCAGCTTGGGAGTGGCGTAGGCGGTGATGATCAGCACCGGAAGTTTGGTGTTCCGGCGGTTGATCTCCTTGAGGAACTCATAGCCGCTCATCCCGCCCAGGCGCGCGTCGGAGATGACCAGGAAGAACTCCTCCGCGCTGAGGAGCTTGAGCGCCGCCTCGGCGGATTCTGCCAGCCGGACCTCATAACCCTCATCGTGCAGGACGGTCTCGAGCGTCAGCCGCATGTTTTTCTCGTCATCCACGACGAGGAGGGGCGGTAGTTTCATTGGCGAAGGCGAACCAGCGTCCGAGCCGGCAGAGTAAGAGTGAAGGTGGTCCCTTTTCCAAGCTCCGATTCCACCGCCACGGTCCCGCCATAGAGTTCGGTGTTGTTCTTCACGATGGCGAGGCCGAGGCCGGTGCCGCGGTCCTTGGTGGTATAGTAGGGTTCGAAAATTCGCTTCAACTGGTCGAAAGGAATTCCCGGGCCGGTGTCGCGAACCGCCACTACGACCGAAAACTCCGGACCGGTCCGGGTGGTCAGGAATAGTTCACCACGTCCGTTCATGGCTTCGCGAGCATTGGTCAGCAAGTTGGCAAACACTTCGGCAAAATGCCCCCGCTGCCCCAGCAGCGCGGGGAGGCCCAACGAATAATCCCGATGCACCCGGATGTCGAACCGCGCCCCCTCCGGCAACACCAAGTCCACCGCCCGGTCGAGTTCGTCGTTCAGGTCCACTCGTTCCACCCGGCCTTCCGACAGTTTGGCGTAACCCATCAACTCAGTCAGAATCTTGTCCGACCGATCGATCTCCTCGCGGATAATGGCGATCTGCTGGGTGATCTTCTTTCCCTCCTTGACCGTGCGCTGGAGAGTAAAAGCGGCGTTGTTGATGATCCCCAAAGGATTCTTGAGCTGATGGGCAATCTCGGCCGCCAGCCGGCCCGCCGCTTCCAATTGCTGCTGTTTGATCAGGAATTCCTGGGCATCGATTTCGCGCTGCCGTTGCCGATCCACCAACACCTGGATACCCGCGCAGCAGACCGTCAGCAGCAGCATCAGCAACATGCGCAGGATGAGCGACTCGGTCATTGGCTGGAGACTCTCGTCGAACGATCCGCCGCTGACTCCGCCCCGCCCGGTGGTGCGAATCAGCTCCATCTCCGTCCCCCAGACCCAGAAATCGAGGAGACCCGCCAGGAGGTAGCACAGGCTCACGAGCAAATTGACGGTGATCTGCACGTCGGCGCTGGGAATCACCGCAGCATTGCGCACCAGCAACCCCAGAAACGCCCAGTACAGGATGCTGTCGAAGCCTCCCGTGATCAGGGTCAACAGTCCCAGCATGGCCCCGTCCAGGATGGTCATGATACAGGTGACCGGCACCACCAACCGGGCGGAGACTTCATCCATTCCCCACAGGATGAGTCCACTACCCACGTTCAGGGCGAAGTAGAACAGGAAGAACATCCGGATGTACCCCAGCACCTCCTGCTGCAGATCGGTGAGGTCAGCCGTCCAACGGGAGAAAAAGAGGGCGAAAGTGAGGACGGCGAGAGCCACGGCCTTGACCGGCAACCCCACGCCGCGTTCCACGAAGCGGATGCGGTCGAGAAAGACCTCCGGGGGCGGCGAGGGGGCGGTGGCCAGGGTGCGGCACCGCCCCCAAAGCGCCCTGATCTCGGGCCAGGCCAGTGTCAGGGACATGATCGTAGGCGTGGCAGTTTCTGTGCCGGATCAGTCGCCGGCCGTGAGGGCCAGCGCCCGAGCGACGATTCTTTCGACCGGCCAAAGCCGGCCCAAGCCTTCGTAACCGCAGGAAAGCAGGCCTTCCTCCGGTCCGATGAACTCGGCACCCCGTGCCGTCAAAGTGGCGACATGCTGCTGGGTCGCCGGGTGCAGCCACATTTTGCCATTCATGGCGGGTGCGACCAACAGCCGCGCCTGGGGATTCAGTGCGAGGGCCAGACTGCTGAGCGCATCGTCGGCCAGCCCGAGCGCGAGTTTGGCCAGGGTGTTGGCGGTCGCCGGGGCCACCACCAGCAGCGCCGCCTCGTCCGCCAGCCGGACATGAGTGGGTCGCCATCCTTCCTCCTCATCGTAGAGATCGGTCACCACCGGGTGGCGCGACAAGGTCTGGAAGGGCAACGGCTGGACGAACCGTTGGGCATCCGCCGTCAGCACCACCTGCACCCTCCGTCCCGCCTTCGTCAACTGGCTGGCCACGTCCACCGCCTTGTGTGCAGCGATCGAACCCGTGACTCCTAATACGATGAGCGGGGCATCCGACATGGCGTCCAAGGGGACCACGGTTCAACTGGTGAATTGAAAGCTCTGGCGCTCGCGCCGGAGCGTCTCGGCTTGGTAGATGGCGGAAAGACGCCGGAGATCATCCTCCCGGCTGCCGCTGACCACGAGATAGTCGAATTCCCGCCAGCGAGCCGCCTCGGCGCGGGCCGCCTGAATCCGACGTTGCAACGAGTCCTCCGAATCCCCACCCCGGCCCCGTAGTCGCCGTTCGAGTTCCGCCAGATCAGGTGGCGTGAGGAAGACGGTGACCAAGGCCCGCGACAACAACGGGTCGGATTGGGCGGCGGACCGCACCGACGACGCCCCTTGGACATCAATGATCAGCAAGGCGTTGTGACCGCTACCGAGCTGCTCCAACACGCTGGATTTCAGTGTCCCATACGAGTGGTTGTACACGGTGGCGTGCTCCAGGAACTCACTCCGTGTCACGCGCCGGGCAAAATCGTCCGGATCCAGGAAGTGGTAGTCCGTTCCGGCCACTTCACCCGGCCGGGGCGGACGGGTGGTGCAGGTCACCACCCGACGCAACCCGGGAGCTTGCCGGAGCAGTGCTTCACCGACCGTCGTCTTTCCCGCTCCCGACGGGGCGGAAATCAGCAGAATCAGCGGGGTCGCCATGTTCATTCCACGTTCTGTGCCTGTTCCCTAAACCGTTCCAACCCGGTCTTCAAGGCCACCACATCGGCCGCAATGAGCGCGTCGTTGGCCTTGGCCCCGATGGTGTTGACCTCCCGATTGATCTCCTGCGCCAGGAAATCGAGCTTGCGGCCCACTGGATCCCGTGCGCGGCGGCAGTCCTCGAACTGGGCGAAATGACTGGCGAGGCGCGTCAATTCTTCATTGATGTCGGAACGGTCGGCGAACAGGACGATCTCCTTCAGCACCCGTTCGTCCTCGGTCGAGGTCTGGGGCAAGCCGGCCAATTGCAGGCGTTGCAGCAACTGTTCCCGGTAACGCCGGGTCACGTCGGGGGCCTGTTCCCGAATCCGCGCGGTCGCTGCTTGGAGCTCGGAGATGCGCTCGGCCAAGTCGGTCTCCAACGCCTTCCCTTCGCGCTCGCGCATGGCATTGAACTCCGTCAGCGCCAGGCGAAAGGCCGGTTCGACCCGAGCCCAGTCCTCCTCTGGATTGCGGTCATCGGCGCCGGCTTGAAGGACACCCGGGCACCGCAGCAACGCCTCCAGTGTCACCCCACCCTCCAGACTGAGGGTGTGGGCGAGGTTTTGCAGCTCACGGGCATACGCGGTGGCCAGCGGGGCATTGATCCGCACGGCCGCCGCGGACGGTGGCAGTTCGAGAGTGACGCGAATCTCCGCCCGGCCCCGGGCCATCACCTTGAGCGCCTCGTCGCGGAGCCGGATTTCCAGGTGGTCCAACTCCGGCGGCAGGCGGAGATTGATATCGGCCTGCTTGCGGTTGACCGACCGGATTTCCACGACCACGCGGGTTCCGTCGGACGTATGGACACCCCGGCCAAAGCCGGTCATGGAACGCATGGATGGATGCTGCGCGGGAGGAGGAAAACACGCGAGCGCGAACCGAACCCGTGAACTGAACTGGACCGAACCGAACCGGACGGGCGGATCTTCCGTCTCTGACTCCACCCGGTGAAGCGAGCTGAAGCCCGCGGCCCCCCCGGGTGATCGAGCGGACGAGCTGTCCGCGCTCCTGCCCACGTCCTCAGCGTTTTCGCGAATACGTCCGCTCGCCTACCCAGCGCGTGTTGTACTGCTCATGCAGCACGTCACTCGGAAACGCCGGTCGGGGCTCGATCCCATGCCGCTGGTCGTCCATGCCCCGCCAGGGCAGCGGTTCAATGGTCGTCCCGCGCGCGACGTGGTAGTCGCCGTCCTTGTCCCAGCCAATGGTGTACAGGAAGAAGTCGCGTTCCATCCCGGCCGCCGAGGCCGGCAGGTCAGCCGCGAAACGCAGGGTCAGTTCGTCCCCGCCGGCAATCATCGCCAAGCCGTCGTCGGCCTGCTTTACCAGTTCGTCCACCGGACCGTACCGGGTGGCCCAACCAGCGGGCGTGGTCCGCCACGGCGGTGCCGGTTGAGGCCGGTCGTAAATCGGGGTGAGCGGCTCGGTCCACGGCCGGTCGGCCACTTCGCTGTATCCGCGCCAGTGCAAGTCCGCCGACACCAACGGCAGTTCCCGACCTGACACCGGCGTGACTTCGGTGAACAGCGCCGCGCGATCCCAGTGAATCTCGAAGGCCTGGGTCAACCGCAGGCGCCGCGTTTCCGGCGGCAGTTGGCCGGAGAGATCCACCAGGATGGTTTTGGTCTTGCCCGCCGGCGCACCCAGCGTGAGGTCCACTGGCGTCCAGCCCCCGGGTGTCTCGGCTTCCAGCACGGGGAAGGGGAACGGAAAGTCGGGATTGTGGGATCCGGCCACGTTGGCCATCCCCCCGCCGAACCGAAGCCATCCCCCCAGGGCCAGCACCAAGGGACCGTTCCGAGGCAGCGCGCCGAAATCGAGCGTGACGGAAAACGGTTCGGCCAGACCGCGATACTGAGGCGCACGCAAGGCGGCCGGTGAGACCTTGCGCCCATCTTCTTCCCGCAGCTCGTCCGTCACGTCCCGCGACGAGCCGCCACTGTGAAACTCCGCTCGCTGGAGCGGGCGACGTCCCCCGAGCTGCCACAGCTCGTGCCGGGGAAAGGGCCGGCCCGGAACCATCTTGCTGGTCGGATGCACCTCGGTGCCGGCCGGATGATCCACCGCCACCAGTCGGACCACGTCGAGATACAGGACTTCCCGCAATTCCTCGGTAATCTGCAGTTGGTAGTGGCCCTCGTGCGGCCGGACGTTGCCGGTATGGCCCACCCATACCCATTCCTCGGGATCGGCTTCGATGTATCGCCCCGGCGCGTTGGGCAATCCGACCGGTGATGCCCCGAGCAGGTCGGTGACGAAGCGGTGCGTCTGACCGTCCCAGGCATACAGGTAGGGACAGGACCCGGTGGGCAGAACCAATTCGAAAAGGGTCAGCGCCTGCCGTCCATCGGGAACGACCTCAGTGGTGTCGAGCTTGGTGTCGAACCAGCGGGTGCTCACCAGGTCGAGCTGCCGACGCTGGCCCACGCCGATTTCCACCGGCAACTGCTGCACGGTCCGGATGGTGTGCCAGCCGCCCGAGGCCAGTTCGATTTTCACGCCGAGCGCGCTCGAGTTGGACCGGTTGCCGAGCAAACGGAGCTTCAGGAGCTGGTTCGCGTTCCCACCGTCATTGCGCAGGAATCGCAAACCGCCTCCGGCCAGCGAAGCGATGAAGTCGATGTCACCATCCAAGTCGAAGTCCGCGGCCGCCAGATCGGTAAAATGGGTGTTCTTCCATCCCTCCAGCCCGAGTTCCGTGGTCATCTCGCGAAAACCGGCGCTGCCCCGGTTGCGCCAGATTCGCAGGCCGTCGCCGCCCCAGGCCACGATGTCGAGCCAGCCATCATTATCGTAGTCAACGGCTCGCAGCCGCTCGATTCGATTGTTTCGCGCTGGCAAGCGATACGGTTCGGCCAGCGTGCTGAACTGAATCTCCACCGCGTCCGCCGCGACCAGCGCGACATCGACGCGCAAGTCGTTGTTGAAATCGCCGGTGGCCACCGCCCGCGCCACGGCCCATCCGGCGGGCTGGTTCGAGCGACTCAATCCTCCACCTCGTTCGTTGATCAGCACCAAGGGGGGCAGGTTGCTCCGGGTCAGCAGCACATCCGGCAGATCATCGTTGTTGAGGTCGTCCACGGTGATCTGCGAAACGTCGCTGACGGCCAGCGGGTCGGGTCCCTGGGCCGGTGGTCTTCGTTCCCGGAAGACCCCCGAGCCGAGGTTGGTGAAGCTGCGAAAGTGCCCGTTGGTCGTCACCAACAGCAGACCCAGCTTCCCGGTGAAGTCGAGATCGGCGAGTGCGCCTGCCGTTCCTGCTGCCCCGGCCTGACGGAATCCCGAGAACGCCGTGGCATCCGTGAAGTTGCCGTTGGTGGCAAACCGCAGGACGGTCAGTCCCCCAGGCGCCACCACCAGGGCATCTTCAAAGCGGTCGTTCTGCAGGTCGCCGATGAGAATCTGCCGCACGTTCGCGGCGTCGGTGACCGGTTGAGACAGGCTGGTGGCGGTGAACACCCCGTTGGAGTTCCAGTACACCTGCGCGCCCTCCGAACCCACCAGCAGCAGGTCATTCCATCCCCGGCGGTCGATGTCGAGGACGCCCAATGGACCCCGCAGTTCGTCCGCCGCACCACCGAACGCGCGGGCCGAATCGTCCACTAACCGGACGAGAATCCCCGTCGGGTCGGGTTGCTCCAAAGAAAATGGAACCCGGATCGCCGTGTGTTTGCTCTGCTCGAACACCGTGGGATCATCCGCCCCGCCCACCCGGCCGGCGTTGATGCGTTGATGTTCGTTCAATGCCTCCTGGGCCGCTTCCCGCTGACCCAATTGCAGCAAGGCCTGGCTGAGCAGGTAGTGAGCCGACGAGTGGTTCGTCTCGAACTGGACAACTTCCTGAAATTGAGCCGCCGCGTCTTCGAATTTGCCCCAGCCCAGATAAGCTCTCCCCAACTGAAAGCTCACCGGGTTCTCCGTCGGGTCGATGCTCTTGGCGATGGTGAGGGACTGGACCGCGTTGGAGTATTGATTCTGCCGGAGTTGGGCGGACCCCAGGACATACGCCGCCGCGGCATTGCCCGGCTCATAGCGCAGAACTTCCCGGGCATGTCCCTCCGCGACCGCTGCCTGACCGGCGCGGAGAAAGGCGTTGGCGAGGTTCAAGTGGACGTCGGGATTGGCCGGATTCAACACCAAACCCCGGCGGAAGGCTTCGACTGCTTTTGCCGGGTCACCCCGTTCGAACAGGGTTTTCCCCGTGGACATGGCTTCGGCAAAGGCGGCCTGGGCGTCGGAACCGCGACCCCATCGTCCCGACCACCACCAGGCTGCCGCGGCCATCAGACCGACCAAAAGGATGACTCCTACAACAAATCCCATCCCGCGTGAGGCTCTCGAAGGCGGACGTTGATTCATGGCGATGAACCCGAGGCTATCCGACCGCCCTCCGGCTGGCCCGGGAAATTTCCGGCCCGGCCGTCGTACCGCAGAGTTTTCATCTGCTGGATCGCCGGGTCGCAACCGGCCGGGCGTGGACTTGGTCTCCCGTGGGCGAACCAAGGATCCGACCCGTCTCCAGGCGAGCTGGCGAAGGTATGAAGCTCCAAGTTTCCCGAAAGGGCTGC
>CAYYSX010000102.1:0-3363 GCA_964474315.1 uncultured Verrucomicrobiota bacterium | reverse complement strand
CTTTCGCCCCCCCTCTCCTTCAAGCACCTCCGCGTCCACGATCTTACCCTGGTTCAAGGTGATCGTTCTCAAATGTAATCATTTTTCTTGCACCCGCATAAAACCCTGTCAGCGTTGCGTCGCGTTCCGGAAGATTATGAGGCGAGGTGCCGCTATCCGGACGCCCTTAACTATCGTTTGGTTTTATGAAGTCTCTTCGTTCTCTTCTTCCGGGGTTGGCCGTCGGCTGGATGACCGTCACCACAATGCTATCGCTTCAGGCCGCGTTGCAACCCGTGTCCGTTCGACAAAGCGACCCACCCGCCTCGACCGCCGCTGATGGCGCATCCGGTGCCCCGCTGCTGGCCGGAAACGATCGATACGTCTTCTTGGTCAGCGAAGCCCGAAACTTGGTGACTAACACTCCTGGCCCGCTGGGCGCCCAGGTGTACCGACGCGACCGGGTAACGGGTGAAACCCTGTGGGTCAGCACCGGTACCGTGTTTAGTCCGAACCTGGTCCGGCGGGGCTACGCTGTGTCCGAGGACGGACAACGAGTGGCTTTCGAGGCGTCCATTGCAGGCGGCCCGGAGAATATATATCTCCGCGACTTGACTGCGGGAACTACGACGCTGGTCACTATCAATCAGGATCAATCCGGCCCGGGCAACGGCGCCTCCTGGAATCCATCCCTTTCGGCGGATGGGCGCTATGTCGTTTTTGAAACCGCGGCAACCGATCTCGCTCCGGGCATGCAGGAGGGCCAGAGCGCCCTTTGCTCGCGGGATCTCCTCACTGGTGAAACTCGACTGATTGTGAGTGTTCCATTGTCGAACGGTGTTCGGCATGAAGTCAGCCGCGACGGCGGGCTAGTCGTCTATGCACGCCCGCTTGATGCCGAGCAACGGCCCGGCTTCGTCGATACCCGACTGGTCCTGTGGCATCGACAGGATGGGCAAACCGAAAACGTGCTCCTTCCGCTCTCCGATCTGGAGGCCCTCAGACCGGGGGTGAGCATCGAAGCGTTTCGTCTTAGTGACGATGGATCCCACCTGGCTCTCATTCCTATAGCGCCGGGATCCTTTCGCGAACATCTTCGCGCCGCCTGGCGCTACCAGGTCGCCGGTGCTTCAGCCGAGAGGTTGATGTCCGTCAGCAACAACTGGGTCTCGGCGCTTTCTCTCAGTGCCGATGGCCGAAGGCTGAGCTTCCTGGACCGGTCGTTTGGGAGCCATACGTCGTCGATTCATCTCTGGAATCCCGACACCGGTCCCGAGACCCTGCCTGACCTCAATCAGGTGTCCCACCTCGAATTGAGTCCAAACGGATCTCTGGTTCTGTTTCACACGGACGAACCCGTGCCCAGCGCCGGCGTTCAGACCTCGGGAGTCGTGCGGGCTTATCTCCGGGTCCTGGCCACCGGAGAAACCCGTCTGGTGGCATCAGACGAAGTGGACATTGAAGGCGCCTTCAGCAGCGATCACACCCTGCTGGCCTTCCAGACGTCGCAGAGCCTGGAAGCGGGTGACGATAATGCCGAGTCCGATGTCTATCTGCTGAATCTAAACTCAGGCATCCCGGAACTCATTACCCAAGGCGATGTTCGGCTCCAGTCACACCTCGGCACCGGGAACAGCGTCACCGCCGCGGGACTCAGCGACGATGGGCGTTGGCTGCCGTTTCTAAGCGGGGCGGATGATCTGGTGCCCAACGACCACAATGGGCATCGCGATGTGTTCGTTCACGACCGGCAAACCGGAACGAACCGGCTGGTCAGTGTCAGTCTCGACGGCACCAGCGCACGGTTCGGCGCCGATTCGGCGAGCATTTCCCCGGATGGACGGAGCATCTTATTCCTCAGTCGATCGCCCGACCTGGCGGAGGGTGATACCAACGCGGTGACGGATGCCTTTGTCCGGGATTTAGCGGAGGGACGAACCGAATTGATCAGCGCGGAGAACGGCACCACTACGAGCCTGGGAGTGCCGGTGCAACGGGCGGTGCTGACCAGTGACCGCCGACGGGTCCTGTTTGAAGTCCAAGCCGCTCCGATTCCTAACCCGCCCTTGGGCGACACCATTCTGCCTCCGAGGCTCTGGCTGCGGGATCGCCGAACCGGACAGACGACCGACCTGCTGGACGGTCTGACCAACTCCGCGGGTTATCCAATGCCCTATGTGGCGGGATCCGGTCACCTGGCCCGGGACGGCTCGGTGGCGGTGTTTACCGGAGTCTTTGACCGGCTATTCGAGCCCGAGACGATCTCCTATGTTCGAGACTTGCGGACGGGGGCGGTGGAACCGTTGCCACTGTCGCCGGGAAGCCGCTTGATCGGACTGTCCGCCGATGGCCGCCGAGTCCTGACACAATCCGGCTCCGATGAGGCGCAGTTCACTCATTCGATCGTGGATCGCACCAAGCCCGGCGTGCGTGAGTTTTCCGCTCCGGGCGCCCGAAACCTTCACTTCAATCCGTCGGGCACCCAGGTGCTCTACTTGGCGCCGTCGAACTCGGCCCTCCAGATCTTCGTGCTAGCTCCTGGCGACACGACGCCCCAACCCGTGTACGTCGGCTTGGGCGGCACCGTGGCGAATGCGGATTGCCTCGCGCCGCGCATGACTCCCGACGGGCGGTTCATTCTTTTCCGTAGCCAGGCGTCCAACTTAGTCGAAGGTGACACCAACGGCGTAATGGATGTGTTCCTCCACGACCGCTATTCCGCCACGACCCAGCTTCTCTCGGTTCATGCGGATGGTCTCCTGGGGGAAGCCGCCAGTTTCGGCGGGGTGCTGAATGCCACGGGAACCACCTTTGCTTTCGCGACCGCCTCCGCTCGTTTTACCCCGGGTGAATCAGGTCGGTTCACCCAGATTCTGGTCGGCGAGCTCGTGGTTGGGGCGGCGATTGACAGCGACCAAGACGGACTGCCCGACCGATGGGAACAGGATCACTTCGCACAATTGGCGTTCGGGCCGGCCGATGATCCGGATGAAGACCGGCAGACCAACGGCCAGGAATTCGTAGCGAGAACATCGCCGAGCGACCCCGGGTCACGGGTTCAGGTGGAAAATGGTCTCGACGGAACGAATCCGTATCTGCGGTGGACGGGACACGCCGGCGTTGGCTACCAGGTGGAGAGACGGGATTCCTTGTCCGACGGCTCCGGGTGGGCTCCGGCCAGTGACGTACTGCCAGGGCATGAGGGACTCATTGAGCACCTGCTTCCCGAGGCGTCCGGAGAGGGGTTCTTTCGTTTGAACGTGGTGCCGTGAGGGCCGGGGCGGAAGGGGGGCGCTGGGTCAGCCTACGCGCCCTCCAAAGCTCAAAGCTCAAAAGAAGGCTGGACCTCCAAAATCCGGACGTGAATCGAGGCCCTGAACTCTC
>CAYYSX010000101.1:6257-19352 GCA_964474315.1 uncultured Verrucomicrobiota bacterium | reverse complement strand
CGCCGTGGTTCGGCTCGACCCTCCAGCACCTCGCGGCCGAGACGATGGGGAACCAGCCCGGCTCGGCCGCGATCGTGGACCGGCTCGCAGAGGTGCTGTTCGTCCAGGCGATGCGGAGCCAGATCCGGTCGATGCTCGGGGGCGGGAGCCCGAGCTGGCTGCGCGCGATCGCCGACCCGCAGATCGGCGAGGCCCTGCGGCTCATGCACGCGGAGCCGGGGCGAAGTTGGACGGTGCCTACGCTCGCCAAAGGCGTCTCCATGTCGCGGTCGGCGTTCGCCGAGCGGTTCCGCAGGCTCGTCGGCGAGACGCCGCTCGATCACCTCACGCGGTGGCGGATGGTTCGGGCCGCCGCCATGCTGCGCGAACGCCGGCCCGTCAAGATGGCGGCGGTGGCTGCCGCCGTCGGATACGAGTCGGAGAGTTCGTTCGGCAAGGTATTCAGACGGGTGATGGGCACATCACCGGGGGGCTACCGTCAGTATGATCAGCGTGAGGTGGAAGTAGACGAGCGTTCAGGATTGATGCGAAGAAACATGAGTCCGGCCGAGACGATTGGCCGGGCTCATGGCGTTGATAGGTCCAACTCGGCTGGATGAAAATGTGCGCAATGACGATCCCTTGAAGTGAGGTCAGCATGGCCCGATCGGAAAACATCCGCCAGCGTCACGGAACATCGTGTGATCAGTTGACTGTAGATGCGGAACCTCGCCCGCGGCATGAAGATGCTGGAGGCCTATCTGGGGTTTTTCTCGGCAGCGATGAGGTCCTCAATGATTGTTTTGTCCATTTGGCGGGGAGCGCCTGGGGATGGACCAGTCCGTGTGTCCAAAACTGTGCTCAAAATGTGTCCAAAGCTGTGCCTGTTCAGGGCTCGCAGGCCACCCGGCCGCTACCCCCCTCCACCACTCGGCAACCACTGAGCGACGCGAGATTCGCCGCCCGCCGCCCGTGTAGCCAATACACCTCGGGCCACACGAAACTCTTCAGGCTCCGGCAGGAATGCTGAGCCCATGAAGAGCCGTTTCATCCTCTACCGCCGCAAGCGCGGCGGCATGTTCTACCTGGAAGACACCGAAACGCGAAAGCAGCAGAGCCTCGGAACCCGCAACCGTCCCGAAGCCCTGGCGCTGCTGAACGCGCGCAACGAATCGGTCCGCCAACGCCGTGTCCCCATGGCAAATTCGCCAGCGAAGCCTTCGGATACTCGGGACCTTTGGTAAGGATGTTTGCGCACCGAATGTCGGTACTTGTGAACAACTACCGACATATTGTAGATTCATGTCCATGAGAACGTGGAAACCGAAAGAGCCGACCGCCCTGAGGACAGCCGCGCTGTTCCGCGTCCGTTCCGTTTCCGAGCCGCGCGCGGGCATTCGCAGACTGGCCCGCGAAGGTCGGCTGCTCCAAATGGCGCGCGGGGTTTACCGCATCGCTGATGCCCCGCTCGAATCCCACGAAGATCTCGCCCTGGTCGCGCTGCGCAAACCGGACGCCGTGATCTGCCTGCTTTCGGCCCTGCGCTTCCACGAGATCACCACCGAGAGTCCGGGAACCGTCTGGATCGCGGTGCCGAATCACTCCCGGCCTCCGCGAATCGCTACGCTCCAGCTTCGCGTCCACTATTTCTCGGGTCCTGCGCTGAGGGAGGGGGTGGAAATGCATGCGATTGCCGGGGTCTCGGTGAAGATTTACGGCGCGGCCAAGACCATCGCCGACTGCTTCAAGTTCAGGAATCAAATCGGCACGAAGACGGCCGTGGAGGCGCTCCGGGAGGCGTGGAAGCAACGCAAGGTTACCGTGGAGGATCTCTATCGCTACGCACGGGTCTGTCGAGTCCTGAACGTCATGCGCCCGTATCTTGAGGGCATGCTCGAATGAACCAGAAGGGCCGAAATGTCGCCGCCTCAGTGCAGGCCCGGCTGTTGCAGATCTCCCGCGAATCCAGGCTGTCGCTCCAGGACTTGCTGGAACGCTACTGCATCGAGCGCCTGCTGTATCGGCTCTCCCTGTCGGAGCACCGCTCTCGATTCGTCCTCAAGGGCGCGATGCTGTTGATCGTCTGGGGTGAAGGGGCCAGCGACCGTGTGACCCGTGATGCAGACCTGCTGGGATTCGGAGACAATTCTCCGGAGCGGCTGAAGGCCACGTTTCGGGAGATTTGCGCCGTTGAGGTGGGAGACGATGGCGTGAGATTCGAGATCGCGTCGGTGGCCGCCGAGCCGATTCGGGCGGAACAGGAATACGTTGGAGTGCGGGTGACGATTCGGGCGCGGGTCGGCAATGCGCGAATCCCGGTCCAAGCGGACATCGGTTTCGGCGATGCGTTTACCCTCGAACCGGAGGAAAGGTAGTTCGGAAGGAACCGATTCCCGACTTTGCGCAAGTCGTCGGGACCGCGCGGGAATTCCTCTTTCCGGCGGCCACGGCGGCTCGAACCCAAGAACAATGGGATGCTCACTGGATCAAGGGTGGGCCGTGGCGCCACGGAACGAGTGACTGATGCCGGAACCAGAAGCACGACAGGCCTACACGTCGCGACGTCCAGCGTCGGGGTTGGTGCTTGGGAGAAGACCGAACGGCCAACGAGATCTGCGTGGAGACCAGGTCCCGCGATGCCGCAGGAAGAGCAGTTTGCGGAAAAGTTGCACGCCTACTCCTTGCCGCGGGAGGGCCATCCCAACTCGCGAGTGAAAAATCTGGTGGACCTGCTGCTCTTGGTGGAATCCGGCAGTCTTGATCCAGAGCGGGTAGCCCAGTGCATCAGTGCCACCTTTCGGAGGCGAGGCACTCACTCTGTTCCGGCCTTGCTCGAACCGCCTCCCCAGGCTTGGGCCGGACCGTTTGCCGACTTGGCCCGTCAGTGCGGATTGAACCCGGACGTACTGGCAGCCTTCGCGCGCGTCGCCGAGCTCTTCTCGGGCCTGCACCGATAGTTCGGCAACTCGTCGAAACACATAAGAACTCATGCCGCCTCTCTTAGTTCCAGATTCCGCGCTACGAACCGGTCCTCGTGGCAATATGGAAGCTGCCGTTGGCGGAGTTTTGATGCCACGTAGTCAATAGATTCCTGCGAAATCATCCAGAGTAGGCCTTTTTGCCGGAACCGCCCTGATGGGCCGGATGCTTGCCAGGGCCTTCGACGCCACCGGGCGGACGGTGACGATCATCGGAGTCCTGTTCATCCTCAATTCGCTGGGCTACTTCATCGGTGGTCGTGGAAGGGGCCGTCATCGGGCTCAAGGACCTGTCCGGGTTGGGCATCACCGTGACCAAACCCTTCCAGGTGGTCACCGCCAAGCTGCTCTGGGGAGTCTTCTATGGCCTCAGCTTCGGAGCCGGACTGGGGGTGGTCTTCCATCTCTGCCAGGAACCCCACCGCGCTGCTCTCGCCGCTTTGTCAGACACCGGGACGGGCACCGCTCTGGAAACGGCGTCCGATGGCCAGCCTTCAAGAAATTGAACCTGAATTCACGACGGGAGGCCGGCAGCCGCAGTTGTCTCCGACGCAGGAATTTTCCGCCACGCCGTCGTCCCGATAGGTCGGCTCCGGGCGACCTGGACGGAAATGCTCCTCATGCTCCAGGGTCGCCTGCAAGCCGGGGAATGCGCGGCCGGATTCCTCTAGAGCCCGCTGCAGCGTCTCCAACAGCAAAGCCGGTGGCGCTTCGGCGCGCAGGTTGACCACGAGTTCTCCGCCGGTGATGGGTCCATCCAGCTCCAGGCCCAGCTCAGGAACGTGATCGTTCCGCACCAGTTGGACGGAGGCGAGTCCGCCAGCGAACGCATCCGCGGGACTCAAGGTCACCTTCAAATGCGCCACCTCGGCCGCGGCATCGCGGAGCGAGGTCTGAATGGATGCCGCCAGCTTCTGGAGAAGGGCGCCGGCGTCAAACTCGTTCGTGGCGTTCAGGACGACGGTCGCGTTGAGCCAGCCCAGATTCGCCTCCCCGTCGGCGTACACGTCGTAGTCGAGCGTCATGGATTGCGTGCGCTCGGCCTGCTCCCCGCTGCCAAGGAGTTCGAACCATTCGTCGAGGCCGGTGCCATTCCGGGTGGACGTCGTCAGGAGGCGCGACCGGGGAAAGTTGCGAGTCAGGATGTCCTGAAGCTTGTGGAGATCCGCTCCGGACACCAGATCGCTCTTGTTGAGCAAAATCAGGTCGGCTTCCTCGATCTGCTTCTTGTAAATGTATAATACCTTGGAGGAGAAGCTGCCGCCGGTCTCCAACCCAAAAACCCGCAAGGCCCGGACCGAATCCAAGAGAACACTGAGGGGGGCGATGCGGAAGGAATCGCCATACATCCGGCGCAGCGGATAAGTCACCGTGGCCACCAGATCCGTGCAACTGCCCACGGGCTCGGCGATGAAGCAGTCCGGCTTGGTCTGATCGACCAGTTTTCTGGCCGCCTCGACCAGCGTGTTAAAGCGACAGCAAAAGCACCCGCCGGCAATCTCCTCCGTCGCATACCCTTGGTGCCGTAACAGGCGGGTGTCCACCAACCCCCCGGCCTGGTCATTGGTGATCAGACCGACGCGCCTCCCCTGGGCCACGAGGTGGCGGGCCAAACGGGCGACGGCAGTGGTCTTTCCGGCACCCAAAAACCCACCCACCATGATGTATCGGGCCCTGGAGTTCGATGGCGATGACTGGCTCATGATTGAGGAGAAGAAACGGAATCGCTTCGACGGCGATAGGCGGCCCCAGGATGATCGCTGCGAAGACGACGATTGCCGGGACCGTAGAGTTTCTCCCTGAGGGTTCCCGGAGCATACTCGGTCTTAAAGATGCCGCGTCGCTGCAGCTCGGGCACGACTAGATTCACGAAGTCCTCGGAGTCGCCGGGCGTCACCGCATAGACCAAGTTAAATCCATCGATGTCGGTCTCGGTCATCCAGCGTTCCAGAGCGTCGGCAATGGTCTGGGGTGAGCCGACTTCCTTGGGTCCGGAACCTCCGACCCCCGCCTGCAGGGCCACTTCCCGGAGGGTCCGCTCGCGCGTCGGATCGGCAACGCCGCCGCCTTCGACGAGGCTCTGGATGCCTTTGCTTTTGAAAGGGGGGATCGGTGCGTCGAGGTCGAACGTGGAGAAATCAATTCCGGTATAGCCGCTGAGCAGGGCCAGCGTGCCCTCGATGTTGACGTGCCTCCGGTAGTCTTCGTACTTGGCCTGCGCCTCCTCATCGGTGGAAGCCACGATGACGGTGAGGGCCGCGAAGACCAGCACGCTAGCCGGATCTCTGCCCCGGAGCACCGCCCGTCGCCGGATATCAGCCACCGCTCGGGCAACGGCGGCTCGCGTCTGCCCTCCAAGGAAGACACATTCCGCATGCTTGGCGGCGAAGTCGCGCCCCCGGTTTGAGGAGCCCGCCTGAAAAAGGAGAGGAGTCCGCTGCGGCGACGGCTCGCAGATATGGTAGGCGTCCATCTCGTACCAGCGCCCCTGGTGCTTCATCCGGTGGATCTTCTCCGGCAGGGCGAAGACTCCGCCGGGCTTGTCCCGGCGGACGGCGTCGTCTTCCCAGCTCCCCTCCCACAGCTTGTACATCAGCTCCATGTACTCGTCGGCCTTGTCATAGCGTTCGTCGTGGGACAGTTGCTCCTTCAGACCGAACGCGCGGGCGGCGCTTTCCAGGTACCCCGTCACGATGTTCCAAGCAAACCGACCCTGAGTGAGGTGATCTAGCGTGGAGACCCGTCGAGCAAACGAGTACGGAACCTCGTACGTGACGGTCCCCGTAACACCAAAGCCGAGATGCTCGGTCACCAGCGCCATCGCCGACACCACCATCATCGGGTCGCAAACCGGAAATTCGACGGCATTGGAGAAGGCGGCGGCGGGGCCTCCCCGATAAACGTCATAGATCCCGTAGATGTCCGCGATGAAGATGCCGTCGAACTTCCCCCGCTCCAGGGTTTTGGCCAGATCCGTCCAGTACTTCAGGGAGGTGTAACCGCCGGACTGATCTCGGGGATGGGTCCAAATGCCGGGCGTGCAGCCCATGCACATCATGTCCACCGCGTTGAGGCGGATCTGCTTCCGGAGGGGCGGCACGAAACAGCGATCAGTGTTTCGCCGCGGCGCGCGCGTCCACGTGGCCCAGCATCTGGGTGCTGTGGACCAGGGCGATGCCGGCGGAAAGGGCGGCGGCGACTTGAACCGCCTCCATCATCTCCGCCTCGGTAAGTCCAAAGTCGAGACCAGAGCCGGACAGGGAGTCAATGCAGTAGGGACACCGCAGAGCATGGGCAACCGCCAAGCCGATGAGGATCTTTTCCCGCTTGGTAAGCCGATCATCCGCCATCGCCTTGCCGTAGTAGTCGAAAAAGGCATTGGCGACGGCCGGATTCGACCGTCCGATTTCACCAAACCGGCCAAGATCTGCCGTCCGGTAGTAGCTGCCCTGGGCAGCCGGGCTCGAGTCAGCGCCCGATTTCGCGGCGGAGGTCCCACAGCAGGTCGGAATGGACGCTGGATCAACCTTGTTGGGGTCGGCGGGTCGAAGGTCGCAGCCACTCTTGTCGGGGTTCACCTTGAGGGCTCCGTAGGCGAACTCCAAGGGGATGCCCGGATGCCCATTGTGGTCTGGCGGGTACAGCCAGTGCTTTTCGGCCACCTCGACGTGGCAACAGAAAACGGGCTTGTCCGGACCGCCCTGGGAGGCAAGCGGGAGATGCTCTTCGTCGGCCACTTTGGGAAGAGCATCGAAGGCCGCGCGTACCTGGGCGGTTTCCTCGCGCAAATCAATGCCAATGTGATCGAGAAAGGGTCTCGGCCGACGATTGGCCTCCGTTTCGATGAGCTCTTCCTGGGAAACCTTGATATGTGAGAAAATGGCGTTGATCGCGCCAGGAAACCGGTACTTCACGAAGCCCTGTTTCTGATGGTCCAGCTCCGCACCTGCCTTGAAAAAGTCGTTGATCGGGAGCTGATCCGTGTTGTCCACCTTGATGTGGAGGTGAAGCGTCTCCGCTAAGTTGAGTGTGTCGCGAAATCGAGATTCTGGTCCCCCCAACTTGGTAACCACGGCGATTTCTTGCTCATTCAGCAACCCAAGCTTGGCGAGCGTGCTCAGGGTCGCTCCGGCTGGCGGAGATTGGTATAGTTGCATGTTTTTCGCGATTGAGTCGTTTCTCCGAGAAGAAGATATGCGCAAGTGGACATGTGAAGAAAAACGGGCCACAAGTCAAGATAGCGAATCCGCGCCGCCGAAATTGGATGCGATTATCCATGTTCCGCCTGGAGCGCAAAATCTTGGCCACGAGGCGAGACGGTGGTGTCCCTGGACGAACTCGCTGAGGAGGGACGGCTATTTGATCCCAGTCCGGATCGGAGCCCCAAGAAAGAGTTCGACCGGCGTTGGGCGCTGGCCACGCTGGACAATGCGCTCGGGCAGCGGCGCGCTGAAGCCGGACGGGGCAGCCAGGCGGATCTGTTTGCGGCACTTGACCGGGCAATGGCAGCGTCCTTCTCTTATGCACCCCGGATCCTTGTTTTCCCGGACCTGCCGTCTCGGGTCCCTTGCACTTTCATTGCTGGGCGGGGCCGATGCCCGCGCCGCTGACGTGAGCGTGAGCAACGCCGCCGAGTTGCGCGCCGCCGTGGCCGACGCGCAGCCCGGCACGCGCCTCGTGCTGGCCGGCGGCGATTATGCCGGGGGCTTTCACTTCGCGAATCTCCGGGGCGAGGAGGGTCGGCCCATCGTGATCGCGGCGGCCGACCCGCGGCAGCCGCCGGTGTTCCGCGACAGCACCAACGGGCTGCACCTCTCGAATCCCGCCCATGTCGAATTGCGCGATCTGGTGTTCACCCGGATCGCGCACAACGGCCTCAACATCGACGACGGCGGCGCGACGAACGGATCCGCGCGCGGCATCGTCCTTCACGGCCTGCGCGTCAGCGACATCGGCGGTGATGGCAATCACGACGGCATCAAGCTCTCCGGCGTGTGGGACTTTCGCGTGACCGACTGCACCATCGAGCGCTGGGGCACGAAAGGCGGCTCGGCCATTGACATGGTGGGCTGCCACCGCGGCGTCATTGAGGGGAACACGATCCGTCACCACGATCCCGAGCCGCCGAACTGCACCGGCGTTCAGGGCAAGGGTGGAACAAGCGGCCTCGTGATCCGTCGCAATCGTTTCGAGCACGCGGGCGGACGCGCCGTGAACATCGGCGGCAGCACGGGGCTGCCCTTTTTCCGGCCCGCGCTCGTCGAGGGCGGGGAGCACGCCGAGGCACGTGACATCCGCGTGGAGGGCAACACCTTCGTCGGGTCGGTCGCGCCGGTGGCCTTCGTCGGCGTGGAGGGCGCGGTGGTGCGCTTCAACACCATCGAGCGGCCCGGCCGCTGGGCGCTGCGGATATTGCAGGAGAACCAGTCGCCCGGCTTCGTCGCCTGCCGCAACGGCGAGTTCACGGACAACACCATCGTGTTTGACTCGGCCCGCTGGGGTGGCGGCGGCGTGAACCTCGGCGGCGGCACCGCGCCGGAGACGTTCCGGTTCGCGCGCAACTGGTGGTATTGCGCCGACCATCCCGGGCGCAGCCAGCCGCAACTGCCGACGCCCGAGACCGACGGCACCTACGGCCGCCCCATCGCGGAAGCCAAAGGTCGAGCGGGAGCCGACGCGCTGCCGGCAAGATGAGTTCCACTCTCCTCATGGAGAACGGCCAGGCCGTTGTGTCGTCTATCTTCCCCACTTCCTTAACGCCTATGATGCCCGAGATCCCCAGTGGGATTAATGTCGCCAAGTCCGGCGGCGGACGGAATGCCCGGCGCAGGCGAAGGCTGGTTGATGATCGGGACGATTGTTCGCGTGACGAGATTCCAATCTTCGCTGACGGCGAACGGAATCACGGGTTGGACATTGAGGATGTATTGCGTGGCATTGTCTGGTCCGACGCCAAAATTGAAGTTGTTCTGGAACGGGACGCTGATCATGTTGGCCACCGGATTTTGTGCGGCTTTGGCAAGCGTATCCTCAGTGGGTGTGTCTCCGGTCGCCGCAGACAGGTTGAGCGTGGCCGTGGTTGTCAGAAGACCGGTCAGGACCATCCGGGGCATCGGGATCGTTGGATTCTTATTCTTGAGTGTAGGCGCATAGTCCATATTCCACGACGTTTCCATCTCGGTTTGATTCGTTCACTTCATTTCCTCGAAGTCCGGCAATACCCACGATTTGTCATAGAAAGGCTCGGGCGGCCCATAGAAGCGGAAGTAGGCGAACCATCCCTTGCCCGGAACAGTCTGGACCCAGTTCGCTTCGTTGCCCACAGGCGCTGTGGGGCCGAAGTAAACATCAATAGAACCGTCGCTGCTTTTCACGATGCCTTCCTTGCGGGAAGGGCGAACGCGGCTGAAAGCGCCAGCACGACTGTTTGAGTTCTCATATTGAGCATCCGGTTGGATCGGTGTTGATTCAGTTAACTTTTTCGATGTCACCGGGCTTCCACGACCTGTTCATCGCCGGTTCGGTTGGGGCGTAGAGGCGTAGAATGGCAAAGTAGCCCCGGCCCTGAGGCACGGCGAAGAGTGTGGCCAAACCCACAGATGCGAACTGTCCGAGATTCCCCAGCCAGCGACGGATTTGAATCATTTCGCTCTTGGCATTTTTGGTTGGCGACTTGATCCAAGGTTGGTAAACGAGCCCGGCATCTCTTCAAACGCGAAAACGCAAAGGATCAACGGGCTCGTCAGATTCCAAAGCACTACTCAAGACCACAAAACAGGCTTCAGAGGAAGGCCCCGCATGATCCGAAAAACGACAGGCCCGGCCTCTCCCAGCCACCCCTGATTGGAAGTTTGCGGGGAAACTCCCAGCGAACCTACGGCTGCCAGATGTCACCATCGACTTTCACCGCACATTCGCTCCGACTGGAGGCGTTCAGCCCGGAACAACTCCTCGAAGTCGTTCGCGGTGCACGGTTTGAACACTACCTCTTGGCCCGGTCGCAGTGTGACGCACGTTTGGATCGCTGGAGCAGTGGGGCGTTCACTGTTGACATCGGCCGCTACAGTTTTCCCGTTCGGGCTATCGGCCCCTTTCCTCCGAAGACGCTGTGCATCGGTTACATGCGAACTGCGGCCGATTGCGTCTGGGTGAATGGACTGGAAGCCGGCCAAGACACGGTCGAGTTCTACCCGGAGGGTTCTGAACTGAACTACCGCGCTGCCTCGAACAGTGAGTGGGCGGCCATCGCGTTCGAGGAGGAGCCACTCCAGACGGCGGCTCGGGAACGGCTCGGTCATGAGGTGGATCTGCCCTGGAAGGAGGTGGTCAGCTTCCGAATGCCGGTCGCCATGCGGGTCGCCTTGGACCGCATGGTGCGTCATCTGTGGCGGCATCCCCTCTCCGGCGCGGTCCTGATTGAACCGATTCTGGGAACCATCGCCGAAATGCTGGATGGTTTTCGGACCGAAGGACTACGCCCCATCGCGCGAAGCTGGCGGCACCGGCAGGAGATTCTCCAACGCGCCGACCAGTACCTGCGGGCGCATCGGACCATTCCCTTTGATCTGAAGTCTCTCGCCGAAGCTGCGGGGACCACCATTCGCACTCTGCAACGCACCTTCGTCCATGCCTACGGCATCAGTCCTCAGGACTGGGCGCGTTGCCTCTCCTTGCACCGGGTGCGAGAACGGCTGAAAGCGAGCGAAACGCAAAAATTTACCGTCGAAACCATCGCGCGCGAGTGTGGATTCCGGCACATGGGCCGCTTTGCCGGTTACTATCAGGAACTTTTCGGAGAGAGCCCGGTCCACACGCTGCGGCGTCAACAAAGGTGAGCCCCGACCGGGAAGACACTTGAAATCGGGTGCGATCTTGCCCTCTCCGCATCCAAACGATCGCCGGAAGGGGTTGCCATGCGCCGGTGGCGACAGAGGCCGCGCTTGTCGTTTTTTGGATAGCCCGGAGGCTTCCATTGCGAAGGGCTGGCGATACCATCGTCCAGACGCAACCGAGAAGTCCAGATCGTTCATTCGACGGAATCGGATGCCGGAGTATCTTCGCAGCAACTCAAGCCTTATGAAGGATCAAACTAACGAATCCACCAGCCTCGCCCGACAGCTTTGTCGCCGGGTGCGATGGGTGAAGGCCACTCTGCTAACCATCACTTGCGTCCTGCTCGCCACCGCCAGCGGCCAAGCCCAAACGAAGAAGCCGAACATCCTCGTCATCTGGGGCGATGACATCGGCATTCCACAGATCAGCGCCTACACCATGGGGCTGATGGGTTATCGCACGCCCAACATTGACCGGATCGCCAAGGAAGGCGCGCTCTTCACCGATGCCTACGGACAGCAGAGCTGCACGGCGGGCCGCGCCTGTTTCATCCTCGGGCAGGAGCCGTTCCGCACCGGCCTGCTGACCATCGGCATGCCCGGTGACGACCACGGAATCACCGAATGGATGCCGACGATTGCGGATGCCCTGAAGCAGCAAGGCTACGCCACGGGGCAATTCGGCAAGAATCACCTGGGCGATCAGGACAAGCACCTGCCCACCAAACACGGATTCGATGAATTCTTCGGTAACCTTTATCACCTCAACGCCGAGGAAGAACCCGAGGGTTACTTCTACCCGAAGGACCCGGAGTTCAGGAAAAAGTTCGGGCCGCGCGGAGTGATCAAATCGACCGCCGACGGCAAGATCGACGACACTGGCCCGCTCAACACCGGGCGCATGCCGACCGTGGACGAGGAGTTTCTCGCCGCTGGCAAGGACTTCATCCAGCGACAGGTAAAGGCGGATAAGCCGTTCTTTATGTGGTTCAACTCGACCCGTATGCACGTCTTCACGCACCTCAAGAAGGAATCAATGGGCAAGACCGGCAAAGGCATCCACGCCGACGGCATGGTGGAACACGACGGCCACGTCGGCCAGTTGCTCGACCTCCTCGATGAACTCAAGATCGCCGACAACACCATCGTCATTTACAGCACCGACAACGGCGCGGAACTCGCGCTGTGGCCCGACGGCGCCATGACGATGTTCCGCGGCGAGAAAGGCACGACGTGGGAAGGCGGTTTCCGCATCCCGATGATGATTCGCTGGCCCGGCGTGATCAAACCCGGCACCGTCTATAACGACATCATCTCCAATCTCGACTGGTTCCCGACGCTGCTGGCGGCGGCCGGCGTGCCGGACATCAAGGAGCAACTGGCCAAGGGCATCACGCTCAACGGTAAGCAGTTCAAGGTGCATCTCGACGGCTACAACTTCCTGCCTTACTTCCAAGGTAAGGAGAAGGCAGGCCCGCGCGAACGGATCTTCTACTTCGATCAGGCCGGCAATCTCAACGCCGTCCGCTGGAACGACTGGAAGGTCAGCTTCGCGCAGAACAGTCACGGCAACATTGCCACCTCCACGCGCGAACTTCCGTCCTGGGCGCTGCTCACGAATCTGCGCATGGATCCTTACGAGAAGGCGCAGGAAGAGGCGGCTGGTTGGACGGACTTTATCGGCCGACAAATGTGGCTGCTGGTGCCCATCCAAGCCCAAATCAAGGACTTTTTCTCAGACTTTGACCAATACCCGTACCAGACCGGTTCGACGCTCAACCCGAGCGGCATCGGCTACGGAATGCTGCAGAAGCAATCGGCACTCGAGCGACTGAAGGCGATCGAGTCGATCAAGCCGAAGTGATCGCTACCGCAGGTTTCGGTTCGCGTTATTCCCAGGGGGCATTCCCATCGAAACGAACGTCAAGCCATGACCATCAGCTCCAGCTTTTGGCCGGGGCACGCAGCCGGCCCTGACGGACAGATCACCAACATGAGCACCCGCAATCAGTTCACCGAATTGAAGAATCGTATCGCCGCTGCCGTCGTCGGACAGGGCGAGGTCATTGACCAACTCCTGATCGCGCTGCTGACCAATGGCCACCTCCTCATGGAAGGGCTTCCTGGGCTGGCCAAGACCCGCACCATCAAGACACTCGCCAACAACCTGGAGAGCGAGTTCCGGCGCATCCAGTTCACGCCGGACCTGC
Organism: uncultured Verrucomicrobiota bacterium; assembly: GCA_964474315.1. Lineage (GTDB taxonomy): Bacteria > Verrucomicrobiota > Verrucomicrobiia > Limisphaerales > UBA9464 > UBA9464. The sequence continues at coordinate 6,353 of CAYYSX010000101.1, read as the reverse complement.
TGCCCAGCGACATCACCGGCACCGAGATTTATACGGGCGAGGGTGGCGGGGGTAAGTTCGAGTTTCAGCCGGGACCCGTCTTCGGAAACCTCATCC
>CAYYSX010000101.1:0-6247 GCA_964474315.1 uncultured Verrucomicrobiota bacterium | reverse complement strand
GCACCTATCCGCTGCCGAGGCGCAGATGGACCGCTTTCTTCTACACGTCTTCGTGGGCTATTCGAGCGACGAAGATGAGCGGAAAATTCTCCGGTTGGTGCGCGGGGAGGATGCCGGTACGAAGGCTCAGCAGGAGGACAAGATCGCTGCCCAAACCGTTCTGGAGGCCCGGAAGGAGGTTCTGGCCGTGCAGGTGGCTGAGGCGGTAGAGAAGTACATCGTGTCGCTGATTGCGGCCACGCGCCGCCCGGCGGACTTCAAAGGGTCGAATCTCTCCCAGTGGATTAAAGTCGGCGCAAGTCCGCGCGGTACGCTGGCGTTGGATCGCGGTGCGCGGGCGCGCGCCTGGTTGGACGGCCGGGATACGGCCACGCCCGACGATGTAAAGGCCGTCTTCCACGCTTGCCTCCGGCACCGCCTCATTCTCACTTACGAAGCTGAGGCGGAAGGCGTCACCAAGGACGCCGTGCTGGACGAAATCCTGAAGCAGGTGGCGGTCGCATGAATGGGGCGGCCGCAACGGACGAGCGGGGAGTCTATGCGACGCTGGACGACCTGATCGCGCTGCGGCAGCGCGCGCGCGGCTTCAGCTTCCTTCCTCGTCAGCCGGTCCACTCGCTCCTGGCCGGACGTCATGCCTCGCGCCTGCGTGGACGCGGTTTGAACTTTGAGGAGATCCGCCGGTACCAGGTCGGCGACGACATCCGGCAGATTGACTGGAAGGTCACTGCGCGCACCCGTAAGACACACAGCCGGGTGTTCACCGAGGAACGCGAGCGAGCCACGCTCCTGCTCGTGGACCAGCGCGTCACCATGTTCTTTGGCAGCGTCCGGAACATGAAGTCGGTCACCGCCGCGGAAGCGGCCGCGCTGGCGGCCTGGCGTGTCCTGGCGCAGAAGGACCGCGTCGGCGCGCTGGTGTTCAACGATTCAACCATCGAGGAGATCCGTCCGCAGCGGAGTCAGTCCACGGTGATGAGGATTCTCCACGCGGTCATTCAGCAGAACCAAGCCTTGTCCGTGAGCGACGGCGCCCGGTCCAATCCTGGCATGTTCAACGAGGTGCTGCGCCGCTGCGGACGGATCGCTGGGCACGACAGCCTCGTCTGCATCATCAGCGACGCCACGGGCCAGAACGATGAGACCCGCCGCCTGCTCACTGGCATCGCTCGGCATAACGACGTGCTGTTCGCCTTTGTCCACGATCCGTTGGAGGCCGAGCTTCCCGCCGCCGGCCCGCTCGTCTTCGGCGACGGTGCTCAGCAGCTCGAAGTGGACACCGACGACCGCGGGCTCCGCGAGCGCTACCGCACGGCGTTCGCCGAACAGCGCGCCGCCGGACGGAAGTTTCTGCTCCACCGCGAAACGCCCGTGCTCCCGTTGAGCACGGCCGAGGGCGTGGCGGAACAAGTCCGGAGACTGCTCGGCCAAAGTTTGCAGGGACCGCATCGCCCGTGATCCCCTTCGTTTCTTCCGGTCTCTCGCGTATTACGGTTCGGTCCCAATGAACACCAACGCCACCAGCCTGGACCGGTTGCATGACCTCGTTGTGCCCGCGGCCGTCCCGTGGTGGCCGCCCGCGCCCGGCTGGTATTGGCTACTGGCCTTCGTCCTCCTCGTCTCTCTCACGCTCTTAATCAGGGGGGTCATCTGCTGGCAACACAATCGTTACCGCCGGGAGGCGCTGTCTGAACTCACGCACTTGAAAGCAAGGCTGAGAATCCCGGCGGAGCGCGCCACGGCCCTGCTGGCGCTTTCCGGGTTGCTGAAGCGCACCGCGCTCACGGCCTTCCCCCGCGAACAGGTCGCCACCCTCACCGGAATACCGTGGTTTGAGTTTCTGGACCGCACCGGACGCGGGACCGCCTTCAGTGAGGGTCTGGGTGCCCGCTTGGAGAACGCCATTTTCGATCCGCGCACCGTGGTCGCGCTGGACGAGCCGAAGTTGGAAGAGCTGACGGCCGTAATTCGTCACTGGATCAAACATCATTCCCCGGACATCAGGCAGAGGTCCGCGGGGGAGGCGACAACCCGGCCGGCCGACCCTTCGCTTCCTTTGGTTTCCTCTGTTCAGAAGCGATCTGCGTAAACAATGCTGACGCTGGCCCATCCTTGGCTGCTCACGCTGCTGCCGCTGCCGCTGCTGGTCCGGTGGCTGGCGCCGCCGCATCGCGAGGCCCGGCAGGGGCTGGTGGTGCCGTTTCTCCCGCGGTTGGCGAAGCACAGCGGGCAGCGTCCGGCTGACGGCGCGGTGATTGCGCGCGGTGGATGGCTGCACGGTGTGGCGGTGTGGCTTTGCTGGGCATTGGTGATCCTGGCGTTGGCGCGTCCTCAGATCATTGAGCCGCCGATCACGAAGGAGGTTCCCGTGCGCGACCTGTTGCTCGCGGTGGACCTGTCCGGCTCCATGGAGACGAAGGACTTCAAGAACGCCAGTGGCGCGACGGTGGACCGCCTCACTGCCGTGAAGGAGGTGCTGGGCAACTTTCTGGCCCGGCGTCAGGGCGACCGCGTCGGCCTGATCTTCTTCGGCAGCGCTCCGTTCGTGCAGGCGCCGTTTACGGAGGACTTGAAGGTCTGCCGCCAGTTGCTGGACGAGGCGCAGGTGAAGATGGCCGGGCCGCAGACCGCTTTCGGTGACGCGCTCGGCCTGGCGATCAACGTGTTTGACCGCAGTCCGGTGAAGGAGCGGGTGCTCATCGCGCTGACCGACGGCAACGACACCGCGAGCCAGATGCCGCCGGCCAAAGCCGCACAGATTGCGAAAGACAAGGGCATCGTCATTCACACGGTCGCGGTCGGCGATCCCAAGGCCGCCGGAGAAGATGCGCTGGATGTGGACACGTTGAAGAATGTCGCCACGGAGACCGGCGGCCTTTACGCCCACGCTGCTGACACCAAGCAACTCGATGAAATCTACGGCCGGCTCGACAAGTTGGAGACCCGCAAGGCGCAGACCATAACGCATCGGCCACGCCGCGATGTGTATTGGTGGCCGTTGGCGGTGGGGCTGGGCATTTCCATGCTCTTGTGCGTGCCCGTGCTTTTGCAGTGGAGGAGCCCAATGGTGGCGAAGGTCGTGGCGCCACAGCCCGCCTTCGCGATCCACGCGTCCTTCGGCCTGATCGCCGCTTCGCTGCCGCCGTTTCATTTCATTCGGCCGGAATGGCTACTGGCCTTGGTTCCGGTGACTCTGTTGTGGTGGCTGCTGCGCCGCGCCACGGACGCCGCGCATCCGTGGCGCGGCATTATTGCGCCGCATCTGCTGGAGCGCCTGCTGGGCGGCGAGGAACGGAAATCCCGCTTCGGCCCGCGGGAACTCAGCGCGGTCGGCTGGCTGGTCGCCGTCCTCGCCGTCGCCGGGCCGACGTGGAAGCACGAGCCCGCGCCGTTCGCCGACGACACGGCGGCGCTCGCCATCGTGGTAAAGGTCACCCCCTCGATGACGACCGAGGACGTGCCTCCCAGCCGCCTGGCGCGGGCCACGGAGAAGATCCACGACCTATTGAAGGAGCGGGCCGGCGCCAAGACCTCGCTCATCGCCTATGCCGGAACGGCTCATGTCGTCATGCCTGCGACCCAGGACGGCGGCATCATTGACACCTTTGCGCAGGCCCTCGACCCGAAGATCATGCCGGCGGACGGCGATGCGGCGGCGGATGCCCTCAGGCTGGCGGACCAGACGCTGGCTGAGGCCGGCGGCGGTTCAATCCTGTGGATCACAGACGGCATCGCTCCCGAACAGACCGCAGCCTTGGCTGCGTGGCGGAAATCTTCCCACACGACGGTGCGCCTGCTGCCGCCGCTCCTGCCCGGTGCGGAACTGGACGCTGCCGTTGCGGCGGCGCATTCGGCGGATGCGAGTCTGGTCCGGCTCACGGCGGATGAGTCAGACGTGCTGGCGCTGGCCGGCGCGGCGAAGTTGGCCGGCACGGGCGGCGGCGGAGCGAGCCCTCGCTGGGCGGAAAGCGGCTACTGGCTAACGCCGGGTCTCGCGGCCCTGATGCTGCCTTTCTTCCGCAAGGGGTGGATGATTTCGAGCGCCGTACCAAAATGACTTTCCATGGAAGCAAGCAAAGTCAGCCTGGGGCTAAAGCCGTTCGGCTTTCGCACTCTTCGTCTTCCTCGGTTCAACTCATCATGGTGTTCCTGTTCCTGTCGGTTCTCATCACTGGGACAGTGCGCAACCCTCATTTCTGGCAGACGGCGGACCAGCGTGGGGAACATCTGTTTGCGCAGAAGAGGTATGCCGACGCGGCCAAGGCCTATGCCGACCCGTGGCGTATCGGAGTGGCGCAGTATCGAGACGGTAATTTCGAGGCGGCGGCGCAAACGTTTGCGCGCGTGCCAGGGTCAGAGGGGGCGTTCGATCAAGGCAACGCGTGGCTGATGCATGGCAAGTACGATGAGGCGATTGAAAGTTACGACCGAGCGCTGGGTTTCCGTCCCGGGTGGAAGGCCGCAGAAGAGAACAAGGCGCTGGCCGTCGCGCGAAAACAATTGTTGGAGGCGGCGGGCAAGGATGCGGCGCAGGAACAGACCGGGGAGGACAAGCCCGATCGGATCGTCTTTGACCAGAAAGGCGACGACCAGAAGGGAGAGCCGGTGGAGATGAACGGGGAGAAAATGTCGGATGAAGAATTGCGCGCCACCTGGCTGCGGCGCGTACAGACAACTCCAGGCGATTTTCTGCGGGCGAAGTTTGCGTACCAGGCACAGGCGGCGCAGAAGGATGCGAAGATCACTAAGGAGGGAGCCCAGTGAAATTTTTGCTCCCTTCGCGCACTTCTGTTCAAGGGCTCCTCGGCCTTGTCAGCCTGCTTTTTTGCGGCAGCGGGTGGGCGCAGGAAGCGAGGGTCCGGGCGAGTCTCGCGACCAACGATGTCGTCTGGGTTGGCCAAAAAGTCACGGTCGTGATCGAGTTGCTTGCACCAGGCATTTTTGCCGGCGCCGCGACATTCGATCTGCCCGATCCACGGGGCATGCTATTGCTGCCGCCGGCAGAACACCCAACGGTAGTGGACAAAACGATTGATGGCAGAAATTACACGGAGCAGCGGCATGAGCTATCCGCATTCCCGATGCGGGCGGGCGCGCAGTCTGTTCCGGCTCTGACGGTGCGGTTCGCGTTCAAACGCGCGCCGCTCGACACCCATGTGGTTCCTGTCACGGTGACCACCCCTCCGTTGCCATTCAACGTTGAACTGCCGCCGGGCACGGAGAAGCTTGGGAATGTCATTAGCGCCAAAGAACTGAAGGCCGAAGAGGAATGGAATCCCGAACCGGGCCAAACCAACGTCCCGGCCGGGGCGGCATTCCAGCGGACAGTCACGTTCAGTGCGCCAGAAGTGTCCGGCATGGTGTTTCCTCCGTTTCCCGCAGGGAAGATAGACGGCCTCGGCATCTACACCCAACAGCAAACGCAGGATCACTCGGAGCGCGGCACCCTGACAGGCACACGGCGCGAGGTGATCACCTACCTCTGTCAGCGGCCCGGCCACTACATCATTCCTGCGGCACGGTTCATCTGGTTTGACCTCGCCACCCGACAGCTCCGCACGAATGAGTTTCCCGCGCGCAAGCTGACGGTGATTCCAAATCCAGCCATGGCCTCCGCTGCTGCTCCTGGGGATTCCGTCTCGCCGCCCATGACCGTTGCAAGACCTGAGGAGCGGCGGACAATAATCGGCATCGTCAGCATCGTGACGATTTCTTTCTTGGCGACCTTGTTGTGGATGACTCGACGAACCTGGAAGCCGCTGCTGACTTGCTTTCGTCCCGTGCGTCTTGTGCAACTGAACCCAGTGACGGCTGACGTTCGGCTTGCAAACCAAGGCATTCAAACCGTCGGTGCCATTCGGTGAAAGCCACCTTGGGGTGACGAAAGGACGTGCTACGTGGCGCTCGCGGGGGTTGGTGCAGCCGCCCCTCGTGCTCATTCTCTGCACCGGCAATTCCTGCCGATCTCATCTTGCGGAAGGCATCCTGAGAGCTGCGGCTGGCGATTTAATCCGATCCAGGGCGGGATGGCCCATGATTTATGGTCGAGAAGTTCGATTCTGAGCGATGGCCCAGCCCGAATGAGGTCTCGTGTCGTCCGAATGTCCGCGGTTGACGGACTTGGATCACCTGCAGGGTGTTGGTGTGTAGCGTGAGCGGTGCCGGGGAGCCGGCGGTCACGTGAAGGATTCAGGTCAAAAGTCCCAGGCCACGCCGATTGAGCCGCCGTTGCTGACCAGGTGTTCCG
>CAYYSX010000100.1:6347-19464 GCA_964474315.1 uncultured Verrucomicrobiota bacterium | reverse complement strand
GACGCATTGATTATCCACCACCCGGCCACCGATGGGTCGATTGTCAATGTTGCCCGGCGCATCCGCGGCGGGAAGCCCGGTGATGAGGGTGGCGCTTTGGATCGTGGATCCGGCCAGAGTGTAGTTGCCGATCGTTTGGGCCGATTCCGGGTCCACCGTGGCATCAAAGACCACGGTCACCTGAGTGACCGCGCCCTTTTCGACCGAGCCGACTGACTTGACCTCCAACGCGAGAGCGGAAGGAATCCCGACCGTAAGGGCTACGGCCATTCCGATCGCCCAAGCAGGCCGAAAGATGGAGTTTCGCATAGTGTGTGTGGTTGCGGGTGACCATCCTGTCACCTCGCGCCGCCGTGGCAAAGATGCCCCAGCTTGGCACGATAAGCGTCGAATGGACCAAAGATTTTTAGGAGACCCAAACAGGTCACCCTGTCGCCGAAAAAAAATCAACACATTTGTGGTAGAAAACTTTGCCGCGTCCGGATCTGGAGTTTGTCCTTAAGCCGCGGGCCGAGCCCAAAGAGCGACCCATCCCTTTCGCAAGCTCCCAAAGCCAAGCTCCAACTCTTGCAGCCGATCAGAGTCCCCGGTTCCGCAAGAGCAGAACGGTGGGGCCTCGTTCTTCCCACGCTTGGAGCAGCTCCGCTGGAGCGTAAAATGTGCCCCGGTTCGCCGTTCCCAACACAATATCCGGCCGCCCATCACCATCGAGGTCCCCCACATCCATCACCAGCCAGCGCCCGGACATCCCGGCATCCAGTGTTTCTGGCCGGAATTTCAGATTCCCTTCGTTCCACAGGACCACAAAGGCCCCTTCCCGGCGACGGGCATAGTCGGGAAAGAAAGCGATCGCCGCCAGATCCGCATCCCCATCGCCGTCCAAGTCCGCCACCTTCACTCCATAGGCTCCTGGCAAAGGAAAAAACCACGCTTCCTCGAACCGTGGCACGGTCCCCGCCGCTCGCCCGGCTACGTTTCGATACAGTCTTAGACCGTGGTAGGGTCGGGGCGGAGATAGATATTCCCCGCTATCTCCATTCGTTACCAACAGATCCAGGTCGCCATCGGCATCGATATCGAACACCACGAATCCTGATCCGCCCCATACCGGGGGAAATTCCGCGATCACCCGCATTTCGAAGCGTCCATCCCCTTGGTTCTCGAACCAATACAGCCCTTCCTGCGCTTGGGCCATCTGTACGATCAGGTCCGGACGTCCGTCCGCATTGAGGTCGGCGATCTCCACCCGGGTCGCTCCCGGCCGATCCAGCAAGACCTGCTCGATCAGACGGTCGCCCTCTCGCCGCCACCACGAGACGGCCCCTTCCACATGCCCAAAACCGCTGATGGCGAACTCCTCCCGACCCTCTCCATCCAGGTCCCCGAACGCCACCGAGGTCGGACGCGGAAGCTGGGTCAGCACCTCCACCCCGCGTACCAACGCCTCTCCCTCGCGTTCAAATCGCAGCAGCTTGCCTTGACGCGTGGTATGCGGAGCCAAACTCCAGATCAGCGGCACATACCATCCATCCGGACGTTCGTGCAGTCCCACCGGGGGACTCTCCAACGGAGTGGAAGCAAGCAAACGTCCATCACGATCCAAAAGGTCCAATGTCTTCGTTTCCGCATTGCCGACATAGAGTTGCTGACGCGCCGGGTCGATCTTCACCAGCGACACCATCTGGTTGGTCCTCCGATACGGAAGGAACACCGGATCAAACCGATTCAAAGTCAGTGGGATGGGCGGGCCGGATGGGGCCACATTGGTGGGGGCCGAATACCCATACCAGTCCCAGATGAGCGTCCACTCTTTGGCCAGCGCGCGATCCTCGGCGCGCTCCGAGTCCAGGTGGCTGAAGCCCAAAAGGGTTCGCATCATCGGCTCAGTGCCACCGTGCCACGTGCCCCGGTCCAGCCAGTGCGGTTCGACGAACCGATGACACGTCGCGCAATGCTTCAAGGCAAGCTGACGACCCTGTTCCAGCTCGTCGATCGAGGGCGGAGTCGTCCGCAAGGGCAAGGGCCCCGGGGCGAAAATCGGCGTCGCAACCGCCGAGGGGAACATCCCGACCGCCACCAACGAGGCCAGCCAGGGGAGCCATCGGGTAACGGGAAGCGACAACACGATTCGAGGGGAATAGCGGCCAGGATCCTCGGCAACGCCCTGGTTCTCATTCCAGGTCGGTTCCCGGTTCTGGCCCGATTTCGTTGAAAACGAGGCCACACTTGCCGGCGATCCGCCCCTCCTGTCAATCCTCCCGGGGATCCGAACGCCAGCGAGGGGGGCGAAGGCCAAAGCTCAAAGCCCAAAGCTCAAAGCTCAAAAACTTTAAGATCCAAGTCCCCGCCTCCTGCCGGAGGGACAAGACTACCGACAAAGCGATGGAGTGGGACGAGGGGTTGGGAAACTGGGTAGTTTTGGGTAGGGCCGCCACGCGGCATTGACCCGGAGCCGATGGCGTCCCAGCCTGTCATCCATGTTCCTCCGAGTATTGCTGACGGCTGCGGCCGGGTTGGTGTTGCTAGGCGCGAAAGCCGCTGAACCGGCAACGCCACTTCGTGCCCTGCTCATCACCGGTGGCTGTTGCCACAATTACCCGTATCAAAGCGCTCAATTGACCAATGCGGTGGCGCGGCATGCCCCGGTCGTGTGGACCGTGGTCAACGAAGGCGGAACCGGAACCCGAGCGGAGATTCCTCTGTATTCCCGGGAGGATTGGGCCAGCGGCTTTGATGTGGTGGTGCATAACGAGTGTTTCGCCGACACCTCCTCGCCCGCTTATATCCGGCAGATCACCCAAGCCCATCACGCCGGCGTGCCGGCCGTGGTCATTCATTGTGCCATGCATACCTACCGGGCGGCGGAGCAAGACGATTGGCGGGAATTCCTCGGCGTCACGAGCCGCCGCCATGACCACCTGAGCCGGTACCCGGTACGGAAGGTCCAGCCGGCTCATCCCATTCTCAAGGGTGTGCCCGATGACTGGACAACCCCTCGCGATGAACTCTACGTGATCGAGAAGGTCTGGCCGGGAACGACGGTGCTGGCCACCTCGGCCAGTGAGCGGGACGGCCAGGCCCATCCGGTGATTTGGATCAATCAGTACGGCCAGGCGCGGGTGTTTGGTACGACGTATGGACACTCGGACGAAACGTTCGCCGATCCGGTGTTCCTCGACTACGTGAGCCGGGGCGTCCTGTGGGTGGCCGGTCGGCTCCACGAGTGACCGGTAACGAGGCGGTGAGGAACCACGAATAAACACCGATGGACACGAATCGACGGAATTCCAGGAGACCTCGATTTTAGTTGTCGGTCCTCATTCGTGTTCATTCGCGTCCATTGGTGGTTGGACTGAATTCCAGCGGTTGAGTATGTCATCCTGGCCGGGGTGGGTGCCGGTCAGGGCGAGGGGGACACAGGGTCTGGGTCGTCCGGGACGCGGACCGGCACAGGCGACGATTGCCCGCGTTCGGTTTCCCGAGGTATTCGTTTCCTCACCAAAGGCACCCAAACTGCAAACGACCGCGGTACATGAACTTCGAAAAATTCACGATCAAAGCACAGGAAGCGGTCTCCGCCGCCCAGCAGATCGCCCAGGAGCACGGACACCAGCAGCTCGATGGTGAGCACCTGGCCCTAGCGCTGATCCGGCAGGAGGAGAGTCTGATTCCCCAATTGCTCCAGAAGCTGGGCGTGGCCCTTCCGCGTCTGTCCGCTGATCTGGAAAGCGAGTTGGGACGACGGGCGAAAGTCAGCGGGGCGTCGCAAGTTTATCCGAGCCAGGACTTCCAGAACGTCCTTTCCGCGGCCGGTCGGGAAATGGCCAAGCTCAAGGACGACTTCACTTCCACCGAACACCTGCTCCTTGGGCTCCTCGACCAAGGCGGCAGCGCGCTGAAACGGATCCTCCAGTCCAATGGGGTGTCGCGAGACGGCGTGATGAAGGCTCTGGTCGAGGTGCGGGGCAACCAGCGGATCACCGACCAGAATCCCGAGGAGAAGTTCCAAGCCTTGGAGAAGTACGGACGCGATCTCACCGCCCTGGCGCGGCAGGGCAAGATCGACCCGGTCATCGGCCGTGACGATGAGATCCGGCGGGTGATGCAGGTGCTGACGCGCCGTACAAAGAACAACCCGGTGTTGATCGGCGAACCGGGGGTGGGCAAGACGGCGTTGGTGGAAGGACTCGCCCGGCGGATCGTGAACGGCGACGTCCCGGAATCGCTGAAGGACAAGAAGGTCATTGCCATGGACATCGGAGCAATGATCGCCGGGGCGAAATACCGGGGGGAGTTCGAGGAGCGGTTGAAGGCGTTTCTGAAGGAAGTGACCTCCAGCGAGGGAAGAATCATTCTCTTCATCGACGAGCTGCACACGATCGTCGGCGCGGGGAAGGCCGAGGGGGCCGGTGACGCCGCCAACATGCTCAAGCCCCAACTCGCGCGGGGCGAACTGCGGGCCATCGGCGCCACCACGCTCGACGAGTACCGCAAGCACATCGAGAAGGACCCAGCGTTGGAGCGGCGGTTCCAACCGGTGTACGTGGGCGAACCGAGCGTGGAGAACACCATCGCGATCCTGCGCGGTTTGAAGGAGCGCTATGAAACCCATCATGGAGTGCGGATCCAGGACAGCGCGCTCGTCGCGGCCGCCACGTTGTCGCACCGCTACATCACCGACCGATTCCTGCCCGACAAGGCCGTGGACCTGGTGGACGAATCGGCCTCGCGTCTCCGGATGGAACTCGATTCCAAACCGACCGCCATCGATCAGCTCGACCGCCAGATCATGCAGTTGGAGATCGAACGGACCGCGCTGGCCAAAGAGAAAGATGCCGCGGCCAAGGAGCGGTTGAAGCGCCTGGAGTCCGAACTGGCCAATCTCAAGGAGAAGCAGAGCCAGTTGAACGCCCAGTGGCAGAACGAGAAGACCGCCCTCGACGCGGTCAGTGCCATCAACGCGATGACCGAGGATGCCAAGACGCAGCTCGAGCTGGCCAAGCGGGAGCACAACCTGGGCAAGGCTGCGGAGATCGAGCATGGCCGGATTCCCGAGCTCGCCAAGAAGCTGGCGGCCGCCGAGAAGGCGCTGAAGGAGATTCCGGGAGGCCAGCGGCTGCTGTCCCAGGAAGTCACCGAGGACGACATTGCGCGGGTGGTCGCTTCCTGGACCGGCGTTCCGGTCACCAAGCTGCTCGAGGGTGAACGGGAGAAGTTGGTAAAAATGGAGCAGCGCCTCGCCGAACGGGTGATCGGCCAGAAGGAAGCGGTCCACGCCGTGTCCAACGCCGTCCGGCGCGCGCGTTCCGGATTGCAGGACCCCAACCGGCCCATCGGTTCGTTCATCTTCCTGGGTCCCACAGGCGTTGGTAAAACCGAGCTCGCCCGAGCCCTGGCCGAGGATCTTTTCGATGACGACCATGCCATGGTGCGGATCGACATGTCGGAATACATGGAGAAGCACACGGTTTCGCGCCTGGTGGGCGCGCCCCCGGGTTATGTCGGCTACGACGAAGGGGGTCAGCTCAGCGAAGCGGTCCGGCGTCGTCCGTATTCCGTGGTCTTGTTCGACGAGATTGAGAAAGCCCATCCCGACGTTTTCAACGTCCTCCTGCAAGTGCTCGACGACGGGCGGTTGACGGATGGTCAAGGGCGCACGGTGGACTTCAAGAACACCATCGTGATCATGACCTCGAACATCGGTTCACCCATCATCCAGGAGTATTTCCTGGAGGGCCGGACGACCGTGGGCGCGCGGCAGACGATGGAGGACAAGGTGAAGGCGGAACTGCGGAAGTATTTCCGTCCTGAATTCCTCAACCGTCTGGATGACGTCATCGTCTTTCACAGTCTCGACGAAGAAGAGCTGGAGAAGATTGTGGACATCCAACTGCGGGGCGTGATGAAGCGCCTGGCGCAGCAGCAGTATTCGCTGGACGTGGACGCCGCGGCCAAGCGGTTGCTGGCCAAGGAAGGCTATGACCCGCAGTTCGGCGCGCGGCCGCTCAAGCGAGCCATCCAGGAGAAGCTGCTCGACCCCTTGGCCACCAAGATCCTCGAGGGCGAATTCAAACCGGGCGACACGGTGAAGGTGTCAGCGGGCCGGGGAGAGGAACTGACGTTGGCGCGCTTCTCTTCCAGGCTCAGGAGAATTGAGGCGTCCACGCGCTCCTGACGACCGCCGCCATTGGCTTTCTTCTTTTGGGGATTCAGGCGTCCTCACCACGAACGCCAAGCGATCCAGCGCGTCGGCGAGAATTCCCAGTTTCTAGGAAGTGGTGCATCCGAGAGGAGTCGAACCTCTAACCTGCTGATCCGTAGGCGCCCCAACATTCAGCGATTCAGGCCATTTCGGCGTAAACCGCTGAAAGACTACACATGGAGCAGCGCATTGCAACACCAAGCTACCGTAGCTAGAACCGTGGCCGCAGTTCACTCCGGGTTTTCGTGTCTCCGCCGGGCGATGGCTCCGACATCTTGCTTGGTAGGGCGACCTCCAAAGTCAGCCTCCTTGCTTGGGTTGGCAGCGGGACTTCTCGCCCCAAGACGGCAAGTCTGATTCGGCACTTTTTTCGTGGCGGATGATTTCAGAGCGGAAGGTTCCGCGTTCGGGAACGAAAATGTACCGCGACACCCATCCTTGAGGAGTCGCCTTGGGGCGTCGTCCTGGCTTGCTTGAACGGTGATCCTTCATTCGCCACCAACGATGCCTGAATTTGTCCATGACAATGGGGAGAGGCTGTCCCAGCAGATAAAGTACAAGAAGAACATTTTGACCGGTCCGGGGCGGAGAACTTTTGGTAAATGTTCCGGTCTGCAGCGGCGAGACGGCCTTAGTTCAAACTGACCAGCCATCAGTCGGAAGGGGAACCGAAAGCGGGCCAATCCCGTCCCAAAGTCGCTTCGGGAACGGCTTGCTACGTGATTTGCTACCTCAAGCTACCTTCTGAACGCTCGAAATCCGCTCCACCTCGAACCGGGTGGGTGCGCGTGGGGAACGGACGGCGATCCTCGATCACGCCACGGTCAGGTGGTCGTTGAACGCAGGTTCGAATTCACCGTGCCGGACCCTCATCCGTCCGCAAATGCGGTGGTGTCCCGATACCATGGCGCCTCTGACCCAGCTCGGCGTTACACCTACCGATCCGCCGGCGCGAGGCCCCTTGGCCGCGTCAGGCTCGTGGCCCGCCCCCTCGGGCTCGTCGCTGAAGGCTGGCGGCTCTGAGGCGTTGCGGGCCTCCGCTGAGCTCGGTTGTGGCCCGGCGCCAAGGGAGGATGCTCAGGCGTCTGGACTATCCCGACAGGTGCGCTGAAAGGGGGAGGGGGGGGTGAGTCCCACGCCGTTCCCCATGACATAGAGATGGATCGGGGCCGCCGCGAATTTCGGGCAGTGGCCGCGGTAGCGGGCGCTGGCGGTTGGAGTGGAGCCCGCTTTGCCGGTGGTCTGGCTCACCTTGCCGGAATCGTTGGAGCAGTGCAGCGACAGGCATGCTCGCCGGATATTGGCCGCAAAAAGCGGCGCGGGATTCGAGGTGTGACGCGGCGTCCGATGAGGGAAAGCCAGTTGGTTGACCACTTGGCATCCCAAGTGGTGGGGGCAGGTGGTTGACCACTTGGTAACGGCGTGCAGCCGTCGGTTCTCCCGAATCGGGGGCCGACCGGCAGACTTCCAGGTCCCACCGGCGAACCAGCCGCGCGCTGCCCTGCGGTGTGGGGGGTTTGACGGATTCTCGGGATAGCCCGCCTTCGAGCGCTTTGGCGTGGCCGCGGCGTTTTCCATGCCGGGTTGCGGCCCCCCGGGCAGATTTCATTTCGGTCACCTAAAAAAGGCTATCTCTGAGGGTCGGACTCTCCCTGTGTGCTCCCGCGCCGGTCGCCATGACCGGGTCAGGAACCTTGGGGGTAGGGGGCACACAGATTCCCTTCCCTTCCCTTCCTTTTCTTTCCGTATTACCAGTTGGTTGACCACTTGGCATCCCAAGTGGTGGGGGCAGGTGGTTGACCACTTGGTAACGGCGTGCAGCCGTCGGTTCTCCCGCGTCAAAGTCGGCATGGCGCCTAGCAGCCTGTCGCCCGGATGCAGTGGGCCTCTTCTCTATGAACGCTCTATCCAGCCCTACCCCGCCCTATGACACATGGGGATCTATGTGGCTTGTTGTTCGGCAAATGAGCATTTGCCTATCGCCTGACACCCGAATCGCCCTCGCGGTCGCCTTGCGCTCTGATCCGCTGCGGTTGGATCCCGGAAGGGTTCGAGCTGCAGTAACCACGGTCGAGCGATCGCTGAATGGCCAGCCGTCCCCACCACGGCCATCCCCGAAGCTGATGACGCAAGGAGAAGTGGCCGTGACGCTCAAAGTCTCCCGCTGGACGGTCAGGCGGCTTCGCCAGACCGGTGTGCTGCTACCGGTAAGCATCGGCGGAATCGAGCGCTACCGCGTATGCGATATTGAAAAGCTGCTCGAGGCGGCACAGTAAAGCAGTCCTGCATCTGAACCCTTCGATGAGTATTGTCCCAGTCCATGTCGGAATTATCGAGAATCCCTTCTACCAGGCGCTAAAAAAGCGCCTTGGTGAAAATGCCCTGGAAGGTGTCCTTCGACTTTGGTGTTTCTGCCTGAATAACGGGTGGGAAGGATTCGAAATTGAGGAGATAGAGAAAGTGTTTAGATGGAAAGGGGAGCCAGGTATGGCATTTGCCGCCCTCTTTGCGCTTCGATTTGTCGGTTCCGGTCCCGGTGGGTTGGTATATGTCAATAGCTTTGAAGATATTGAGAATTGGTTCTTTCGAGATGATCAACCAAAAGACGGGGGTTCCGATGAGATCAGCATGGCAATTTAAAGGCGGGCGCCTTGAGGCACTAATCATTATCCGATACCGTCCCTGATTTTGAACGTCACCGACATGGAATGGCTGAATATACACGTATCAACCCTCGACGCCGAGGAGATGCTGGACGCCGATCCGTGCGTTCGATCCACCTGGCTCATGCTTCTGCGTTACTGTATCGGACAGGAGAACGGGGGAAAAATTGCAGGGGCACGCGACTGGCCTCCTGTGAAGTGCATTCGAAACCTTCGGGTGACCAAAGAAGAAATCAATCAGCCCTCCGCACTATGGTCTTGGGAGGGCGCTGACATAGTTGTCCGTGACTACCCGATTGAGAAAGAGCGGCAGGTGCGGAGCAATCGCGAAAACGGTCGGTCTGCCAGCGTCAAACGCTGGAATAGGCAGAACGGCGATGTCACCGCTACTGCCCCGGGTACCCCACTTGAAATGCCAAGTAAGAATCCAGAAGGAGCGGAAGGGGTGGAGCATCATTCCAGCATCGAATCAAACGCCGCCGACTCGGAGGTGCCAGGGATCGAGGCGCCTTCGCTTCAGGAGGTCCTTGATTGGGGAACCAAGTGGTCAGGCGAACCCGCTTCAGCGACGCCTCCCTTCGATTCCGCATGGTTGGAAGATTGGTTCGAGTTCCGGTCCAATTCGGTTGACGCTGGCTTCAATCGCTACCGGGATTGGCGGCGTCGGGCGGTGTTTGATTGGCGGAATCAGTGGCGTGGCTGGCCTGCCAAAAAAGCGGCGCGGGAGGCCGGTCCAAACGTTCGGACTGGTGGGGTCTGGGCAAAAAGACAGCGGCTCGCGGTGATCTGCGCCGAAATGAAAGAGCACCCCGCCAACCCGCACTCGTCTGCTTATGTCGGCGACGAGCACCTGTCACTCGAACTCACTCAGGCTTGGAACCGGCTCCGTGCCGATCGAGTCGGCCTCGAAGAGGAGCTGCGCCAGTGAACCGCGACGCCCATGATTGTTCACGTAGCCCCCGCCCCGGGGTGGGGGCTAGCCTACCAAACCGCCATTGGTTGGCCTGATTGGTAGATATATATCTGAATCGCTGTGAATTATGAATCCTTTGTGCTCAAGTTTCTTAAATCCATTCTGGTCGCGGAGCTTGCTCGGACTGGTTCCCGTTTTGTTTGCGTCGCCACGCGTTCCGCGAAGCAATCCTAGATTCTGTAGCTCCCGCCAAGTCATTCTTCTCCTTGGTGCATCTTTAACTTTATTTATAACATTGTATAAACATGTTTGTAAGGCGATGTCTTCAATTGAACCATTCCTAAACTCAATACTCGCGACTCGGTCCCCATGATTACCCTTTTTGAGTTCCCATGAAACAACATTCCTGGCTCGCATGCCCCCGTTTGGAGAAGCGTTGCTGCTCGCGGTTTCAACGAGATTTGACCCATCAACCAATGGCATGCAGTCATCCAGCCGTTTGAGGAAAATCACCTTTTGGCTATGCAACATCATCCGCCATTTCACCTTCCTGGCTTCCAGCGTTCGCAGGTTAATAAACGGGAGCCATCCAGGATGCTGCGCCTGAAAGAAGCGGCGCAATGGCTCGGTGCCCCTCCCCGTGATCATCGTCTGAAGAGTTGTCGGCAGATCGAAGGCCTTTGCCAATGTATCACGATGCTCGCCGGCCGCCTCGCGCTCCCGTCGCTCTTGATTCAGCGCTTGGTTCCAAATGTGAATCGTTTTCTCCAGTTGGCGTTTCTCCTCCGCGCTCAACCAATCCACCAGCGTTCCCCATCGATGAGTTTGAGGCTTCACCTCGTCAAGAGCGACCACAGTGGTTTGAAGAAGCGGCGTATCGAGTTGACCAGCCATTTCGAACTCAAGGACATGCTTCTTCCCTTGTTCGTCGCGAACGGAGATGGCGCGGCGGTCCGGGCGCCATCCTTCAAAGAGGAGTATCCGAGTCGAACCATCGAGAAAGGTCTGAATCAAATCCCCATTCCTTCTCTCCCGCTGTGGGGTGGGTGTTGTCTTCATCGCTTCGGAACGTTCTTCAACCTGCGGCTACAAATCTCTACCTCCTGCCCCCATTCCAGGCCACCTCAATTTTCCTTACTCTGAAAACACCAAGGAACGAATATGCCCTACGCGCCCACACAAAGGAATCAAGTCGCGGCCTACTTGCATCGCGGCATCACTGACGGGGTCGAGGCCGTGCTACGCGGCTTTGACGAGCGCAGACGCAACCAGATGTCCAGGGACGAAGCGGTCGCGTTCTTGGATGAGACCGGCTACATGAGAGGAAAGGACGCCGCGAAGATGAGTCTCGGGGAGCTGTCGGGGCTCGCTCGTGGTCAAGAGGCGCGACGTCGGCAAGCGCTAGATGAGGTCACGATGGCCAACATTGTGGCCGAAATGGAGCGGCGCGAGGCCCGGGAGAGGCGGGAAGAGCATACACGCCAGTCCCGCAGGCTGACATATGAAGAACTGGGCGACTTGCTCATGGAACGGCAGAAACAGCAGGGCCCGCCCACCGCCGCCGGGCGTCGCCTCGAAGATTTGATCCCAGCGGATGTCCTCCGGGCCGCCGCCAAGCACCGATATGACGGTCCGGTGCGTGACTTGAATGAGATCTACGAGATGATTCGGCCTTCTCTGGAGAAGGAGAAAGAGCAGTCGGGATTCACGCCCCAAGGGGGATACCTCGATTTCGACGGGTTCCGGATGCCTTATATGACGTGTCTCCCAATTCGGCGATGGGGCTGGGCGCTTTTGACCCCACGCTTGGCGGGAACAGGCGTCCAGAAGCAAAGGCCCCTGAAGGTTCCAAGCCGACGGGCAAAGCGGATGATGGCAAGCGGGATGAGGAGGCGAAGAAGGTGCGCCGCCGCTACAATCCAGAAACCGGCAAGATCGAAGCGGTGCCATGAAGGTGATCGAAGTGCCGGTCGGGGACGGGGTCGAAGAATGGGAGTTCCCGACCGAGATGTCCGATGAGGAGATTGCCCAAGCGATCCGGAGCCAGGTTGGCTCGGGAGAGGGGCGGTTGGCCTCGGCGGCCCAATCGTTCCTGCGCGGCGGCGGCGAGGCCGTTGGGAAGGCCGCCAGCGGACTGGCGCGGGTGTTGGACTGGCTTCCGGCGGTCTCCGGAGACACGGAAGCCGCGACGGATCGCGCCATGGAGGAACAGACCCGCAAGCGCCGGCGCACGCCGGCGCAGCGCGAGGCCGAACTTGAGTCCGATCCATTGTATCGCGCCGGACAAGCCCTCTCCGAAGGCGCGCGGGAGGCGTTCCAGCCGAATCCGAACTTCGCTGGCGAGTTCTGGGCCGACACGTTGCCGGCCAGCGCTGGCGCAATGGTGCCGACGGTCGCCGCTTCGTTGCTGAACCCGGCCGCGGGAATCGGGCAGTACGCCTTGACCAGCGGCCAGACGGGCGCGGAAGAGGCCCTGGCGGCGGGGCGCCCGGACCAGGCGGGCCTGGCGGCCTTGGGCTACGGGGCGGCTGGCGCGGTGACCGAGCGGTTGCTTGGCGTGCCGGCGAATCTCATGAAACGCTTCTACGGGCCGGCGAAATCCGGGGTACAATCGGCTCTGAAGGCGGTCGGAAAGGCAGCGGTTCACGAGGCGGGCCAAGAGGGAAGCGAGCAGATTCTCCAGAATGCGGTGACGCAAGCGTTCGACCCGGAACGTCCGCTTCTGGAAGGGGTGGGCACGAGCATGGCGGCCGGGGCGATCCTGGGCGGCGGCGTGGGCGGCGCTGCGGGGTTGATCGCGCGGACCAGAGAGGCGGCCGCGGCGCCGGACCCGACGATGGCGATCCTCGAGGTCGTCGCGCCAGAACAAGACGAACTGCCGGCGCCGGTACCGAACGATCCACCGGCCCTGGAAAGCCAGCACGCGCTCGAAGCGCAACTGGAGGCCACGGCTGATCCGGAAGGAACGAAAGCAGTGACCTTGATCGTGCCTGGCTCGCCTGGGGTGGACATTCCCGAGGGCTTGGACTTCGTGGAGGTTCCGCAAGGCGTGGCGGTGTTCAACCCAACGAAGACGGACCGCGAGACCGTGGTCGCGGCCGGCACGGGACGGGATTTTGACGGACGCTTGCTCGGCAGGTCTGTGCCAGAGAAGCCCGCGGGCGGCGACGTGGTGGCGGTGACGACGGAAGCGCCGGGCGGAGTTCCAGAAGTGGTGGGTGAAATGGTGCCGAGAACGGCGGCGGCCATCGCGGCGGCCGCCGCGGCGCAGGCGGCGGCGGTGCCCGGAGGGACCACCAAGGTTCAACCGGTGGAAGAAGCTCTGGCGGATCGGGCCAG
>CAYYSX010000100.1:0-6337 GCA_964474315.1 uncultured Verrucomicrobiota bacterium | reverse complement strand
TGACGAAGCTGGACGAGTTGGATCGTTCCCTATCGGCCAACGTCCATGCTGACCCGTTGCTTTTGACTCCGATGGCGAAGCTGGCGGTGAAAATCGCCAAAGTGCTGGTGCGGGGAGGGATGGCGCTCGAGGCCGCGCTGCGCGAGGCCGTGCGTCAGGCGCGAGTGGAATTGCCGGAGGCGACCGACAGCGATGAGAGGCTGATGGAGGCGCTGAAGAAAGGTGTGGACCTTCGCCAATTCACCCAGCAACTGGACGCGGCTGCGGATGTCGCGGACCCGGTGAAGCGGGCCACGGAGAACCGGCTCTACGAACGCAAGCCGAACGAGGACACGGCGGCCTTTGCGGCGCGCATCGCTGATGCCACGGGGGACGCGGCGGCGGCGGTGTTTCGCGATCCCAACAATGGATTGGGCGGCGCGGAGCGGACGATGCTGGGACACGTGATCGTCAAGAGACTCTCGGCGGCCGGGCGGCCGGACGAAGCGGCCCGATTCCTGGACGATGATTTTCTCCCGTATTCGACCCACGTCGGCCAGGCGTTGCAGGGGTTTGCGGCCTTTGGACGGCTGACGCCGGAAGGGGCGCTGGTCTATGCCAAGCGGCAATTCAACCGGGCCGCTCAAAGCGTGCGCGAACGAGCGAAGCCGACGACGGATGCGCTTGCGGATGCGCTCCAGCGGGTGAACCAGCGTGGAATCGAGGCGGCGGCCAACAGCCCCGAGGTACAACAGGCGGCGGCCTCCGCCATTGACGAGGCGTTCGAGCATCAAGCGGGTGTCTCGGGAACGCCGCTGCAGAAAGCGCTGCAGGAAGAGACTATCGATGACATGCGGCGGCGCGGCCAACTGACCGACCAACAAGCCGATGGACTGCGGCGAATCTTGAGCGGTCAGCTTGCAGGCGGCTGGGGTGTCGTTTTCGGAGACGGTTCGAGCACGGTCCAAACCCGCTACCGAGAGGCACGGAAGCGGGTCAGGCGTCAAATCAAGACGCGGGCGAATCGAATTCGGGCCACGGAGGCCGACACGACGGCCCAGAGGATTTTGAGGCGGTTTGCCCTCTCCCAGTCGGACACGCCAACCGCTCCGAGGCGCGGCGGGCCCAATCCGGTCGAGACAGCCGTCCAAAGCCAGCTCAAGACCGGCCGACTTTCCGAAGCGGACTTTGCCGCGCAACTGCGTCGCCTGGGTGTCGCGGCTCCGACGGCCGGGCCGTTGGCTTCGGTGGTGATGCGGGAGCGCGTGATTCGGGAGCGAATCGCCAGGGAACGGCGGGCGTTGGACCAACGTCCGCCGGCGACGAATGAGCAGACGCAGACCGCGGAGGCGATTGTGGCGAAGTTCGCCCGCCTTCAGTCCGACACGCCAACTGCAAAAGCGCACAGCCAGCCCAGCGCCGTTCGGCGCCTGGTCGAACGGCAACTGGAAACGCGTGAGCTGACGCCCGACGAACTGACGGCGGAACTTCAGAAGCTCGGTGTCGAAGCGTCATCGGCCGACACGTTGACGAAGGTTGTCTTTCGAGAACTCGCGGCGCGAGAGATCGCGGCGGAGTACGAAACCAACCCCATTGACCGGGCGATCCGAAGCGAATTGCGCCGGATGCGGGCAACGCTTGGCACCCTGGTGCGCGAGCACTTCACGAAGGTCGATGCCGCCGGAAGAACTATCGTGCAACGGTTGGTGGAGGATGCAGCGTTGCCGGAAGAGGCGGCCGCGCGATTGGGCAAGCGCCTCCAAGGACGGTTTGCCGCGCTGGTCAAAACGGCGAAGGAACAGGAGCTGGCGAAGTTGGAGCGCGTAACGCCGGCGGCTCCGCACAAGGTGAAGCCGGCCTTCCAGCGGATCGTTGAATTGTCCAACTTGGGAGGCATCGACCGCGAGAGCGCTTGGAACGCGGTGACCGCCAAACTTCGGCTGCCCAAGTGGACCTCGGAAGTGGCGTCCGAAGTGAGCAGGCGGGCCGGTGAAATTCAGCGGACTCCGGAGGGATTTCGGCGCGACCAAAAAGTTGTGGAACTCCACAACTACCTGGCGCGGGAAATGGGCGTGCCGCTCGGGGATCTGGCGACGGCGTTTTGGTACGCGAACATTTTGAGCGGCCTGACGACCCACGGGATCAACCTGATCGCCAATTTCCAGAACCTGGTGGCCAACCTGGTGATCCAAGCGCGGAATCCGGCGGACTTCGTGCAACAGGCGGTCGCGCTTGGCCGCGGGTTAAAGCGCGGCGGCGTGGATGCCGCCGACATCCTGAGGACGGGGATCGCGACGCGGACCGGGGACCTGAAGTTGCAGGCGTCGCGTCCACTGGAGTTGGTGCGATTGCCGGGGTGGACCGACTACCTTCTCACGCCGTGGCGTCTGGTGGGGCGAGCGCTCGCCGCGGCGGACGCGCTCTTCTTCCGCAGCGCGGAAGAGATGAGGCGAACGCTCTTGGCGCGGCAGATTGCCCGGGACGAGGGCTTGTCGGGACCGCCGTTGCGGCGCCGGGAAGCCGAGTTGACCGGCCGGCTCGAACAACAGCGGGCGGCGGCCGTGCATCAGGCCCAACTCGAAGGACTCTCGGGGATCACCTTCCGGCGGCGAGTGGCGGAGCTATTGGACGAAGCGACGCCGGAAGGGGTGCGGCAAAGCGCCCGTGATTTTGCCCTCGGTGTGACCTTCAACCAGAAGCCTTACGGATTCCTGGGACAATGTGCCGAAGCGATCCATCAACTTCAGGCAGGGGGATTCGGGACGGCCGTGCGTTTAGTCGTTCCGTTCACCAACATCATTGCGAATGTGGTGAACGAGTCGTTGAACTATGTGCCACCCATCGGGCTCGGTCGCGCCTTCTATGGGCATTGGCACGGCGAGCTGGAGGGCCGGCCCATCGTGGATCGCAACGCGCTCGGGGACCAATACGCCAAGGCCGCACTGGGCACGGCGCTGATGGGAGTCATCTGGGCCGCGGCAGAGGCGTACCTGGACGATGACGACTCCTGGTTTGCCATCACCGGAGCGGGCCCGGCCGCCAAGAACCAACGGGATCAACTGCGCGCCTCGGGGTGGGTGCCGTACAGCATCAAACTGGGAGGCCGGTGGTATCCGTACGCAGCTCACCCGGCACTGATCGGGCTGGGGATCATGGGCAACTGGTTCGACGCAAAACGCTACCGGAAGCTCGAAGAACGCTCGGCGTGGGATCGGCTGGCGTTCGTGCTGATGAATTCCGGCAAGGTCATCACGCAGCAATCGTTTTTGGATGGGCTCGCCGGTCTGGCGAGTGTGATCAACCGGGACAACGTGAAGGCGGGCGATGACCTGGCCAAGTCACTCGGCCGGACGGCGAGTTCGTTCGTGGTACCGAACGCCCTTCGGCAAATCGACCGCTGGTTTGATCCGACGGTGTACGATGCGCCGACCGTGGAGGCGGCGCTGGCGGCGTCGATTCCGTTTGCGCGGAGAATGGAACGGCCGGCGCTGAATCCGTGGGGCGAGCCGGTGCGGGTGGAATTGAGCAAGCGGTTTGTGAGTTCCTGGAAGCCCACGCGGATGGAACAGGTATTGATTCAGCGCGGGCTGTGGATTTCGGCGCCGCGGCGGGACACGGTGCGAGTGGAGGGGCAGCCGCTAACTGACCCCGAGTTCTACGAATACATCCGGGCGCGCGGCCAGGCGCTGCGGCGACTGGTGTCCGAGAGGGAGACGGCGCGAAGTCTTGAGACTGATTCCGACGCGGACGCTGGCCGACTGTGGGGAAGACTGACGCGCGCGGCAGCGGCCGAAGCGAGGACGGCCGTGAGTGAGTTGCGCAAACAGTGATGGGGGTTGAGCTGGCGGAAGCCTAGCTTCCGCCAGCCGGGATGCGTGACTTGCTGCGGTAAGTGGACGTCCGCGTGGACCGTCACTGGTTTTGTCCGGCCCTGTGTCCTTCGTTTACGCTGGCGCCACCAGCGACTTCAAGGGCTCGGGAATGAAACATCGAATCGCCCAGGCTGCCGCCTGAACGGTGTCGATGACTTGGGCAGTATGTTTTCGCTCGAGGCGCTGGAACCGTCGTTGGATCGCCGCCGCGGTTACCCCTTTCAATTCGGGATACGTGCTGAAGGCGTCTTCGTCCTCGTCCAATTCCACCCCGTCCACGACGGTGCTGGTGCGAACGAGAACGAAGGTTCCGTCCAAACGTTTGAACAGCGTCTCCGTGACGCTTTCGGCCGTGTCGATGTAATCGACCTCCTGGCTCTTGTTCATCTCGAAGGGAGTTCCATCGGAGAAGTAGGCCGTATTTTCGCCTTCACTCATGATGCACCTCCCAGGGCGGCGTCAGGAAATCCTCAGAGGCAAGATCGTCCAACGTTTTAGGCGGCAGAGCCAGCTTGGCGCGGATCGCCGCCGCGAAGGGTTCCGGCAGCCAGGTTAAGAGAACCCATTCAAGGGCCTCGTCCTCCGTGATCCGCCAAGCCAAGAGGCGAAGACCGATGCGGCGCCGCCACTCCTCAATAACGGCGGGCTCGGCGCTACGGAGTAACTCAGGGTGAGTTTCGAAGGTGTCCTCGTCTCGAGGAACCATCTCGCCATCGATGGTCTCCCTGCCCCGTACCCGCACCAATTGACGATCGGGCGTCACAAAGAGCCATTCCACCACGTGGCCTTCTGGCTCGGAGCGTGAAACTTCGATGGCGGTGCTGGGATCAAACACACTACCGTCGGGGAACAACGCAGTGTCCTCGAGGGTGGTGATGCTGCAATCTTGCGATTCAACAAGTGCTTGGATGAATTTCATGCGATTACTCCTTTCTGGCCTGATTGGCCGGTGAACTCTCCGGCTACCACGGCGGCCAACGGTGTCAGCACTTTCCTGGCATCCTCGACGCCTGCATGCACATAGAGCTTGGTCACGTCGAGGCTTCCATGCCCCAGCGTCTTGGACACCAGGAGGGAGTTGGCTCCGCTTTGGGCCGCAGTGCTGGCCGCGAAGTGCCGGAGCGAATGGAAGCCGGCGATCACTCGCGCCTTGCGGCGTTGGCTTCCTTCAGTCGCCGCTTCGGTTGTCACTATCCCGCACGCTTCGAAGTGGTTGCTGATCATCCGGGTTAGATCGTTCCTTTGCCACAGCGACCGTTCTTCCGAGAACACCCATGGCGATAGGGAGTCCTTGCGGGCCGCTCGCAAGGCTCCGAGGAGCGGTTCCAGCAAGGGCAGCGCGAGCTTCTTCCCCGTACGGTCGGTCTTGAGCGGCACGAACGTCCACAATCCCACCTCAAGATCGATGGCTTCCCAGCGCATCGATACTACGTCGCTCAATCGAGCGCCCGTCATAGCACCCGCCGTTAGCAGCAACTTCATCGGGCCGACGGCGGCCGTGATGACCCGCCGGACTTCCTCCGGTGAGAGTGCCCTCCGTCCGGTGCCCTGTTCCATGGCGCGGAGGCGGATCGTCTCCCAAGGATTTGCTGTGATTCCAGCCGGCACCTTCAAGGTTTGCCAAGCCGACTTCAGGAACTTGGTATGCGCGTTGAAGGTGTTCCCCGTCACCTTGGATCCCCAGAGATTCGCCGCGTAGTCCTGCGCCATGGTGGGGTCCACTTCATGGAGCCATTCCCGTTTCCGCTCCGCTGCCCAGTCGGCGAAGCGTCTCCAGATCGCTTGGTATCCCGCCAGGGTTCGGGCCTTGGGTTGTGAGCGATTCACGGAGTTCAGCCAGGCCTGCCAGCCTCCGGCAATGGTGAGCTTCCGTTCCTGTCGAGCAGCCAAGGATCGCATCACCCCGGCCGCCACAGCGTCCCGATCCTCACTCGGCACGAGAGCGAGGAGTTGCCCCAACGCTCCGGTCATCGTTTCTACCAGTAGGGGAATCTCGTCTGGCCCTGCCTCATGGCGTGCCCGTTCCAACAAGTCGCGCAATTGGGGACGAACCCACTGCCGCGATTTCAAGCAGTCCTCGAACTCCCGGGCCTTACGAACCGCTTCGTCCCGGCTGCCGGTTTTCAATGAACGCCAACGGTCCCGACCGCGGCAATAAACGCGGGCGTACCAGGTGGCACCCCGCTTCAATAATCCAGCCATCGTTTCCTTTCCGCCGCGGCTGGCCCTTCGAGCCTTCCGCGGTCTTGGTATCGATGACCAGCCTCTCACACGAGTCCCCCACCACGCCATGTTGCGTGGTGTTGAACGGTGTTGCCACGCGCGCAACGGCCGATTCTTCACCCGAAGAGGGTGTTGCAATCTACGTAGCAAAGGCCGGTCTGGCTTTCCGCCAAAACCGGCCTTTTTTCGCTAAATCCTTGGTGTTGAATGGTGCATCCGAGAGGAGTCGAACCTC
Organism: uncultured Verrucomicrobiota bacterium; assembly: GCA_964474315.1. Taxonomy (GTDB): domain Bacteria; phylum Verrucomicrobiota; class Verrucomicrobiia; order Limisphaerales; family UBA9464; genus UBA9464. Next base: position 28 of record CAYYSX010000100.1, on the reverse strand, counting down.
TAACCTGCTGATCCGTAGTCAGCTGCTC
>CAYYSX010000099.1:0-19683 GCA_964474315.1 uncultured Verrucomicrobiota bacterium | reverse complement strand
GCGCGAGCGGTGCCTCGTCTCCGGCTGGGGGCACGGCGGCTGGATCCGCTTGGGAAACGACCAATTCCGACGGCGAAGGTCCTGCGGCGGAAGACGACCCCAGCTTCGAGGTGATCAGCCAGGCTCCCACGAGTAACGCGGTGGCTCCGGCCAGGGGCCAGAAGACGCGCCGGACCCAGCCCAGCCACCCGACTGGTGAGACCGACGAGAACGGAATCGAACTCCGTGTCACCGCCAACACGTTCGTAATCAGGCCGTCGGGCGCCGACGCGTGCGCGTGACGATCGAAGAGCAGCACCAAGCCCGCGGCCGAACAGGTGATCCCTTGACGAGCAAATGAGCCCCGAAGTTTTTCCAAGGCGCGGCCGATGCGCATTTTGGCGGCGGCCTCCGTGACGCCCAGCGCGGCGCCCACCTCGGCCATCGGGCGCCCTTCAAAGAAACGGAGCAGCAGGGCGGTCCGCTCCGCATCCCCGAGGCCCTCCAAGGCCTGATCGAGGAGGGGTTCGAGTTCGTCCCAGCGCTGGTCGTTTTCGGCGGCAGTCAGGTTCATGGCGACGGCTTGTTCGCGGCGGGAGCGGCGTTGTTCAGTGCGGCAATGCAGGGCGGAGAGTTGGCGGGACGTTCGGTGGAGCCAGGCGGCGACGTGCCGCGGATCGCGGAGGGTGGCGGCCTTTTGCGCCAGGGCGCAGAAGGCTTGCTGCGTCACGTCTTGTGCTGCGGCCGGTTCGTGCAACAGCCGAAGTGCCGTTGCATACACCAAACCGAGGTGACGTTGGACCAGCTCGGCAAAAGCGTCCTGGGACCCTTCGCCGACATACGTTTTCAATAGCTCCTCGTCATTCATCGCAGTCTTGTTGCCGCGGGGGCAAAAAGGTAACGTCGTGCCCGGCCAATTCCGTTCGGGTGTATCTTGGATTTGTCCTTACCGCAAAGGCGATGGGGCATGGGGAAAGGGAAGCTCCAAGGTCAAAGCTCCAAGCTCCAAAAAAAGTTCCAAAAACCCAAATTCCAAGCACCCGGGTTCCGATCGAACCGTCCCTGGGAGTGAGGCCTTGGTGGGGCTTGGGCGCTTGGAGCTTGGCTTTTGGAGCTCTCGCTCCAGTTCCCATTGCGGTCCCAGTAAGGACAAATTCAAGTGTGCCCAGAGGCAGGGGATTCACACCTTACTGCTGCGCCCTAGCGATCTGTCGCCGACACGCCGCCAGTAGGGACTTCCAATGCCGGCGCAAGAACTTCGGCTCCTGCAGCGCTTCCCGAGCGTAGAGGCGTCCGGCCTGGGAGAGATCCAGGCGCGCCTGGATCAGCATTTCGTCGCGGTTGTTGGCGAGCGCCAGCACTTGGGAGTCGGGCGCGACGATCTTCGCATCGCCGGCCGACCAGAGCCCGTCGCCCTGCGGCCCGACCGAATTGGCAAACACATAGAACACCTGATTCTCGAAGGCCCTCACCGCGATCCCGTCGCGCCCGCGTCGTTTTGCTTGTGAAACCGGCAGGGAATCCAAGCCGGCATTCGGATGAAAAACAATCTGCGCGCCCAACATCACCGGCAGTCGAACCAGTTCGGGGAATCGCCGTTCGTGACAGAGAATGGCGGTGCCATCCACCCCGCCGAGACGAAAGAAGGCGACCGAATTGCCGGGCGTGAAAAACGCCCGATCCCGGGCGGTCAGATGAATCTTGTGATAGCGAAACACCTCGCGGCCCCGCCGGTCGAAAACGACCAAGGAATTGAACCAGTGTCCGCGAGTGAACGTGGGCGAACCCATCAGGACCGCACACCGATTCACCCGCGCCGCCTCGGCCACGGATTTCAAGCCGTGTTCAACTTCGTGCGGAACGAGTTGTCGGAAGTCGATGCGATAACCGGTCAACGCGCATTCGGGGAACAGGATCGCGTCGCAGCCGGCCTGGGCCGCCTCGGCGATGAAGTCGCGGATCACCGCCAGATTCTGTCGGACATCGCGACGAAACTTCATTTGCACGGCGGCAACGTGCAGGTGCTTGGTTGGCATGGAGCGGAGGGTAACCCGGATGCCGGCGCGAGGTGAGAACGGAACCCGCCGCCGAAGCGAAGCAGCGGGAAACGCGGATCGACTTGGAAAGAGCAGATGAAATGACCACCAAAGAGCACCAAGAAAGGCAGATAGCGCGGCGACGCGGCCGGTTGGGTGTTCCCTTATGGGAAGAAACAGGGCGTCCGTCGTGCCCAAGGAGTTCGCCGGGCCGAGTCGGCTGGAGCGCGATGGCGTGGTGTCCGCCGAGGCGCGCTCAGTATTTAAGTCGATAGAATCGCTGGGAGTCTTCGGTGGTGGGCTTCGGGTCGAGCAGGACCTGCCCCCAGTTGATTTCGGATGAGGTGGACTGAGTGCGCCACGACTGGAGGTCGCCGGAAACCTCCACCGAATAGCCTTGGGGAGCCTGGCCCCGCAAGCGCAGGAATACCCCGTCGGCCTGGACGGAGAGCGCCTCGATGGAAAGGTCGGCCACGGGACGCAGCTCCCGGGAGAAACGCATCCATTGGGGCTGAGACACCTGAAACGGAAGAGAGCAGACCCAGGCAAACTCACCGGTCTCGTTGAGGGCGAAAGAATTCCAACCACCGGTGGGTTCGTTCGCGAGGGGCGGGGAGGCGGCGACCACCTGCCTAGATCCGTCCACCACCAACAGGAGGAATCCGCCGAGCGAACCGCCGTCCACCGGAGAAAAGAAACCGCCAATCAATCGCCGCGATGCGCTCAACGCTTGTAAGAGGAGGTAGCGCTCGGCTCGAATGGTTTGGCCCCCAACGGTGAAGGTCGAAATCGGGCGCCCTAAGAATCCTGGTCCCCGGCCAGGGATCCACACGACAGGGGTCAGGCCTCCAGGCTCGGTTTCAATCCAGATGACATCGGTGTTGACCGCACAGACGGGCCCAAGGTGGTTGTTCCAAGACGGATGATGCACCCCGAAGATTTCCTCCGAGGTGTCCTCTCCTGACAGGCGAACGACTCCCCACTCGCTGACGGCCACCAGCCCCTCAACGCCGTTCGTTTGAATGTCGCGTACGCGCCCAAACCCATACGGCAACGTCCATTGGCCCGTTCGCTTCCCATCGGCCGAGAACTGGACCACCTCGGCCGGCGAACCACCGGCGGAGAACCGCGGCAGATATCCGCCTATCGCCAGGGCGCCGTTGGGCAAGCTTAGAATCTTGCTGACGCGATTCGAAGCGGCCCGGCCGTTGGGTGAGCCATCCCAAACGGTTTCCAGTTGGAAGGTCGGGTCCGGTCGGCCGGCTTCGTCCAGGCGCAGGATTCCGAGGCCCTTCGGATCCAGTTCCGGAGGCAGATACCCGCCCATCAACACGCGTCCGTCCGGAAGAGATTCCACCGGACGCTCCGACGCCAAGAGTTCCGGCGGAGGATCAAAGGAAGGATCGAACGTTCCATCCGGATTGAAGCGGGCCAAACCGGGACGGGGCACACCATCCACCCGGTGGAAGGTGCCGGCCAGCAGCCATTGACGGTGGGGCAGTGAATGAAGGGTACGAACCTCACCGCTAATGAGGCGGGCGGCCCCCAGTGGCGTGTCGTTGTCGCGGATGGTGACCAGCAAACTCTGAGGTGGGTCGAAGAGGAGCCCCTTTCCTTCATCCACCAACTCGACGAGAAACTGGCGGTCACCCTCGACCGTCGTGTTGTCCAGGGTGGACAGCGCAAAGGTGGTGGAATCGACCAACAACTGGTCGATCGGTTCGTAGTCAATGCCGGCTCGGGCGGTCAGGTCCCTTGACCTGATCCGGACCGGCACGCCGGAGGGGACGACTACCTCGGCAACCGCCCGGTGCCAGGTCACCGGTTCGCCCTCCACCACGGAAATCTCAGTGGCTCCAAACCACGCTCGACAATCCTGGTTGACGATGGCGACCAGGAAGGGGTTGGCGCCCAGCAGCGGAACGGAAGGCTGGATCGGTTCGAAGTGCAGTTGGAAGGTTTCCGCTTCTTCAGCAATTCGGTCGGAGATCGTGGGAACGGTCAGCGTTTTGAAACGCTCACCGGGTAGAAAGACCAGGTTGGTGTCCAAAGGAAGAAAATCGACGCCATTCTCCGCCGTCAGGGGCTCCGTCCTGACCCGAACTTCATGCGTCTCCTGGAGGTCGCCGGCCCGGATGAGACGCAGGCGAAACGGTTCGCCACACTCGGCGGCGCCGGAGAGCGCCCGGAAATAAAAGAGGTTGGTGGACGGCGGTGTGCCCGGGTTGGTGGGGTACAGACGGGCCAAACCCGCGGCGGCCGCGCCGTCGAAGTGGGTGAAACTTCCTCCCACCAGGATACGCCCGTCCGGCTGTTCAACCAGACAACGGATTTGGGAGAGAGGATAGGGTGGGTCGAATCCTAATCCTGGGTCGAACCGCAGGTCCACTGACCCATCGTTCTCGAGGCACACCAATCCGCGCCGGGACAATTCTGCCGACGGGAGGAGGGAGCCGGCCACCACCAGTCGTCCGTCCGCCAGCAGGAGGCTCGCTCCGTACGGTTGGAAAATCGGCGGATCGAATGACTCCGTGTCGGCCTGTCCGTCAGCGTTCAGGCGGTTCAGGCTGCCTCTTTCTCCGACGGTAAAGATATTCCCGTGAGCATCTTCCCGGCTGTAGGACGAAGGAATCCAGTTCCCCGGCGAGATCAAGGACCAGCGGACGATTCCTTCCGGCGACACCCTGAGCAGGGCGGGCAAGGGAACGCTGAACCCGGGCGGCTCCGTTCCAAACAGTCCGGCCACCAGCAGGTCACCGTTGAGACATTCCGAAACGCTCTCAATTCCGGTGGGCGTTACGAGAGCTTCCAGGGCTGCTCCTTCCAAAGAAAACTCGGGATCCAGTTCACCGGAAGCCAACCGGCGCTCGATGAACCCACGACTGAACCACCCCGTTGAATAAGTCCAGTTTTGTGTGCCCCAGACGACCACCTTTCCACTCACCGTTACGGTGAGTCGGACATACGCGGGCATTTCGCTCCAAGGCGTCACCTCACGGCCGTCGGGCGAGACACAAAAGATGCGCGAGGAGGATCTGACCTGGAGGGAGAAAAGATCTCCTGCCAACCCCAAGAACCATCCATTGTATTCCGGCAAGGAGAGCAGCACCCTACCATCGGGAAGAACCGCTACATCAACTGGAATATGCTCGACCATGCGGTAGGTCGTGATCTGCACGGGCGCAAAGGAGGGATCCAGTGTTCCGGTATCATCAACCTGGACTAACTGAGGCGTGGAACCGTCGGCGAGACTTAGCTTCCCTCCGATCAGAATGCGTCCGTCGGGGCGGAGGCGGACCGTCTCAATGCGCCCTCCGATGGCAGGGTCGAGCCGGAACGTAGGGTCGAACACACTCGAAGCAGGTGACTCCATCCAAACCGCGAGTCCGAAAATCCCAACGGCTATCCAGCGAAAAAAGTTAAACATGGTCCAGGGCTGTGGTCAGCAGATAGCCATCACGGCCGTCGTTTGGCAACGTCAAAGTTGCCAGATCTCACCGAATGGGCGCTCCTCAGGCTCTGGGTGGTTCACTTATGCCTGCCCCTCGTGCCGCTGGCCGACGAGGTGCATCACCCCGGCGCAATCCGGGTTATTTTTCTGGAACCGGCGGTATCATCGAGAGCGAATTGACCGATGATCTCCTGCAAATACTCGTCGGTCGCCTTTCGACAGCCACCCCAATCCTGATAGTCGTCAAGAATAATGCTGCCGCCTAAGACCAGCTTGGGAAAAATACGCTTCAAGCAGGTCAGGACGGGTTCATACCAATCGACATCAACATGGGCAAAGGCGACTGGTTGATGAATCTTCATCGTGTCCTGAACCAGGCCCTTGATCAGCGATACGGAGTGTTGCTCACAGTTGATGCCAAAGCTGGCCAGGTTGGATTGAACCACAGCATAGAGGTTCTCCTGGTAACCATAATATGGGTCCCCACCGATCCCCTTTGATTTGCCCTCCACGATTTGCCGATAGCGATGATGGACGTCTTCGGTGTCTTCTTTGGTGGGCGGAGGGATCATTCCGAACACGTCAAAAAGGAAAAGCGGCCGTTCCGGGTGTTTGAGGGTCGCAATCAGGATGGCGGAACCGCCCAGGGCGCAACCCGCCTCGAGAAAAATTCCGGGCAAGTGGGACTCCTCGATGGAGCGACACGTATGCGAAAGGCTGGCCAGCTTTTGGCCGGACAAATAGGTCAGCTTCTGGGCTCGGATGCGATCGATCAAAGGGCGATCCTCGGGCGTAAGTCCGGCCCTGACTCCCTGGACATACCTCGGACCGGCGATCCTCTTGATATATCTCTTGAGGCGTTGAAGCATGATGAGTTCTCCTTGGTGAGCCGACGGCACCGTTCGGCTGATCCCATGATTTGGAAGAAGGGAAGACGCGCTCCGTCGTTCTAATTCTTTTCTCTAGGTTCAACCTTACGGTAGATTGTTGCGGGCGGGATTCCCTGTCCAGCAAGGAGTTGAATGCGACCGCCGCGGGGGCATCTCCGTTTCTGGGTTCAGGCAGAGATCCCGCTGTCGCACGAACAACCCTATTTTTCTTCCGTGGAGGCGGAGTCAGTTGGGGGCAAAGAGATTCCCGAAGGCCCAGTTGCCGATCAGGCGCCCGCTCGTTTCAGCTTATTCCTGGCGACTCCACTCGCGCCGCAACGTCAGCGCGTCCTGCCGTCCGCGGCTACCGGAGCTGTGGGGAGCTGGTCATGAGAGCCCAAAGCTGCCGGACGGCAGTCAGGCTGTCCGAATCCGGAGAATGGTCAGCATAGGCCACCCGGCTGTAGGTCAAAACCATGGCGTGGATGGGCTCGGCGAAGTCGGGAAGGGATTCGCCCAGACGGTGGGCAAACTCCAGCGGGGTTTCTTCCTGTTCTCGCGGAAGTCCGAAACCGGCAGCCCAAGCCTGGAGCGCATCGAAGGAATAGGTGACCAGCTCGCCGGGTGAAAGGCGGGAAAGCTTCGGGTCGTAAAACGGATTGCGGAAGGTCGAGAACGGCGGCGCGGAACGTTTCGCCTGGGGCGCCGACGAAGCCTCCACGACGGAAGGTTTGCGCCGGCCAAAGGACCAAAGGTCGCGCCAAAGTTCCATCAGTCCGGCCCAGAGCGCCGCCCCGTGGCGCACGAGTAACATCAGGACGACCAAAGCCAGGACCGCATAGACCAACCACTTCAGCACCTGACCCAACCCGGAAGGTACTTTCGGAGCACTGGCCGGGGTGGGCCGGGCCGAGTCCGATTGGCCGGCAGTGGAGGCGGTCTGCGACGCAGTCCTGTTCTCCGACGTCGTCTTGGAATCCGTTCCTTGGGCGGACGGATTCTTTTCCGGTCCGGGGCGTTGGCCGGCACCACGGCCGTCCTCCTGAGCTCCTGATTCCTCCCCGGGCTGGCCCGGACCCGTCCCTGGTTTTCCGGCGGAAGCCGCGACCTGCGAGGCGGCTGGCTGGGCTCCGACGCGTTCCGCCAGTGCGGAGAGTGAATAGGCGGCGTCCGGACGGGGAAGCAGCAAACTGATGAACAACACGACCACTGCCGTCAGCGCACCCCGGCTCAGCCACGACAGGGCGATGGATGCCGGCATCTGAACGCGGCGTTGACGCAAATAGCGGCGAAGTCCCAGGAAACTGGTGGTGAGCAGCAAGCCAAACGCGGACAGGAGGTAGAACCAGAGGCAGGTGAAGACGACTTCCCGCTTCCAGGTGTCCGTCGCGGGCACAAAAACCTGGCCCAAACCGAACAGCGGCAAGGCGGCCAACGAAAATCCCACCACCCAGACTCCCGGCGGATGCGCGGTCTGCTTGGGAGTGGCACCGTCCGGTTTGGGCATCGCCGCCTTGGCTTCCCGCGTGGCCTGTTGCGCGTAGAGCAGACGGCCGGGAACGCGCTCCGTCGTCGCCGGCGCACGCGACTTTTCCCCGAATCCAGCCCGATCGAGCAACCCTTCTCCGGTGGCGTCCTCGTCGTCATCGATCAACGTGCAATCCCGAACCAACCGGTCCACGCAGAACCAAGACACCGCCAGGAGCGCCAGCCCGGCGAAGGGCGGTTCAACGTAGCGGATCAGCGCCAGGCTGGTGACTCCCGCCAAGGCGAAGCCGTACACAAACCCGCGCGCAGATCCGAGTTCGACGGCGATTCGAGTGACGAGAACGCTGGCCACAGTAAACCAGGCCAGCGTCCAACGGAGTCGTCCTCCGTGGCCGCCGTGATACAGCACTTCCACCAGGAAGAACGTCAGGCTCCCCACCAGAACCACGATCAACGCCGGGGCGAGGGCAATGGCAAAATAATCGCCCGGCGTCTTGCGCATCCGTTGGACGGGGGTCACGGGCATGGGATGGTTTGGCGAAGTTAACGAAGCAATTGCTCGGAGCATAACCGGGCGAGCGAGGCCTCGTCATGCACCCGGCGTACTTCCATCCCGGCCGCGATCAGCCAGCCCACCCAGTCGGGGCCTTGGGCCCAAGATGGAGCTTCCCGGGAATCGAAGACGATCTGGACGGCGGTCACGCGGAACCCACGGCGCTGCAGGCTTCTCAGCAGCACGGCGGTCTCTTCGGTCACTTCCTGGAGAATGGCCACCAGGGTGGTGTTGCGCGGGAGGCGGCTGTTCACCTCCGACAACAACCCGGGAAAACTCAGGCCGTCGGTCGGTTCGAGGCGCGCGAGCATTTCCAGAATCCGGCCCAACTGGTCCGGGCTCCGCCGGGTCTCTACGGCCACCGGACGCAGCCGCTCACTGCGTGCCTCCAGGTCGGCTCGTTCCCGCGCCTGCCTCCGGGTGCGGAACGCGTGATTCCAGCCCTCCGTCCGGAACCGGTCCATGGTATCACGACCGTTGGAAAACAGTCCGACCGGCTGGCCCATTTGGTGAACCGCATTGGCCAGCGACGCGGCCGTGCAGGCGGCCAGTTCGGTGCGCATGAGGGCGCCGTCTCCGGCCAGGGCCTCGGTATGGAAATCGAGCAGCAACGTGACACCGGCGACGACGGAAGGTTCAAACGTCCGACTTTGCAGCCGGCCCAGACGGGCGGTGGCCCTCCAGTGAATGCGATTCAAGGGATCGCCATTCTGGTAATCCCGGATGCCCGACGTGCGCGTGGGATCTTCATACAGCCGGTGAACCAATCGGATTTCCCCGACCGGCCGCGGCGACGCGAGATCGTATCCGTCGAGCGGCACCACCCGGGGCAGGACCAACACAAAATGCGGTTCGTCCGCCACGCGGAACCGGCGATGCAGGCCAAAGAAGTCCCCGGTTTCGACCAGCATCGGGCCGATCGGATAACATCCTCGGGCGCGACACTCGACCTGATAACGGAAGGTCGCCTCTTCGCCGGGTCGAAGGCGAACGAGCGCCAACCGCGCTCCCCGGGCCACCAGCCGCGCGGGCGAGTCCGCCAGGGCGTCCGCGGGAAGATGATCCTCCAAAAGAGTCCAGGGGATGGTGAAGCGGGAGCGGTTGCGGACGGACACTTCGACCGCCACGGATTCCCCGGGCGCGGCTTCGGTGCGATCGCATTCCCGTTGAACCTCGAGCCCATCCACCCAGCGGCGGGTGAGCAGGCGTCCGAACAGCATGATCGCGAGCAGCGCGTACATGGCATAGACCAGCAGGCCCAAGCGCAATGCGGCCCCCAGGACCAGCAGAACCAAGGCGCCGGCCAACCATTTCATGCCGGGATTCACGGAGAGAGCGGAGAATGTCGTCTGAAACGGCGGAAGACATCGGCGGGCCGCGCCTCAAGCGGTGATGCCGGGCAGGGTGGGGACAGAGGTTTGATGCAGGATCTCATTGACCACCATTTCCGCGCTGACTTTTCGCAGGCGCTTTTCCGGATGGATGATGAGACGGTGGTTCAAAACCGCCGGCGCCACCTCTTTGATATGGTCGGGGAGTACGAAGTCGTATCCCTGGACCGCGGCCAGCGACTGGGCCGCGCGCATCAGGGCCAACGAAGCCCGCGGGCTCGCGCCCAACAACACCGAAGGATGCTCGCGCGTGGCGGTGATCAGCCGCAGCAGATAGTCGCGAACCTTCGGATCCAGCGCGATCTGCCGAACGCGTTCCTGGGCCGCGATGATCTCAGCCGGTTCCGCCACCGGGGTCAGCGTCTCGATCGGATGGCCCAGTTGGAATCCTTCGAGGATACGCAGTTCGTCCGCGGCGGCCGGATACCCCAGTTGCAGCCGCATCAGAAAGCGGTCGAGTTGCGCCTCGGGCAGAGGAAAGGTCCCTTCATGGTCGATGGGGTTCTGCGTAGCGATGATGAGAAAAGGGCGTTCCATCGAATAATGAACTCCATCCACGGTCACGCTGCGCTCGGCCATCGCTTCCAGCAACGCCGACTGGGTGCGGGGCGTGGCCCGGTTCAGTTCATCGGCCAGGACGATCTGGGCAAAGAGCGGGCCGGGTCGAAATTCGAATGCGGTGGTCTGCGGATTGAAGACCGACGCACCGGTGATGTCGGTGGGGAGCAGGTCGGGTGTGCATTGGACGCGCTTGAAAGTCCCGCCCACGCTCTGCGCGAGAGCCCGGGCCAGCATGGTTTTGGCGACTCCGGGAACGTCTTCCAGCAAGAGGTGCCCCTCGGCGAACCAAGCCACCAGAGCCAGGGTGAGGCGCTCGCGCTTTCCGATGATCACCCGTTCCAGATGATCGAGCAGCCGGCGGGCGAGCGCGGCGGCTCCCGAATCGGGAACGGGTTGCGGGGATGGAGCGACGGCTCGCGGGAGGGGGGCCAGCTCCGGCGCGATCGGTGAGGAAACATCGCGGTGGCCGACCGGATCCGCCGCAAGTGCTGACGGAGAGTCGGAAGAAGCCGGAGCGGGCGCGCTGCCCACCTTTTTCAGGAAGGGAGAACGGGGAATATGAGAGGGCAACCGCACCAAGGGAGAGGCCTCAACCGTCAGCCGCGTGGCTTTGTGGCAATACGGACATTCCGTCTCCTGTCCCGCCATGTCCTCGGGGAACTCCAGCGGGCGGGCGCACTGACTGCATAGACAGCGGGGCATGATTGGGGAGTTGGACCAGTTCCAGTCCGTTGCCTCACGATACAAGCATGGGCGTCGGGGTGGCCCGGAGGGTGGAGTGGGCGAGGGGGAAGGACAAGACGCGGATGGCGAGCCAAGTCATCGGGGAGTACCCCTGTATTCAGTCCGAGGACACCGATTCCGCGCTTTGATCGCCGCACCGGCACGGCTATCCTCCTCACCCAAGCTCTTTTTGTCCCATGAAACGACTCCCTCGCGCCTTCGCCCTGTGTGCCCTGCTCTCGATGGCCCTCGCCGCCCGTGCGGAAGACGGCGTCCATGACCTGCAAATCGGTGATCCCGCGCCCGATTTCGCCCTGCCCGGCATCGACGGCAAGACCCATCGCCTCGCCGACTATCAGGACGGCAAGCTTCTGATGATCTTCTTCACCTCGAACCATTGTCCGACCTCGCACGGCGCCGCCGCCCGCTTGAAGCAGTTCCTGGCCGACTTCCAGGGCCAGGGTCTCACGTTTGTCGCGATCAACCCCAATCATCCGGACGGCCTCAGCATCGATGAACTCGGCTATTCGAAGTACGACGACAGCTTTGAAGACATGAAAAAGTACACCGCGGACGAAGGCTTTGATTTCCCGTATCTCTACGACGGCGACACCCAGGCGGTGGCCAAGGCGTACGGTTGCCTCGCGACCCCGCACGTCTTCCTCTTCGATGCCGAGCGCAAGCTGCGTTACAAAGGGCGTTTCGACGATTCCCCCTACGCGGACCCGGCGACGGTGAAATCTCCCGATGCCCGCCACGCGGTGGAGGCCTTGCTCGCGGGCCGGCCCGTGCCCGTCGCCGTCACCAAACCGCACGGCTGCTCAACCAAGTGGATCAGCAAAAAGGTCGGCATCGTCCACAAGATGGAGCAATGGGATCAGACGCCGGTGGACGTCGAGACCGTCGATGCGGCCGGAATCGCGGCCCTGCGCCAGGGCGGCACGGGAAACGTGCGGCTCTTCAACGTGTGGGCCACCTGGTGCGTCCCGTGCGTGGCCGAGTTTCCCGAGCTCGTGGCCACCTCCCGCCGGTTCGACATGCGCAACTTCGAGTTCATTAGCATTAGCGTGGACGAAGCGAAGGACAAAGCCCGGGTGAAGGCGTTTCTGGAGAAAAACCGCGCCGGCCTTTCCGAGCGCTTGAAAAAGTCGGTGAAAGCCGAAGGACGCCCATCCAACAGCTACCTCTTCGAGGGCGGGACCATGGAAGACCTGATGAAAGTGCTGGATCCCGAATGGCCGGGCGGCATTCCCCATACCCTGCTCGTGGATACGGACGGAAAGGTCATCTGGCGTCACAGTGGCGCCGTGGACGGCGACGAGCTTCGCGCCCAGGTGCTGGAGCATTTGGGCAACTATTATCAGCCGTAACGCAAGCGCACCGAGAGCGCGATCCCCGCCTGGCCTGGGCTTTCTACGGACATCGGTTGAACTTGTACCGCCGGACGACCCCGCACGCTGGTTTTGCCCGTTTGCGAGCCTGGGCAGAGCAGAAGCCACAGGGAGCCTTCGTCTTTACGTCGAACGTGGATGGCCACTCGGTCGTTCGTCCTCCGTCCGTGGCTACGGCGCCGACAGCAGCCGCTGGAGGGCGTTGGTGAGAACACCTTCGACTTCCGGGGCGACGAAGGAGGAGTCGGGGGCGGTTTCGTAGCCGCCCTGGCCATAAGCGGCCGCCGTTCCAATATAAGCCGCGCCATAGTCGCCGTAAGCCGCCATGGCGACCTGTAGGTCGGGACGCATCCGTTGCGCGGCGAGCTGGTACTCCACAAAGAGTTCGGCGGGCATATGCAGGATTCGGGTGGAACCGAGGCGCAGGCAGGGGATCTCGGTGAGCTGGCCGGTGGCGGCGCGCTCGAGCCAGGCCAGCTTCGCGGCATTCACATTGCGGGCCGGCGTAGCGGCAGCCAGTTGCGCCGAGAGCGCCGCGCGGTCCAGGTGGCGGCCGACGGGGAGATTCACCTTCTCAATCTCCCAGCCCACGTCCTGGTCGTTGAGCGGCTTCCGTTGGGTCGTGCTCCAGGCGCGCTTCAACCCGTCCTCCAGCCGGGCCGCCAGCACCGCCCGATTGGTCGGCGAGCCGTCATTGTACTTTCCCGCACCAACGTTCCCGCCGGCGCCGGTGAAGTGGATGTGGCGTACCCCGGGCAACGCTTGGTCCCGCAGGAATCGGGCGATCCCGGGAAAGTCAGGATTCGCGATCCCTGTGCGGTAGTAGCTCTGCGGATGGGTCGCGTAATAGCTGAGTACCGCCAGTGGACGGTCCTCATTCCAGAAACTGACCAGAACCACCTGGGGATCGATAATGCCCTCCGGTTCGGCCCGCAGCGCCGGATCGGCGCACGCGGTGTACCGGACCGCGCGGATGTTTCCATCGGGACCGGGGATGCGTCGGTTGGAGGCTACCTGTTTCACTTCCGCCTGACCCCATCCGACCTGGGTTACCGGGACCGTGTTGGTGATCGCCACCCGGACGGCGTTGCTCGCGCGGTCCAGAGTCGGACGGGTCCACGCGCTGTCGAACGTGCCGGCGTCGAGTCCGCGCGCTTTCAGGAGGCGTTCGGCGGTGAAATCGCAGACCGGGGCATCGTGCTGGTGGAGGGCATGGACTGCCACCCGGGACCGGGTGGTGCCCGCAGCGGTGGCGAGAGCATCTCGAAAGACGTCGTGGCTCTCGTTGGCGATACCGATCCAGTCCACGGCACACAGCACGATGGGATCGCCGGCACCGGTCAGAATCATGCCGCGACACCGGAGGGAAAGTTCGCCGCTGGCTTGATAGGGATCATACATCAGCAGGCTGCCGGGCGGTGGGGTGGCATCGACATCGAACGTGGCGAGGCGAATTTCCGCCTGAGAAGAGAGGGTGACTAAGAGTAGCAGGAGCAGCCTGATGGGCGTGCGAATCATGAAGAAAGGGGGAAGGGGAAATGGGGAAGGGGCAAGAGGAAAGGGCGGGGTGTCGTCGCCGCCGCCGAGAGAAGGCGCGCTCTTTCCGCGGCGTGGGGAAGGGGTGAGGGCGCTGGGAAGCTCTGAGGCGAGGGAGCAAGGGCAGATGGCGCGTCCGGCCGTCCGCGGGCACGAGGGGCTAGCCTTCGCCGGAGGAAACCGCCTGTCCCGGTGTGAACGGACGACGAAAGGCCTCCTCGAAATTAAACCCGTCCTTGAAATCCTCCCGGGTGTCGGTGTCGGTCTTTGAAAGGATTTGCTGCTCGATCATGTTGAACACGATCTCACCGAAATCACGACAGGAACGGATCCCCCATTCTTCAAAAACCAGACAGGTCATGGGCCCGAATTGCAGCAGCGCATACTGGCGGATGCCGTCGAGGAGTTCCTGGCCGGTGACATGCCGCTTCTGAATACACGCGGACGCCTGACGACACGCCTGGGTGTGATCGAGGGCTTCGCAGACAAAATGGTAGGCCGCCCGGGCATAACGCGGATCGCGGGCCAGTATCGGAGCCAAGAGCGTGTCGAGTTCCACCTGAGCCATTGTCAGCGGGGCGTGATGTCTCCGGGCGCAGGCAGGGCCGGCAAAGGCTGCGGCGGACGGGTCCTCAGCCAGGCCTTGCCGATCAATCCCGAGACGACCAGCAACAGCAGGACCAGCAAGACGTTGCTTTCACTCTTCGTCAGGAACGACATCGGCCGAAGCGTAGATGAACTGGAGCCGGAACGAAACAGCGGAAATGGGGAGAAGTGGCGGAAGCTCAAAGTTCAAAGCTCAAAAGGAGAAGCCAGGCTCCTGAGGTGCATCTTGATTTTGTCGTTTAATCGCGGGCCAAGCCCGAAGCTCCAAAGGCCAAAATCCAAATCCCAAAGAAGCTTCCAAATCCCAAAACCCAACGAGCCACGGGGTACCTCCCCTCCGATGGTAGGTTGCGGTTGGCTCGGGCGCCGCGGTTGAGATGGGGTCGCGCGGTAGCGCGGCCCCGACCGATACCTGAGCTTTTTTGGATGGGGAGCGTACGCCTCTGGCGTGCAGAACCGGGCGTCCCGCCCGGTTCCTCCGGCACTGATTTTCCGTCCCGGGCGGCGCTGCGAAGGACGCGTCGGAATGAGAAACAGTCCACGAGGGTCTCGGCTTGACGCCGAGACCCACACGCGGGACGCGTGTGCTCCCCATCCAAAAAAAACTGAGATGCGCCCCGGCCGGTTGTCCTCCTGTGGTCTCCTCAGTCAGCACGAATTCAAGCTGCCCCCCAGTTCCTGCTCCGCCCTTTTTGAACTTTGAGCTTTCGCCCCAACATCCAGCTTCCCTGGGGGGGAACCGGGATCTTGGACCTTGGTTTTTGGAGCTTCCTCCGCAGCTTCCCGCTGGGAATTTCTTTTGAGCTTTGAACTTTGAGCTTTGAGCTTTGAACTCCCCCCCATGTCTCACCGCGTGGAAATGACCTCAGCCGAGCGTCTCGCCGGATGGGTGCCGTTCGGCCTGGGCCAGACCAAGCCCCAGCATTTCCGCGACATGCTCCGGATCGTTTGGAAGAATCGCGACAACCTGGGCTATGCCTGGAAGGTGCTGAGCCGGGGCGTCTGTGACGGCTGCGCCCTGGGAGTGGCCGGTTTCCATGACTGGACGATTTCCGGGGTTCATTTGTGCATGACTCGGCTGAATCTGCTTCGGCTGAATACCATGCCAGCCTTCGACCCGGAAATCCTGGCCGACGTATCCCGTCTCCAGGGCCAATCCAACGAAGAGCTGCGCGAGCTGGGGCGACTCCCGTTTCCGTTGGTCCGCGAGGCGGGCGACGCCGGATTCCGACGCCTCACCTGGGACGAAGCCAACCAGCGCCTCGGCCAACGCCTCCGTAACACCGACCCGCATCGCGTGGCCTTTTTCGTGACGGCCCGCGGGGTCACGAACGAGGTGTATTACGTCTCTCAAAAAGTCGCCCGGTTCCTCGGCACCAGCCATGTCGATAATGCGGCCCGCCTGTGTCATGCCCCGAGCACCGGTGCCATGAAGCACGCGCTTGGTTATGCGGCGAGCACCTGCAGTTATCAGGATTGGTATGGCACGGATCTGATCGTCTTCTTCGGCGCCAATCCGGCCAATGACCAGCCGGTCACCACCAAGTATCTCCATGAGGCCAAGCGGCTGGGAACGAAGGTGGCGTTGGTGAACCCTTACTTCGAACCCGGCATGCGGCGGTATTGGGTTCCCAGCAGCACGGCCAGCGCCCTGTTCGGCACGGGCATCGCCGACTGGTGGTACCCGGTCTCCCAAGGAGGTGACATTCCCTTCCTCTATGCCGTGCTCAAAGTTCTGATCGAACGAGGCTGGGTGAACGAGGAGTTCATCGAGCAACACACCTCCGCCTGGACCGAGTTGAAGGACAAATGTGCGGCGTTGGAATTCGACGCCCTGGCCGCCGCCTCCGGCTTGGGCCGCGATGCCATCGAGGAATTTGCCGCCATGCTGCGCGACGCCAAGAACGCCGTCTTCGTCTGGAGCATGGGCATCACCCAGCACGTGTACGGCGGTGACGCGGTCTCCATGGTGTTGAACGTCGGACTGGCCCGGGGCTACGTCGGCCGACCCAAGAACGGATTGATGCCGATCCGCGGCCATAGCTCCGTCCAAGGTGGTGCGGAAATGGGCTGCTATTCCACCGCGCTGCCGGGCGGCCAGCCTCTCACCTCCGCCAACGTTGCCGCGTTGTCGGCACGTTACGGATTTCCGGTGCCGGCCAGCCCCGGGTTGAACTCGGTGGAAATGGTCGAAGCCGCCGCGTGTGGGGACCTCGAGGTGTTCTACTGCCTGGGCGGAAACTTTCTGCGCACCCTTCCCGAACCTGCCGCCGTCGCCACTGCGCTGGAGAACGTCCCGGTGCGCATTCATCAGGACATCATCCTCACCGATCAGATGTTGCTGCCGGCGCGCGAAGCGGTGTTTTTGCTGCCGGCCAAGACGCGGTACGAACAGGACGGCGGAGGAATCGAAACCACTACCGAACGGCGCGTGGCCTTCAGCCCGGAGATCCCCCGGCAAGTGGGCGAAGCACGGGCCGAATGGCGCATTCTCCGCGATCTGGCTGCCGCCGCCTGGCCGGAGCGCGCCCACTTGTTGGGATGCGACACGGGCGAGGCCATCCGCCGTGAGATTGCCGAAATCGTTCCGTTCTACGCCGGCTGCGAGACGCTCAAGAAAACTGGAGATGCCATCCAATGGGGCGGGGAACGGTTGTGCGACGACGGGAAGTTCGCGACTTCGGATGGCCGGGCTCATTTCAAAGTGGTCGAAGTGCCGGCGCGACCCACGGCCTGGACAGCCGAACCCCAAAGCAAGGGGTCGAACGGCCGCTCGTTCGTGGTCTCCACGCGGCGCGGCAAACAGTTCAACACGCTTATTTATGCCGCGGTAGATCCGTTGACCGGCGCGCCCCGCGAGGCCGTGTTTATGAATCCGGACGACGCCCAGGACCTGGGCTTGAAGGCCGGGGAGGGCATCCGATTGGTGAACGCGACCGGTCGCTATGAAGGTACGGTGTTTCCGGCACCCATTGCCCGTGGAAACCTCCAGGTCCACTGGCCCGAAGGAAATGTCCTGATCCCCAAAGGCGTCAGCGATCCGGTCGGCGGTGTGCCGGACTACAACGCCGAAGTGCGGGTGGAGCGGATCCACGTGGGCTCCGACTCAACCCACGAGTGATCGATGAACCACCTGGGGTCGCCGCGAACGTCGGGCGAATGCGGAATGCGGAACTCGGAATGCGGAATGGGGCAGACGCCGGGTCCGCCAAGGACGGGAGGGAGTGAACCTGGAGCCCTGGAAGCCGGCGGGTCGCACACCCGTAGTCCCTGCGCGCCTCGGCGCGGTCGAAGCGCGAGTCTGTGACTCGCAGCCGGGTGGCAACACGGCGAGCGGGAGAAGAACTGGAGCGTATGGAACCCGAGCTGAGTTCCTTCCTATTCATCCCCTCTCCACACTCTGAGATGAAACTTTTCCGCTCGAATTGACTCCGCACCACTTGGGCGATGGTGGTTCTGTGGATACTAAATGGCGCAAGGCGATGGATGCGGCCGTGAAATGATCGAAAATCGAGAGCTCCAAATCCCAAGACCCAAGCTCCACGGGCACCCCAGTGCTAAATACGGAGAGGCACCCGGATGGCATTTTCTTTTGAGCTTTGAGCTTGGGATTTGGAGCTTTCGTCCCTCCTTCATATCCTCGCGCCCATGCCGTCTCCGGTCCGCGTTCGTTTCGCACCTTCGCCCACGGGTTACCTCCACATTGGCGGGGCGCGTACTGCTCTGTTCAACTGGCTCTATGCCCGCCATCACGGCGGAACCTTCGTCCTGCGCATCGAAGACACCGACACCGCCCGTAATACGCAGGCCGCCATCGAAGTGATCTTCCAGGGACTCCGCTGGCTGGGGCTCGATTGGGATGAAGGCCCGCAAACCAGCGATCCCGACGGAGCTAGCCGTGGGGCACACGGCCCCTATTTCCAAAGTCGCCGGGGTGAAGTGTACCACCGCCGGCTGCAGGAATTGCGCGACCGCGGATTCGCCTACGACCGCGACGGAGCGGTGTATTTCCGCATGTCCCGCGACCCGATCACGATTCCCGACCTGATCGTTGGGGACGTGGTTCGACCGTTGACGGACCGGGAACAGGCTGATCCCGACTGGGTCTTATGGCGTAGCGACGGCCAGCCGGTCTTTCATTTCGTCAACGTGGTGGACGATCTGGAAATGGGCATCACTCACGTCATCCGCGGGGAAGATCATATTAGCAACACCGCGAAGCATCTGGCGCTGTTCCGGGCGTTTGGAGTGGCAGCGCCGCGCTATGGTCACATCCCGCTCATCCTGAATCCGGACCGTTCCAAGATGAGCAAACGCGACCGCGGGGCGATCGTGACGAATTATCAGGACGAGGGATTCCTACCCGCGGCGGTGCTCAACTACTTGTCGCTATTGGGATGGTCTCCAGCAGATGGCCAGGAATTGCTGACCGTATCCGAACTGGTCGCCCGGTTCGATCTCGACCGGGTCAACCGCAGCGCCGCCCAGTTCGATGTCAAGAAGCTGGAAGCGCTGCATTTCGAGCATGTGCGACGTTTGGCGCCGGATGAGTACGTCTCCGTCGCCCGACCCTACCTGCGTGCCGCGGGCTTGCCAGTGGACGCTTTCCCGCCCGAGTACGTTCGGGCGGCGCTGTTGACCACTCAGGAGAAAGGCAAGCTGTTCAAGGAACTGCCGAGCTGGACGGATTTCTATTTTCTCCCGGACGACGCGATCGCCTATGAGCCGGAGGCGAAGGCCAAGGCGCTGACGCCGACGGCGGCTCCGTTGTTGGCGAAACTTTCGACCACGTTTGGCGCTCTGGAGAACCTGACCGCGGTGAATCTGGAATCGGCTCTGAAGCAATTGGCCACTGAGCTGGGGGTCAAGGCGGGGGCTCTGGTTCAGCCCTGCCGGGTGGCCTGCACCGGCCGGTTGGTCGGGCCGAGTCTCTATCATTTGTTGGAAGTGCTCGGTCCGGAGCGCGTGCAGAGGCGGCTGGCCCGGGCGGCGGCAGGGTAGCACGGAGGATGTACCGAGGCCTCTGAGCCTGCTGTACCGCAGGTTTTAACCTGCCCGCCCGGTCCACCGGCAGGCTGAAAGACCTGCGCCACAGCAGA
>CAYYSX010000098.1:0-19721 GCA_964474315.1 uncultured Verrucomicrobiota bacterium | reverse complement strand
GCAAAGAAGCGCACCGACGACTCTTGATCGGGCGGGACCGGCGGGGAAAACACAAACGTGCGACCCCGCGAGGAGCGGCGGGCGGATCGAAGTCAGGCCAGCGGAATCCGCTTCGGCGAAGCCGATTCGAACCGGACCCGTGAGGGAGCTTTATCGTCACTGCGTCCCGCCACTAGGTGCATCTTGAAATGGGCCTTAACGTTGCGGGCCGCGCCCCCAAACTCCTTCCGAAGCTCAAAGCTCAAAAGAACATCCCAACTCGAAGCTCCAGGTAGGGACAGGAGCGCGGGCGGCTCGCCCGCAGGACAACTCTAGGGGAAACTCCAAGCCCCCCTCCAAGACCTCGCGCCCAGGGACGGTCCGAGCGGAACCCGGGTATTGGGAGTTTGGGTCGTTGGCTTCTTTGGGATTTGGAACGTCCGCGTCTCCGTCGCCGTTGCTCCAAGATGCCTCCCGCCACCCGGGGCGTTCCCGGCCGTCTGCTGAATCCACACGGTGAAATGGGCTTCAGCGCGCGGTCCTCAGGGTGAGCGAGCGGACGAGCCGTCCGCGCTCCGGCCGCCCCAATCTTCACGCAGGGTCTCGTAGCACTTCCACCCCGCGCGGATTCCGACGGGGACCGATGGCAGCCGGTCCCGGCCTCCGGCTTGTCATCCAAGCGTATTTCCGGAGATTCCCGGTTGAACGATGACTGCGCTGGTGCAGTCTTTGCCTCTCAATTGCTCCTCTTGACGGGTGGGTTCGTTTTTTTATTTCTATGGCCCGTCACACAAAATTTCCGTAAGCAAGCAGGTCCAACGGCATGATCACGGTCGAAAATTTGGTGAAGGATTTTGGCCCGAAACGGGCCGTCAACCGCGTGTCCTTCACGGTTCAACGCGGCGAGATCCTGGGATTTCTCGGGCCCAACGGGGCCGGCAAGTCCACCACCATGCGGATGATCACCGGGTTCATTCCGCCCACGGAGGGCCGGGTGATGGTGGGCGGGCACGATGTGAATGAGGACCCGATTCCGGCCAAACGCCTCATGGGATACTTGCCGGAGAGCGCCCCCTGCTATAGCGACATGACGGTGCATGGGTTCCTGGCGTTCGCGGCGGAGATGCGCGGCCTGCACGGAACGGCGCGCGAGGAAGCCATCCAAAAAGTCGTGGGCTTGTGCTTTCTGGATACGGTTTTGCACCAATCGGTCGATACCCTCTCCAAAGGGTATCGGCACCGGACCTGCCTGGCCCAGGCGATCATTCACGATCCGGAGGTGTTGGTGTTGGATGAGCCGACCGATGGCCTGGATCCGAACCAGAAGCATGAAATCCGGCAGTTGCTGAAGCGGTTTGGCCGCAACAAGGCCATCATCTTCTCCACTCACATCCTGGAGGAAGTCGATGCGGTGTGTTCGCGGGCCATCATCATCGACCGCGGGCAGGTCGTGGCGAACGGGACACCCGCCGAACTGCGGGCGCGGCATGAACTGGCAGGTACCGTCTCGATTCGCGTTCAAGGAGCAACCTCGGAGGCCATCCGCGGTCGCCTGGGCAGCCTAAGCACGGTCTCCAAAGTCAACATTAGCAATGACGCCGGGGTGGTGGTGGCCCGAGTGTTCCCGCGAGAGAAGTCGGCCAACGGGGAACTCGCGGGTGCGGTGGCCGAAGTCGCGGCACGGGAAGGCTGGCGGTTCGACGAATTGCGGACCGAAGAGGGCCGCCTCGATGATGTGTTCCGCACCATTACCCAGCCGGATACCCGCAGCACCTCGTAAGGCCAGCCTCGCCCACCCGAAACCTTTTTCCCCGTCCCTGATATGACGTCTGAATCGCTGCGCAACGTCTGGACCATCGCGAAACGCGAACTGGTCGGATACTTCGCCTCGCCGGTGGCCTATGTGTTCATCGTGATCTTCCTGCTGCTGAACGGGTTTTTCACGTTCATGCTGGGCGCTTATTTCCAGCGCGGGGAGGCCAACTTGAATGCCTTCCTCATGTGGCATCCGTGGCTCTACCTGTTCCTGGTTCCTGCCGCGGGAATGCGGCTGTGGTCCGAAGAACGGCGGGTAGGAACGCTGGAGCTGCTGCTGACCATGCCGATTTCCGCCTGGCAGGCGATCATCGGAAAATTCCTGGCGTGTTGGCTGTTCCTGGGGCTCGCGCTGCTGCTGACCTTCCCCGTGGTCTTGACGACCTTGTATCTCGGTAACCCGGACCTCGGCGCGATCGTCACCGGATACCTTGGCAGCTTCCTGCTGGCGGGTGCGTATCTCGCGGTGACGGTGATGACGTCGGCGATGACCCGCAACCAGGTGATCTCGTTCATCTTGTCAGTGGTCATCTGCTTTTTTCTCATCCTGGCCGGATGGGAGCCGGTGACGGACCTGCTGGTGCGGTGGGCACCGGAGTGGTTGGTGAGCACGGTAGCTTCGTTCAGTGTGATGCCCCATTTTGCGCAGTTCCAACGCGGAGTGGTGGACCTCCGGAACCTGCTGTTCTTCGGCAGCGTGATCGCCTTCTGCCTGTTCGCCACCAGTGTGGTCCTACGCAGCCTTCGTTCGGCATAAACCCCTTTTCCCCTCACCGATGAAACCGTCGAAGCTTCAGACCATCCTCTTCTCCACCGCCGGCGTGGTGCTCGTCTTGATCGCGCTGGTCGGCCTCAACCTGATCTTCAGTCCGGCCCGCGTCCGGGTGGATTTCACCGCCGACAAACTGCACACGCTGTCCGATGGCACGAAGGAGATTCTCCAGCGGGTGGACAGTCCCCTCGAAGTCCGGTTGTACCTCAGCAAAGGCAAGGATCGGATGCCGGCGCAGCTCAAGACCTACGCCCAGTCGGTGGAGGACTTGCTGGCGGAATTCCAGGCGCAGTCCGGCGGGAAGATCGAGGTCAAAAAGATCGATCCGGAACCCGATTCCGAGGCAGAGGATTCAGCCAAGCTCGACGGAATCCAGGGCCAGCCGCTGTCGAACGGCGAGGAATTCTACCTGGGCCTCGCGGTGGAAAATCCGCCGGAGAAGGTGGCGATTCCCTTCCTCGCCCCCCAGCGGGAGAAGCTACTGGAGTACGATCTCGCCCGGGCCATCAGCCAGATCCTGTCCACCAACCGGCCAGTGGTGGGGATCATGACGCCGTTGCCGGTCATGGGAGGGTTCAACCCGATGATGATGCAGATGGGCCGGCAGGGGCAGACCGAGCCGTGGGTGTTCGTCAGCGAACTGAAACGTGACTTCGACGTGCAGGCGGTGCCAATGGATACCAATGAGATCGATGAGAAGATCGAAGTGTTGCTGGTGCTGCACCCGCGGGACATCACGGACCAGGCACAATATGCCATCGACCAGTTCGTGTTGCGGGGCGGAAAGCTGATCGCCTTTGTGGATGCGCTCTGCATCTCGGATATCCAGCAACGCCAGCAGCCCAATCCGATGGGCCTGAACTTCGGCACCAGCTCCTCGCTTCCCAAGCTGTTCCAAGCCTGGGGCTATGAGTTTGGTTCCCAGGTGGTGGCGGATACCCAGTTCATGAAGGAGCTGGGCGGTCGGGATGGTCGTCCGCAATTCGTTCCCGGCTTTCTCTTCATCAACGCCAACGGCGTGGACCAGAACGATGCGGCGACCCAGGTCGATGACGTCTGGATGCCGTTCCCGGGGGCGATCCAAGGATCGGCTTCGACCGGGTTGAAGGGCCAGCCGCTGTTGTTCAGCACCAAGGATGCCCAACTGGTGGATGGCATCACGGCGCAGTTGAACCCGGAGAAGATCCTGCAGGACTTCAAGGCGTCCGGCGTCAGCTACACGTTGGGGCTCCGGCTCAGCGGCAAGTTCAAGACCGCCTTTCCCGAGGGGAATCCGGCCGCGGACCACAGTGACACCAACGCCCCCGCGGCAACGACGTCGTTGAAGGAAAGTACCGCGGACAACGTGGTGTATGTCTTTGGCGACGCCGACATGCTGGCCAACAACTTTACGGTGCAGATCAACCCCATGTTCCGCATTGCGACACCGATGAACGCGAACCTGAGCCTGCTGCAGAACATCATCGAGCAAGCGGCCGGTGACGCCAGCCTGGTGGGCGCGCGCAGCCGGGCCTCGGTTCGTCGGCCCTTTACCGTGGTGCAGGAGATGGAGGCCAGCGCCCGCAAGGCCTACCAGGCCAAGATCGAAGAGCTCGACAAGAAGTTGCAGGGTCTGCAGACCAAACTTAGCGAAATGCAGGTCCAGAAGGAGGGCAACACGGCGCGGTTGATCCTCTCCCCGGAACAACAGCAGGCGCTGAAGAACTTCACCGAAGAACAGGCTAATACCCGCAAGGAACTGCGGGCCACCCGGCGTAACTTGCGGCAGGATGTCGATTCCCTCGAGAACCGGCTGAAGTGGACGAACATCGCGGCCATGCCCTTCCTGGTGGCCATCCTGGGCATCACCCTGGCGATGGTGCGCCGCCGACGGATGGCCGCCCGTTGATTCCGCCGGCATGAAGATTCCGTTTTTCCAAGCTCCGACTGAACCTGTCACCGGCCGCAGTTCCCCTCCGAATAGCGGCCATTGAATCATGAAATCACGTCAACTGTTGCTCCTGGTGATCGCCGCCGTCGTGCTCGGCGGCGGCGGGCTGTGGGTCCTGAACAAGCGCAGCGCCAGCTTCACCAGCTCCACGAAAAGCATGGGTGGTAGCCTGCTGGGTCCCTTCGATGGCGCGGCGATCTCCGCCCTCCGGTTCACGCAGGGTTCCAATACGGTCAACATCGTCAGCGACGGACAGAAATGGGTGGTCCGCGAACGCGGTGATTATCCCGCCAATGTGGCCGACCTGAGTTCGTTGGTGAACAAGCTCGCGGAACTGAAGATGACTCGTCCGGTGAAGGTCGGGCCTTCCCGGCTACCGATGCTCCAACTGGCGGGCGACGCCGTCACGGTGGTGGAGCTTCTGGATGCCAGCGGCCAGCCGATCAAGACTCTCAAGCTCGGCAAACAAAGCACCCGGGGCGGCGAGGACGACATGATGGGGGGCGGGTTTCCGGACGGTCGCTACGTGCAGGCAGGGGAAACCATCGCTCTGATCAACGATCCGCTCAGCAATGTGCAGCCCAAGCCAGAAAACTGGATTGCCAAGGAATTCATCAAGGTCGAGCAGCCCCTCAGCATCCAGATCGTCCATCCTGAGGCCACCAACAGCTTCACGCTGACCCGGACCAACGAATTTGCCGAGTGGACCCTGGCCGAAGCGACCGAGGAGGAGTCACTGGACAAGAACAAGTTGTGGAGCTTCAACAGCCTCTTGAGCGGCCCCAGCTTCAATGACGTGATCCTCAATCCGGATACCGCGGAACTGGGCCTCGACCAGCCGACCCGGGCGGTGATCAAAACTGCGGGCGGCCTGACCTACGAGGTCAAGGTAGGCAAGTCGGAAGGCGAGGAGGATTATCCGGTGCAGGTCGTGGTTACCGGAGTATTGGCCAAGGAGCGGACTGCCGGGGAAAAGGAGACTCCGGAGGACAAGGAGCGTCTCGATAAGGAATTTAAGGAGAAGCTGACCAAGCTGGAGGAGAAACTGAAAGCAGAGGAGGCGTTGGGAAAATGGACCTATACGCTTTCGAAGTGGACGGTGGAGCCGCTCCTGAAGAAGCGCAGCGAACTGCTGGCGGATAAGAAGTCCGAGACGGCTCCGGACGAGGATGCGGCGACTCCCGCCCTACCCGATCCGACCTCGCTGATTCCGACATTCCCGCCGCTTTCGGACCCGAATTGAGCTGGAAAGCGGAAGTGGATTGATCCACGACAAGGCAAAGGGCTGGCCTGAAAGTCCAGGAGACCCCAGCCCGGGGCTGAGCCCTCTGGGCGATGCCCCGGGATTGGGGCCGGTAGAGGAATTCTGCGCCCCGAAAGGAGCGCCAGAGGTAGTCGAAGATCCCGCCGGTTGATCCACTCCTCTCATTCTCCGGCGTTCGCTCTGACCGGGGCCGTGAGCTGATTCTACCGCGCGGAGGCATACCAGCGAGTCGGCCGGTCGGCTGCCGCGGCTTCCTCGATGATCACGATGGATTCGGCGCTGGGGGAAAACCAATCCAATTGCAGCATGATCAGTTCGCGACTTTTCTGAAGTTTCAATTCGGTGAGCATCTTCACTTCGGCGTCCAGCTCTGCGTATTCACCCGAGCTAAGACCACCCGGCAAACTGTTCCTTCGTTCAAGTGCCTGCTTAAGCATGTTGCCCAACATCAGCATCTTTTGTTGGGCATGGGACTCTTCCACGCTCTTCTCTGCCCGGCGCCGTTGCTTGGGCAACTCGCACACATCGTACGCGATGGCGTTCGCCAGATCCGCCGCTACCAGCGGATCCTCACTGGCAACCGTAATCTCCACAATGGACGGGTTTGCTTGCGACCTCTGGATTTTCACCCGCTGCTGCAGCGGCTGCTGCTGCAGCCGCGTTCTGACTTCCGCCGTACTCATACCCCAACGCGCGCTGAGAATCTCCTCAGGTTCCACCCGTGCTACCGCCCGTTGCAGCAGAGTCCGATTGGGCGTTGCGAACAGCTTTGAGGTTCGTGGGTCAGATTCTTGCAGCGGCTCCTTAATGAAGAGCCGAACCCTGGATTGATACAGATGCGGGGCGGTCCAGCGCGGCACCAGCCAAAATCCCAACCCGACCAACACCACGACCAGCAGTCCCCACCGGATCCTCTTCCCGAGGGCGGGAGAGCCCACCGGCGCGGCACCCAAGAGCCGTCGCACGCGATCGGCCACCGATCCTCCTTCCGCCGCCAGGGCCAGCGAGGGCACGACCGCCGACTGCTCCGCCAAACTCAACAGGGCATCGGCCAGGATCCGTCCATGGCCCTGCACGGCTACCACGCAGTCGTCACACCGATGTTCTCGTTCCCGCCGGATCTGTTCCGACACCCACCACACCGCCGGGTGATAGAACAGCAGCGTCTCCGCCACCCGCTGGACGACATTGATGAGGAAGTCGTGACCGCGGATGTGGGCCAGTTCATGGAGCAGGATCGCTTCGACCTGGGCGGTCGGCAGGCGGGTCAGCATTCCCACGGGCAGAAGGACCACCGGGCGAATCCAGCCAATGAGAACTGGTGCGGACACGCGGAGGGATTCGGCCAGCCGGACGGCGCGGCGCACGGGCAGGCGATCCTGGAGCTGGCGCAGACGTTCCTGCCAATCCGCCGGAGCCGGAGTGGTTCCCCGGAAAGCCAATCGGGTTACCTGCCACCAGCCACCGGCCAGATGCAGGGCCAGGATCAATACCCCAACGGCCCAGCCCCAGGTCAGGAGGGCCAACCCCGGGATCGGAAGGGCGGCGGAATCACCGGGCAAAGGTGGGGCGGCCGTTGTCACCCCGGGGGTCGTCGTCCGAAATCCGCCGAGTCCCGCGAGTTCGCCGGCGGGTTCCCCGAGCGTGAACAGGGTCAGGACCGGTGCCAGCAGCATCAGCAGGAGCGCACTGCAGGCGAGATGGTGGCGCAGGGCGGCCGGTTGATGGCGGGTCAACCGCAAGGCGACCGCCAGTCCGGCCGCGATCAGGGCGCCTTGCCAAAGGAAGTGCAGCAGGACCAAGCCGATGAGGGCGGTCGTTCCCGGCCAGGTGGTGAGGAGGGAGTTCATGGTTTCGATTTTTCCAGGGAGTTGAGCAATTGGCGAAGTTCGGCGAGTTCCTGCCGGGAGGGTTTCCGTCCGGACAATGCCTGCAGCACGAGCTTTTGGGCGGATCCACCGAAGGCCCGCTGAAGCAGGTCATCCACCAGTTGCCGCTGGGTGGTCTCTTCCGGTTGAGCCGGCGAGAAGACGTGCGTGCGTTCGCTATCGTCGCGCTCGACCAAGCCCTTCTCGGTCATGATCTGCAGGAGCTTCAAGATGGTGGTGTAACCGGTGCCGGGCGCGGAAGCCTCGACCACCTGCCGGACCGTGCCGGGTCCCAAACGCCAGAGGATGCGGAGGATGGCCAGTTCAGATTCGGTCGGACGAGGCAACGTGACAGGCATGAGAGCACTGAATACGAATCGATTCGTATAATCAACGAAAAACCTCGTAGAAGTGCCGTTCGCGGTCCGTTGTTCCCGGTCCTTCGTGGCGGGTGGCGGCAGTCGCCGAGGCTCCGTTACCGGCGTCCGTGCTTCGTTTCGGATCAGTCGAAGACTTTGCCGGGATTCAAAATGCCGGCCGGGTCCAGCACGCGACGCAGTTCGCGCATGACCCGCATCTGGGCATCACCGGCGAATTTAGGAAGGAAGTCCTTCTTGGCCACGCCGACGCCGTGCTCGCCGGTGATCGTTCCACCCAGGCGGATCGCTTCGTCGAAGATCTCCTTGAACGCGGCGTGGACGCGTCCCATTTCCTCGTGGTTCCGCTCATCGGTGAGGAAGGTCGGGTGCAAGTTGCCGTCGCCCATGTGACCGAAGGTGCCCACGCGCAGACGGTACTTGCGCGCCACGCCCTCGACGAAGCGCACCATCCGTGCCAGTTCGCTGCGAGGAACGGTGGCGTCCTCCAGGATGGTGGTCGGCGCTACCCGCGCCAGGGCGCTAAAGGCGCTGCGGCGGGCGCTGGCGAGCTGGTTGGCCTCGGCTTCATCCTGGGCGACCCGCACTTCGCGGCAGCCGTTCTTTCGAGCCGTGGCCTCCATCTGCCGTGCTTCGTCCTCCACCTGGGCGGGATGGCCGTCGGTCTCCATCAACAGCAGCGCTTCACAATCGGTGGGAAGCCCGATCCGCGCATAGTCTTCCACACACCGGATGGTGGTCCGGTCCAGGAATTCCAAGGTGCAGGGGATGATCTGCGCGGCGATCAGGTCGCTGACCGTTTGGGCCGCGGCATCCATCGCATCGAAGGTCGCGACGAGCGTCTTCTTGGCGGCGGGCTTGGGAATGAGGCGCAGCAGCACCTGGGTGATGACGCCCAAGGTTCCTTCGCTCCCGATGAACAGGTCTTTCAACGAATAGCCGGCAACATCCTTTACGCACTTGTTGCCGGTCCGCAGCACCTCGCCGTTCGCCAGGACCACCTCCAGGCCCATGACGTAGTTGCGGGTGATGCCGTATTTCAGTCCACGCAGCCCGCCGGAGTTCTCCGCCACGTTGCCGCCGATGGTGGAGATTTTCATGGAACCCGGATCGGGCGGATAGAACAGACCCACGGCGGTCGCAGCCTCGGCGACCTGGAGCGTGGTGACGCCGGGCTCTACCAGCATGGTGAGATTGGCGCGGTCCACCTCGAGGATCCGGTTCATCTGCACGGTGCAGAGGACGAAGCAATCGGGGACGGGCAGGCTTCCCCCGCTGAGCCCGGTGCCCGAGCCACGTGTTACCACCGGAATGCGCTCCCGCGTGGCGATTTCCAGGACCGTGACGACCTCCGCGGCCGAACGCGCAAACACGACGGCGCCGGGCAATTGGGTCATCGCCGCCGTGCCATCAAAGGAATAGGGAATCAGATCCTCCGGACTCGTGAGGACCTGCGCGGCGCCGGCCCGCGAGCGGAGTTCGTTCAGGATGGAATCGGACAACGGCATCGGCGCGAGCCTGACGAGCGGAACCGGGAAGGGGGAAGGGGAAAGAGGAGAACATGGATGACTGGGGCGCGTCTTGAATGGGTTCTTACTGGGACCGCGATGGAGACCGAGGAGTGAAAGCTCCAAAGGCCAAGGTCCAAGCTCCAAAGAAGTTCCAAGCTCCAAGCTCCAAGCTCCCGCTTCCCGCCCGAACCGCCCGGTCGCGCCGCCGGAGGATCGACGCCACATTGCAAACTGCCGCGTTCCTGCGCTACGCGTGGAACGCGGGGCAGCCGCAGCGCAGCGGCCCTACCCCGGTAGGGATGGCGCGCTGCGCCGTCCCCGCCCACAGGGCGGCCATTGGCAGGACAGCGTCGAAGAACTTCACGCCCCACGCCCCACGCCTCACGCCTCACGCCTCACGTACCCCCGATACGCTTCATGAAGCCGACGAACAACCGGCGATTCCGCCAGCGTCTGCCCGTCCAACTGCACCACCGGAACAATCTCCAGCGAACTCAACGTGAGAAACACACCATCGCTGACCCGCAGTCGATCCACTGCACCGCGCCGTTCGTCCGTCGGAAGACCCAACTCACGGGCCAGCTCCAGCACCACGGCACGGGTCACTCCCGGCAATGCTCCTGAGTCCAACGGCGGCGTGCAGACCACCCCTCCCTCGATCCAGAAGACGTTACTGCTGCTGGCCTCAACCACGTCGCCGGCCGGATTGGTCAGGAGCGCTTCGTCGAATCCCCGGGCCTCCGCCTCGGCCCGGGCCAGGATCGACACGAGCTTGTTCGCCGTCTTGAAGCTCGCCAACCGGCCCTCTCCGGCCAGGTGGAACGAGGACACAGTGAGTTTCCATCGCAGGGGCCGCGCGGGATCCGGCCGGATCACCGGGTGGGTGGTCATCACCACCGTCGGCGCATCAGCGCCACGCACCGAGTATCCGCGCGGACCGACGCCCCGGGAAAGATGCAGGCGAAGCACTGATTCCGGTTCCGCATTCCGTTGGATCAACTCCGTCGCAAACGCGGCCAGCGCCTCGTCAGCAAACGGTATCCGGATGCCCAAGACCTCGGCGCCGGCTTGAAGACGCCGAAGATGGTCGGTCCAACGGAAGGCCCGGAGATCGTAAACCCGCATGGTTTCGAACAGCCCGTCGCCATACAGGAAGGAACGATCCATCACGGGAATGCAGGCCTCGTTCTCGGGAAGGAACCGGCCATTGAGGAACACCTGTTTCATACCGGCGACCCGGCCGGCTGCGGAATCTCCAGACGCTCATCCAGCCAGCGCAAGGCTCCTGCCACATCAGTGAATGCACCGTCCAACTGGGCCTCGAACGCCGCGGAAAGGAGTGGCCCGAAGGCCGGTCCGGGCGTGAGGCCGCGGGCCATCAGGTGCCGGCCGAGCAGGATCGGTTGGGGAGCGGCTGCCGAAAGGGTGAGCTGCTGGGCCGCCGCCCGCAGGCGTGTCAACCCGGGTGGTTCTCCTACCGGACGAGGCGGCCGGCCGGAAGCATCGGCCGTGATCAAAATACCGAGTTCCTCAATCGTCGCCGGAGCGAGGCGCAAGGCGAGCCGGCGGACGGCCTTGGGCGTGTGCTCCTGCAGATGGGCCAGGTGATGGGTCACCAACGGCACGATGCGCGCGACGAGCGCCGCCGGCAGGTGCAGGCGCGCCAGGAAGGCTTCGGTCAGCGGACCCCCGGCGCTTTCGTGACCAGGGGAAATGATTCGCTCTCTCCCGTCGCGTCGTTCCACCCGCGTGCAGGACGGCTTGGCTAGGTCGTGGGACAGCGTCGCCAAGGACAACACCCGCTGTGTTTCCCCATCGGTCGACTTCCATCCGGGCAACGTCACGAGGGCATCGAGGCAATGCAACGTGTGAGTCCAGACATCCCCTTCCGGATGCCACTCGGGGTCCTGCGGGACTCCGGGCAGCGCGGCGAGTTCGGGATAGTGGGCCAGCCAGCCGCTGTCCCGGAGGAAGCGCAGGCCGGCCGAGGGCACCGTCGATTGACCGGCCCATTTGAGCCACTCTTCGCGGATGCGTTCGCCGGCCAGCTCGCGATGGCCGGCCGCGATGGACTGGCAGAGCTGCAGGGTTTCCGGTGCGGCGGTAAGATGGAAGCGTCCGGCGAACTGCATTCCGCGCAGAACCCGCAACGGATCCTCGGCAAAGGCCGGGCTGGTGTGCCGCAGCACCTGCGCATCGAGATCGTTCCGACCGCCGAAAAAATCGCACAGTTCCTGCCGGCGCGGATTCCACATCAGGGCGTTGATGGTGTAATCGCGCCGGGCAGCGGCTTCGCGTAGGGACAGTCCCGGGTCGAATTCGACGGCGAAACCGCGGTGGCCGGCGCTGACCTTGGAATCGCGACGCGGCAGCGTGAAGTCGAAGGTCTGGCCCGGCGCAACGGTGAGCTTGATCACTCCGAAGGAACGGCCCACGAGATCCACCCGGCCTGACCGTTCCAAGACCTGCACCAGCCCGTCGTAGCCGATGCCGAACACTTCGACGTCGAAGTCCTTCACCGGCGTGCCCAGGAGCCAGTCGCGGACGCAGCCACCCACGAGGTAGGCCTCGGCCAGTTCCGGCGTGTCGGCCAGCAGCCGGGCCAGTGGTCGGGGCAACAGTTCGTTCATGGGTGGAGGGCATCACGGTCCGGGGGCGTCGAGCAAAGCGGAAACACCAATTCAGCGGGAAGAATTTAGGTTTACCACCAATGGACACGAAGGAACACGAAGGGGAACGGCGCGGCCAAGCCGCAACGACGTTTCACCTTGTCTTGGGGAGCGCGCCCGCCCCGGGTGCCGTGGCGGGCGCCTCGCCCGCCACCCCGCGGCGTGCAACGACCTGCCATACGGTGATGACTTCTCACGCCCATCGGGTTGCCACGTTGCTGCGGGTCACAGACCCGCGCTCCGTTCCGAGTTCCGGGGCTCCAGTTCTTCCTGCGCCCACCGTGGAAGCAGCCCACATCACTCCTGAGTCATCGCGAATGAGTGGCGGACAGCACCCCCGCTGGCTTCCATTTTCCGGTCAGCGGGCTCGTTCATTCCTGTCCTTCCGCATTCGCCGCTTGCCTGTCCCTTCCGGCGGCGGGCAAGGTGCGGTTCGTTTTCAACGCTTATGGCTGAACTTACCGGCAACTTGTTGGTCGCCCAGTCTGGAGGGCCGACCTGCGTCATCAACGCCTCAGTGGCAGGAGTCATCACCGAGGCCGGACGACACGGCGAGATCGAGGAGATTTACGGCGGCCTCAACGGCATTCTGGGTATCCTCGATGAGGATCTGATCGACCTGCAGGACGAACAGCAACGGACCGTCGATGGCCTCCGCTTTACCCCCGCCGCGGCGCTCGGTACCTGCCGCTACAAGATTAACTTCGATAAGCAGCCTGAGGCCGCCGCGCGCGACATGGACCGCCTCTTCGAGGTCTTCCAGGCCCACAACATCCGCTATTTCTTCTACGCGGGCGGCAACGATTCCCAAGACACGGCGCACAAGATCCACCTCGAAGCGATCAAGCGCGGCTATGAAATGCGGGTGATGGGTGTGCCCAAGACCATCGATAACGACCTCCCGCACACCGATCACTGTCCCGGCTACGGCTCGGTCATCAAATACAATGCGGCCACGGTCCTGGAGATCGGTCTCGATGTCGGCTCGATGGCCACCGACGACGGTTCCTGTTGCATCATCGAAGTGATGGGCCGCGCGGCCGGTTGGATCGCCGCCGGAACCGTCCTCGCCAAACAGGGTCACGCCAACCATCCGCCCCATATCATTCTACTGCCGGAAATCCCGCTGGACGAAGCCGCCTTCCTGGCCCGCGTTCAGGCCACCATCGCCGAATTGAAATACTGCATCGTGGTCGTGGGGGAAGGACTGAAGAACACGGCGGGCGAAGAGATTGGTGCGGACAAGACCCGGCTCGACGCCTTCGGTCATCCGGTGCTGTCCGGGGCGGCCGACGCCCTCGCCTCCCTCGTTCAGGGTCGCCTCAACCTCAAAACGCGCACCGTGAAGCTCGGCTACGCCCAGCGCGCCGCGGCGCACTTTGCCAGCCAGACCGATGCCGACGAAGCGTTTGCCTGTGGGACCGCGGCCGTGCGATCGGCCGTAGAAGGCAAGTCGGGGTTTATGCCCAAGATCGTCCGCTTGAGCACCGATCCATATAAATGGAACATTGAGCTGGAGGACCTCGCCCACATTGCCAACGTCGAGCATTTCATCCCTCGCGACTGGATCAGCGAGGACGGAATGATGCCCAATGAGAAATTCGTGGAGTACGCCACCCCGCTGATTGCCGGTGAAGTGAAGCCTCCGATCGTGAACGGACTGCCAGCGTACGTGACCCTCTTGCGCAGCCCGGTGGAAAAGAAGTTGTCCCCGCGAGGGTGAGTCCGATAGAGGTAGGAATGAGGGATAGGTTCAACGGATGACCTGGCACTTTATGTCCCATTTTCACTGCGCGGCCCATGGCCGCCCGGCGGACAGGGACGACAGATTCAAGTTACACCCGGTTACGGACCCGTAACCTCCCCTTCCATCGGCCGCGTCGCCCGTTCCTGCAGCCACCGGATATCGCGGTTCCGCGGCTGTTCCAGCGGGATGGGATCATCCGTCCAATCGAGTCCCCGCCGGATCGGAGGAGTCGTGCGCGAGTCCACCCACCGGCGAATCTCCGAATGTCCGTCGGCAAAGGACAGCCCGCCCGCCTGGCCGTGATAGGATCCGGGGAGATCAACCGCCCAGCGGGTCTGATCCCACGCGTCGGGCCAGCCGGTCATGTCGATGAGGAAGTTCCCGTAATTGATGGTGTCCTCGCGTTGATCCCAGAACAAGGCGGTCATAGCCGGCCCGGGATCCACCAGGTCATCCAAGTTTCGGTATAGACGCCACGGAGGGCTCGATCCGCCGGGCATCAGCCGCAGGCGCCCGCCAAATCCTCCGAACCACAGGCTCATCGACATGCTCCGGACGCGCGGCACGCTGCGTCCTTGGTAGGGCCCATCCCCGGGCGTGACCCGGCTGAGGTCGGCGGGGCAACGGAAGATTCCGGCCGACTGGCCGCAGTAAGGCCACAACGGACTGGCGTGAATGTCGCGGGTGACATCCCAGTTCGACGGATTGTCGGGTCGGAAATCGAGCCATCCCGTCATCCAGGTCGGGATCCATTCCGGATGAGTGTCGGAGCCCGGGCTGGCGGCCGGCAGACGACTCTGATGGTCGAAAGCGTAGTTCAACCAGGCGAGGGTAAGCTGGCGGTGATGATTCAGGCATTGGATTCCCTGAGCCTTCTGCCGGGCGCGTCCCAGCGTGGGGAGGAGCAGACCGGCCAGAAGGACGATGATGGCGATGACCACCAGCAGCTCGATCAAGGTGAAGCCGCCAAACCTCATTCGACGGAGGATATCCTGCCCAACTGCGCCGCCTGCTCCCGGTACGACTGCCATGGTGATGCCAAGAACCATAGCCATGGCTCAGTGATTTCCTACGGCCAACTGCAACAAGATCCCCTGTACCGCAGATTTTCAATCTGCTGTATCGCCGGCTTTCAGCCGGCAGGCCGTAGCTTCGTCCGGAGGTGGAAACACACAACTCATCGGGCTTGTGCGTTTTGCAGGTTACCAACCTGCGATACAGCAGATTGAAAATCTGCGGTACAGGGGCGGCATCCGGTGCAATCCAGGCTTGTCCTCACCGGGAGGCCGGGGAATAGAATCCCGCCATGATGACCCCTCCAGTTCCGCGTCGTGGCGCGTTCACCTTGATTGAGTTGCTGGTGGTGATCGCCATCATCGCCATCCTGGCGGGCATGCTGTTGCCGGCCCTGGCCCGGGCGAAGTCCAAGGCGCTGTCCACCCAATGCGTCAACAACCACCGGCAGATCGGTATCGGGCTGCACCTCTATGCGGACGACTATCAGGACTGGCTTCCGATTTACTCCGATTGGGGAACCATGGGCGGAAACACGGGACGACTCGCATTGCACGGTGGCTTTGTGGCCGTGACCAACCGACCGCTGAACCCCTATGTGGCGGCGTTCCGGTCCTGGCAATGTCCGGCCGACAAAGGCGATTCACTCTACAAGGCCGATTTCAATTCTCGAAAACTGAAGACCTGCTACGAAGCCTGGGGCAACAGTTACCTGACCGTGTGGTCCGTCGAAACACTTCGGGTAAAGCACGTAACCGGTGATTCCAGGATCAATCGCAATATGCGCCCCGTCCCTCCGTCGGCTTTCTCAATGAAGACCAGCGAAATCGCCCGCAGCGCATCCAACAAGCTGATTCAAGGGGACTGGCCCTGGTGGGCGGACCGCCGCAAAGAGGACCCCTGGAGCCAGTGGCACAACTATAAGGGTCAGTACCGTTTCAACGTTCTGTTCGGCGACGGCCACGTCGAGTTCTTCCGGTTTCCCAATACTGCCTATCAATGGAATTACACCGGCCCCGCCCCGGATCCCTCGTTTACCTGGTGGTAACGAGAGAATGATTGGCGCAGTCGTGCTGGGCTGGGTCCATTGCCGGTGATGAGTCGAGGATCCCGTCGCCAGTTTCTGTTCCTGTTCACCGTCGCTCCCACGACAGTGCTCGCGCAGAATCGAGCGCTGTCCCTCGACGATCTCCTCGGCGCCGGAGAGAAGTTCCTCCGGGAAAACGTGGATCCCAACCTCCTCGAATCCCTGCAGCGCAACTTCGACCCCGCCCAGGCTCAACAGGTCCTAACCGAACTGCAGAAGCAGTTTCAGGGGCAGTACGTTTTGGATCTGGCGGGAGTACGCAACACCGCCGAGACCGTGCTTCCTCTGTTGGAAACGCTGCCGCAGACCCGTCCCTACGCCGGCTGGTTGAGGCCGCGGATGGACTACTTCGACGTCGCCGACCAGTTGTTGGTGGACATTCCGGCCCCTAAACCCGAGCCGGGAAAACCCGCGCCCCGACGTCCCCATCCCACGCCCCAACAGGAACGCCGGGCCTGGACCGTCCAGGTCGCCAAGGAGCCGGTCTCGCGTGGAGCCGGAGTCTGGGTCCCCCGGCTCAAACCCGTCTTTGTCGCCGAACGCGTTCCCTCCGAGTTGGTCTGGCTGGCCGAAGTGGAATCGTCGTTCAACCCGGAGGCGGTGAGCCCGGCCGGCGCGGCGGGGTTGTATCAGCTCATGCCCGCCACCGCGCAGTCGCTCGGGCTCAAGCTGCAACCCCAGGACGAGCGTAAGGATGGCCCGCGCAACGCCCGTGCGGCCGCCGCTTACCTGCGTTACCTCTATCTCAAGTTCCGCGACTGGCCCCTCACCCTGGCGGCGTACAACGCGGGCGAAGGACGGGTGCGGGAAATCTTGAAAACCACCCAGGGAAAAACCTTCGACGACATTGCCCGCCGCCTTCCGGCCGAGACCCAAATGTACGTGCCGAAATTGGAGGCGGTCGTGCAGCGTCAGGAACGCAAATCCCTGGCTCAACTTCCGCCGGCGCGGGCCTGACTCCGGGTGTGAGGAAACGATGGGAAACCGAGACGCTGGATCCCATCAAAGACCGCCCCCTTTGAGGGTGCTTCACCGCAACGGCTCCCGCCATCTCGGCGTTCCTGACCGCCTCGGATTCCGCACGGGGAAACGGGCTGGAGCTCGCGGTCCGACCCGGTGATCGAGCGGACGAGCCGTCCGCGCTCCCGTCTGGGAACCGGCCGGTCAGCGGACTGCCAAAGGCGCCAGATAAGTTCGCTCGACTTCGGGATCCAGAAAGACCAGCCGCGTCCGACCCGCTATTTCCAACAAGACGCAACTTCCGGGCGGGAACAGCTTCAGCAACTCGTCGTCCGGAAG
Source organism: uncultured Verrucomicrobiota bacterium (assembly GCA_964474315.1). Classification (GTDB taxonomy): domain Bacteria; phylum Verrucomicrobiota; class Verrucomicrobiia; order Limisphaerales; family UBA9464; genus UBA9464. The sequence goes on along the minus strand of CAYYSX010000098.1, from coordinate 2,389 downwards.
ATACCGAACGCCATCGGAATCCGAGGACGGGATGGTTTGGACTTCGGGACGAGGGTGATGCGCGGTCAGTAACGGATGCGGGCGGTAAAGGGCCGTGACCGTTACGGCCATGAGCACCAACGCACCGACGCCCCACCGGAAATGACGTCGTCGTCGCCGGTGGCGGCGAAAAGCGCCCACCGCCGCCGACTTCAGCTCCTGATCCAGCGTCCGCCAGTGGTCATCCTGGAGAACGGCATCGAGCAACGGATCTCTTGGTTCCGGATCAGTTTCCATGGCGAAGGAGGGTAAGAAGTCGAGCTTTCAAACGGGAGCGCAAACGGGCCAGGCGTGATTCCATCGCCTTGTAAGACTGTCGGTTCTCGGCGGCCAACTCCGCCAGGGCTCGCCGGTCCACGTAGGCAGCCTGGACCAGTTCGCGCTCTTCGGGAGTCAGCGCTGTTAGAGCTTCACCCAGCAGTTCACTCAGTTGCTGAAGGGAGTCGCTCTCCTCCCCAGTCTCAGCGATGTGCTCATCCAGGGCGGCATGACGCTGCTGACGTTTGAGACTTCGGCAATGATCCAAAAAGGCATTCTTGCAGAGCGTGCAAAGCCACTTCCACAACTGTTGCTCGTGCTCGAAATCCGGAACCCCACGCGCCAGTTTGACCAGGACACTCTGCAGCACTTCGCGGGCCTCATTTTCGTGGCCGCTCACCAATACAAAAACGTACTTATACATTCGGAAGCCGTAGAGCTGGTAGAAACGGTCGAAAGCCGCCTCCTCACCCCGACGGATGGCGGCGGCCAACTCCCGCAGTTGAGGAGCGTCAGCCACGGGTTCATTCCGGATCAGGTCGGACGGGATGGGAGACAAAGCCTCCGGCACCAGCTCTGAGGTGTCATCCCGGTTTATATGTTCCATAGGAACAAGAGTTGGCGGGATCCTTAAGCCGAGCCGGTCAGCGAAGGAAGATTCTTCGTCAGAACTTCGACTCTGGAACGGTGACGATGTCATTGGGTTGGAGTTCAAATGGTTTCTCCGTCCCGGAAGATCTGGCGTTGATTCGGAATTGTTTCATCTCCCCGTCCACCTCTCGCTGAATCACAACGCTTCCGAGATTGGCGTGCGGTGTGGTCCCGCCTGCTTCGCCCAGTGCTTCCAGGATGTTCACTGGGGCCGAGCGGCGGATCGCGAATCGCCCCGGTCGGTTGACCGCCCCCAAGACGGTGAACTGGCCCGGCGTTTCCGAGGCGGCGTTGGCCCGCCAGGCGTCCACGATGGATCCGACCAAATCGAGGTAGGTCTCGGAACCGACGGCGATCAGCAATTCAGAGCCTCTGTGGATGCTCACGGAGGCAGGGCCGAACATCTCCCGGAGCGATTCGTGGCGGTTCTGAACTTCTAACTGAGTGAAGTCGATTACTTTGGTGAGCGAGGACCATTTTGCCTCGGGAATGCCAGCCAGAGGGAAGGCGCGCGTCTTGATCTCGACTCGCGCGGCATCGGTCGTGGGCAAGGGTCGAAGGGTCACGGCGATCACATTGGTTCCGTTCGAATGAACGAAGAGTTTCCCCAGCCGCGGATCGTCTTTCGCCAGTTGATTGTAGAGGCCGATCATGTTGTTGAGTTGCCATAAGGGCTGAGGCAAATTGGCAGGAGATCTCGCCGCCGGAATTCGCAGCTTCGGGACATGGGCGCGGTCTATCCTGGGTGAAATATCCGCCAGGCTCATCAAGTCCACGCCATACTGCTTTTGCAGGGCCTGAAGGAAATCGATTGGGGAACCCCCAGGGAACAGGAAATCCTCGCCGGCGGGAACGGTTTCTTGGCCGGCTTGGGGCGGAGTGCCGCCCGGGAGATCCTGGGCAAAGGCCGCCTGGGCGCAGGCTGCGGACAAGGCGAGGACGAGAGCCAGGGCGTGGCGATGGGAAGTCATAGGATGAACCTTACTTGAGCGGTGTGGTAACTGGTGACGAACGTCTTTCTCCAAGGACGCATTCACCTCTATCAACGTTTCTGCCAGGCAAATTCCCTCGCTTCAGTTGCAGAAAACTCGGGAAACACCCCGTCCGACTCGATTCGTGCCGCGAGGAAAGCGTGGCCGGCCGCCCCAGCTATGCAGCAGGCGAAGAGGCTGGCGGGGTTGTGGACAGCACCTGTAGCCCCTCCTCCACCGGCACCAAAAGCGCCTCCTCACCTGCGAGATCCGGTTTGCGCCCGGTAGCGGCGAGCACGCGCAGATGTTCCGCCCGCAGATGTTCCAAAGACCCAAGCTCCAAACACCGGGTTCCACTCGAACTGTCCCTGAAAGCGAGGTCTCGGGGGGGGCGCTTGGACGTTGGAACTTGGAGCTCTCCATGAACCGTCCCTTCCCACCTTGTAGAGTCGTCTGTCCCCAGACGACAG
>CAYYSX010000097.1:0-19796 GCA_964474315.1 uncultured Verrucomicrobiota bacterium | reverse complement strand
TAGCCCCCTTGGCTCCGGATGAAATCGCAAAGTCCAGGCCATCCTGGCGTCCCCGCCTGGACCAGGGTGGTCCCGGGCACGGTCGGTCGTTGTACCGCAGATTTTCAATCGGCTGTTTCGCCGGCTTGCAGCCGGCCGGGCGTGACTTTGCACCTTGGTTGAACCATGCCACCCCGGCTGGTCCGCGCACCCCGCAGGTTACCAACCTGCGAAACAGCCGATTGAAAATCTGCGGTACAACGGGCCGGTCCCTCCATGAGCGGTGATCCGGTTCAACCCGCTTGGACGATGAATTTTTTCAAACGAAGTGGGCTCGGCCGATCGGATTCGATTTAAAATTCTGATAATCAAACTGTTGTGGTTAGAAAAATATTTTGCATTCGGCTGTAAGATTTCCGGGCGTTCTTCCGTTATCCCGCGCGTACTGACGCCCAGATCAGGGCCAACCTCACCCCGGGCGCGGCGGTCCGGACCGACGGACCGCCGCGCCGAAATAGATGTTTTGAAGGTTGCTGATCTCGTGATGGGAGGGCCTGGGCCGCGCTTGCAGTTTCATTCTTCCTGTTCCAAGTCTTTCTGGTGCTCCGCTTTACCCGTTTGGTCATCGAAGACATCCGCTTTCCCACCTCCCAAGAAAAGGACGGCTCCGACGCCATGAACCCGGATCCGGACTACTCCTCGGCCTATGTCATTCTCCAGGCCGAGGAGGACGGGAAGGAGCCGGGATTTCCCGACGCACCGGTTCGGGAAGGACACGGCTCGGCGTTTACCATCGGACGGGGCAATGAGGTGGTTTGTGCGGCCATCCGGGCGCACGAACACCTGATCATCGGCCGGACTTTGGAGGAGTTTGCCGCCCATCCGGGAAATTTTTGGCGGCATCTAACCGCGGATTCGCAACTGCGCTGGATTGGACCCGACAAAGGAGCGGTCCATCTGGGCCTGGCTGCCATCGTGAATGCCCTGTGGGACCTGTACGCCAAGGTCAAAGGTGTTCCGCTCTGGCGCCTGCTGGCGGAATTCACCCCGGAGGAGCTGGTTCGCTGCGTTGATTTTAGGTATCTGACCGATGCCCTCACCCCCGGGGAAGCTCTCGATCTGCTGCGTCGCTGGGAATCCACCAAGGTGGAGCGAATCACCCGGCTCGAAAACGAGGGATATCCGGCCTACACCACCAGTGCGGGTTGGCTGGGATACGCGGACGACAAAATTCGCCGGCTGTGTCGTGAGGCGGTGGCGGAAGGCTGGACTCATCTCAAAGTCAAGGTGGGCCGGGATCAGGCGGATGATCGGCGCCGGTTGGCGATCATCCGTGAGGAACTGGGTTGGGAAAGGCGCCTGATGGTGGATGCGAATCAAGTTTGGGATGTCCCACAGGCGATTGCCTGGATGCGTGATCTGGCGCAGTTCAAGCCCTGGTGGATTGAGGAACCGACCTCGCCGGACGATGTGCTCGGTCATGCGGCGGTGGCGCGGGAGCTACGCCCTCTGGGGATCGGGGTGGCGACCGGGGAACACGGCATGAACCGGGTGCTGTTCAAGCAATTGCTGCAAGCCCAGGCGATTTCGTTCTGCCAGATCGATGCCTGCCGGTTGGGGGGAGTGAACGAGAACCTCGCCGTGATGTTGCTCGCGGCGAAGTTTGGGGTACCGGTTTGCCCGCACGCGGGCGGCGTGGGCTTGTGTGAGTTTGTGCAGCATCTGGCGATGGTGGATTACGTCTGCATCAGCGGATCCTGGGAGGGGCGGGTTTGTGAGTTCGTGGACCATCTCCATGAACACTTCGTCGATCCGTGCCGAATTCGAGCTGGCCGATACCGAGCGCCGGATCGGCCCGGTTACAGCACGGAGATGAAGGAGGGGAGCCGCCAACGATTCGCGTGGCCCGCTGGTGAGGGATGGCGTTCGGAGCAAGAGTAAGTTCGGGTCACGCTCCTCGGTGGCCGGCTTCCATCCGGGCGGTCAAACTCCGGAAAATGAGCACCTAATGCGCCCCGAAAACACCCTTGCGACCGGGGACGAAATTGGCATCTTGCCGCCCGTCTGTTGCAATGATGCAAGTCTTTTGGCGTGGTGGATCATCAGTTGAACGTGGTTCAGTGACGATTTGAAACCCGATAGTCGGGAACAGCCGGACCGAGTCAGTCACCAGCAGAATCCGTTCAATCGTTCAATGAATACCAAACTATACGTGGGGAACTTGTCGTTCAATACCACGGAAATGCAGCTTCAGGACGCGTTCGCCGCCCATGGGCCGGTCGCTGAAGTCAATCTCATGGTGGACCGGGCGACCGGCCGCAGCCGCGGCTTCGCGTTCGTCACCATGGGCACGCCCGAGGCCGCCCAGACCGCCATTGGCGCCATGCATGGCGCCCGGCTGGATGGTCGCGAACTGACCGTCAATGAAGCCCGTCCCAAAGAAGAGCGTCCGCGTAGCGGTGGCTTTGGCGGTGGCGGCGGCGGCGGTGGATACGGTGGTGGTGGCGGCGGCGGCGGCCGCGGCGGCCGCAGTGACCGCGGTGGCCGGGGCGACTATCGCTCACGGTACTAAGCCACGCTTTCTCAAGACCGGCGCCGGTTCCTACCGGCGCCGTTTTTTTTAGGGGGAATTTCTTTGGAGCTTGGGCTTTGGCCATTGGAGCTTCGAGCTTCGCTCGCCCTTCTCCTTCACAGTGGCAGGACCGTCCAGACCCGCTTAAGGTTCGCGCTCCGTGACGAAACCAATCTCTTCCTCCCGCCCCCGACGGGTCGGGCTAATCTCCCTCGGCTGCGCCAAAAATCTGGTCGATGCCGAGATCATGCTCGGCTCGTTGCTCCAATCGGGTGTCGAGATCGTGAATGATCCCGCCCAGGCCGATGCGGTGATCGTCAACACCTGCTCGTTCATTGACGCCGCGCAGGAGGAGAGCGTGGACACCATCCTGGAATCCACCGAGTTCCGGGAAAAAACCCGCCCGGGCCAGGCGGTGATCGTCTCGGGCTGCCTGCCGCAGCGGTTTCGCGAAGATTTGCCCAAGCTGTTGCCCGAGGTGGACGTGTTCATGGGCATCGACCAGGTGGAGCAAGTGGGCATCCTGGTGGAACAGGCGCTTCAGGCGCGGAGGGAGAAAGTTCAAAATTCAAAGCTCAAAGCTCAAAGCTCAAAGAAGCGAGTGCGGGCGAAGTTGGCGGAGTTGGAGGTCGGGGCGGATGAGGATCAGCATGCGCACGACGAATCGCTTCGGAGTTCGGAGAAGTTCGGAAGGACCCGGCAGTTCGTCGGCGCCTCTGGTTCCTCCGTCGCCCACCCCCAACCGGCCACCCAGGTCACCCTGCGGCCCAACTATATTCCCCATCACGATACGCCGCGGTTCCGGCTCACGCCGCGGCACTTGGCCTACGTGAAGATTGCCGAGGGCTGCAACCATCCGTGTAGCTTTTGCATCATTCCGCGGATGCGCGGATCGCACCGCAGTCGCCCGCAGAGCGATCTTGTGGCCGAAGCCCGGCGGTTGCTGGCGGAAGGAGTGAAGGAATTGAATCTAATTTCCCAGGATTCCACCTATTACGGTCTCGATCTGCGGACGAATCATAGCCGGGCCATTTCCTCTCCGGAGAAGTTCACCGCGGCGACCCGCGCGCTGGCCGCCGACGCCACGACGCTATCTACATTGTTGCGCGAACTGAACGGACTGGAGGGCGACTTCTGGATCCGGCTTTTATACACCCATCCCGCGCACTGGACCGATGAACTCATTCAAACCATCGCCGATTGTCCGAAGGTGGCGCGCTACGTGGACATGCCCCTCCAGCATATCCACGACGAAATGCTGCTGCGCATGCGCCGGGAGACGACCGGACAGTACATCCGCGATTTGATCGGGCGGATCCGCTCGGGCCTTCCGGGGATTGCGCTACGCACGACGTTCATCGTCGGTTTTCCGGGTGAGACCGAGGCGCATTTTCAGACCTTGCTCGACTTCATTGCGGAAACGCGGTTCGAACGGCTGGGTGTGTTCGCTTACTCGCAGGAAGACGGCACCGTGGCGGGCCGGATGGCGGGACAGTTACCGCCGGCCAAGCGACAGAAGCGGCGGCAGCAAGCCATGGCCGCCCAGCATGCGGTGGCGGTGGCGGTGGCGCAGGGATTTGTGGGACGAACGATGACGGTGTTGGTGGAGGGAAAGGCTAAGAAGAACGAGCTGGAAAAGGCGCGGGTCAGTTCCTGGGAACACGGGCAGCTTCGCGAAACCTCCGCCGCCTCTCCGCCCTCAACTCACAACTACTGGATCGCCCGCGGTGAAGCCGACGCGCCGGACATCGACGGCCGGGTGTACGTGCGGGCCGCTCCGCCGGCCGGCCAGTTCGCGCCAGTCCGGATTGTGGGCCACACGGACTATGACCTGATCGCAGAAGCGGTCTGAGTACCCCTCGGTACCGCCGCTCCTCCGTGGTTTCTCAACGGTGAGATTGAGATGGAACGGAAAAAGAGAACGAAGGAGAGGAGGAGATTTCGCCAACAGGACTCTCAGCGGATGGGCTCCGGAAGATCGTCCCGGAGGGGCCATAACGGAGTGCCTTCGAAACTGACCCCGAACTGGATCTGGGGAATCGCCTCGGAAAGGCTCGACAGATAGCCGCGCAAGTCAGAAAAGATCTTCGTTTCAACGTGCCCATCGAGATAGGAGAAGGGATCGCGGTCTTTCTTGGGAGGGAGCACTTTTTCGGAGTTTCGTTGATAAATGTCCGCATTTCCGCTGTGATGCGTGGTGCTCTCATCGACAAAAACGAGCGTCTGGGAGGCGCCCAGAGAAATGGCTGAAGCCTTGACGTTGGCGATGTTGCGGGTGGCCCAACGCTGAGGAAACCACGAGGAGCTGGGGCTCTGTCCGATCCACTCGACGGTCTCCATGTAGAAATAATTGGGACTGAAGACGTCATCGGGGCCGAATCCACTGAACGGATCGGCTCCCCCGAACTGCCACGTGTCATCCACCTTCTTGCCGCCGGCCGCCGCACCCGGATCGCGCCAGATCTTCTCCGAACCGGTTCCAAGGTACCTCTGGAGGGCTCCGCCGCTGCTGTCCCAGACCTGCCGCCCCCCTCCCAGGTCGGATCCGACCGGTCTTCCGTTGGCCTTGGGTGAGAGGCCCGAGCCGAGGTTGTTGTAGGTGGCCGCCGGGGTGAAATCATTGTTGTCGCCCATGTAGAGATTGGCAGCCATGGCCAGTTGGCGATGATTGCTGAGACAACTGGTCAGGTAGGCCCGATTCTTCGCCTGGGCGAGCGCGGGCAGGAGGATTCCGGCCAGAATGGCGATGATGGCGATCACCACGAGGAGCTCGATCAGGGTGAAGCCGAGGCGGGAGTGACCGCCCCGCCTCCCCTGGGTTTCTTGGGTTGAATCGGCCAGCCGACCGGACCGCGAGCAGCGCCCTGTTCCACCAATGACGTTTGAGAAATGCATGACCCGTGTTCTTACGCCGAGGAGAACTACCGCATTCATGAACATATGCGCAAGTATGCATTTGAAGGCGAGTGATGCGGCGGCGCATCTGGACACGGTCCTTACCGGGACGGCGATGGGGAGCAGGGGCGAAAGCTCCAAAAGCCGAACTTCCCAGCGACTGCCGGCTCTCGTCCGATCGCTTCGCCGGCGAGGGATGCGGCCTTGCGCCCGGAGAGCCGGTGGGCGCGGCTCTGGTATTACCTGACCGTTCCCGTCGTGTGGGTCCGGATGACCCTGCACAACTTCGATGGGATTCTGCATGTCCTCGACATCATCAAGTTTCGGCCGATGAAGTCGGGCTGGCTCACCGCCGATCATCCCTGGGTCACGGGGACGAATCCGGCGACCGGTCGCCCCATCTGGCAGGACAATGTCCTTTTCCGCACACCACCGGCCACCGAATGGCACGGTGATCCGCGGTTCGAACCCGATCCCGACGAGGTGATGATCACGAAGGTGGGTCAGTTCATGGCTGGGATGGTCGCCAAATCGGTTCCGGTGCCGGAGATTCCGTGGGGACCGCAGCGCCGGATGCCCCACGGTATCAATTACCTCCACGGTCCGGTCCACTACAGCTCAGCCCTCCTGATCTTCAATGATTTCGCTGAGGCGATTTATCATTTCACCGATCCACGTTTTTCCGCCGACATCCGTCGTTTCGCCCGCGAGGAACCGCGCGAGATTCTCCTGGTGTTTCGGAACCGTGACTATGACCCCACCGAGTTCGCTTTTCTGGCCGGCTTCCTGCGGACGGTTCTGCCTTGGTTTTCCAACTCGAACGGGCCGAAGAAACGAGTTCTTTGGGGAAATCCGGCGCCCTATCCGGTGGTGAATATCATCACGGGGAACTGGAAGATCGACACTTATGCGCTCAAAGATCCGGCCCAACGTCACCGATTGGCTCGTCCCCCTATCCCGGCCGGGCACTACTTTCAACACGGCAACTACCAAGGGACGCGTCGGGAGGCACGCTGGCCGGAGAAGCTCCTCGCCCATCTGACCGAGCGCCGGATCCGGATGCGGGGCGAGCGGGAGAACTTGTTCTTCGTCGATCGACGAAAATGTTGGCGCTCTGTCGAAAGAATGGAGAGCCCATCCGGCCGGGACACCCGGAGTGGTTCCAAGGATGATCCGCGACTTTCGGACGGGTGGTCCGGACTCGGCGCGCTATTCGACGGCTTTGAGGGCGCGGTCGAAACGGAAGGTGCAGCACCCGAGGTCGAGCTGGGTTTCCCCTCGATTCAGCTTTTGTCGGAAGGCGTCGGCCACCCGGCATTCCACGTGAATCCCGGTCTTTTCGGTCTCGACAATGCCGGCCTCGCGCAGGATGCGCAGGTGTTTGGAGACATTGTACTGGTTCGCGTCGATCTCGGCGGTCAGCTCGTTCACGGTCATTGGCTTGACCAACAACTCACGAACAATCCTCCAGCGGGTCTCATCCGCGAGCGCCTTCAGCATTTTGACGCAAGGTTCCGAGTCCATCGGTGACCCAACGCTATGCGTCGGCGTCGGTAATTCAAGCTTGGGGAATGGACGGAAGCGGCGAGGGGGAGCGCATCTGATGCGTTCTGTCGTCTGGCGATCAAGCCTCCATTCTGGCATCCTCAGGCTTTTTCAATGGGACAGACCTCCTGATGGTGCCGCTGCCCTCGTTCGGCCTCTTCGGCTGAATTCAACTCCTGGTGGACCCGCTTCAAGATGGTTAGCAACGCCTGCCAGTCTTCCGCGGTAGTTTCCCAACCACTGCTGAACCGCAACACGCGGCTGGCCTCCGTCGGTGGATGCCCCATCGCGAGCAACACGGACGAGGGGCTTTCGCGTCCGCTGGAACAGGCGGAGCCGGTCGAGACGGCAAAGCCGTGTTTGTCGAGCTTGATCACCCAGCGACGAGGTGCGTCGCCCTCCGGCATCAAGGCGGCCACGGTGTTCCAGAGTCGCGGGTGGATTTGTCCCAGAATGGTGGACCCCGGCAGGGCCTCCAACATGGCGTGCTCAAACTGGGTGCGCCACGCCTTCCGTGCTTCCCGGTCGGGCCCGGTCGTGCGGGCTTCCCGCGCCTCCAAGGTGGCGACCAACGCGAGCGCGCCTGCGACGTTCTCGGTTCCGGCTCTCCGGCCGTCCTCCTGCGGTCCTCCCAGCAACAGCGAATGCAGGCGGCCGAAGCCCGGACACTTCAGGAATCCAATCCCCCGCGGACCGCCCACCTTGTGCGCGCAGCCGCTGACGAAATCGCATTGCCCGAGGGCGCGGGCCGGCTCTTTTCCCAACCACTGCACGGCGTCACAGAAGAAGGGAATCGAGTATTCCCGGCAGACGGCCGCAACTTCCCGCCAGGGTTGCCAGACGCCGGTGACGTTGTTGGCCGCCATCAGGGCGATCAACCCCGGTCGTCGTTCTCCCAATTCCTCCACCAGCCAGTGGAAGTCCACCTGACCCTGGCGGTCCACAGGAATGAACCGCAGACGTGGGCCAAAGTAATGACGCGCCGACTCGGTCACGCAGGGATGCTCGAGGGCGGAGATCCAGACCTCGGCCTCCGCGGGCAAGCATCGGGAGAAGTGATGGAGAACCAGGTTGTTGGCTTCGGTGGCGCCGGAGGTCCACACCAGTTCATCGGCCCGGCAACCGATGAGCCGGGCGAGGCGTTCGCGCGCGTCCTCCAGAGCGGCGGCCGCCCGCCCTCCGATGCGGTGGGGACTGGAGGGGTTGCCGATGAATTGTTCGCTGGCGCGCAGCCATGCCTCACGGGCCAGGGGCAACAACGGGGCCGTGGCGTTGTGGTCGAAGTAAGTCATGCGGCGCAAACGGTATTCCTATCTGGGAGAGGTTGGGGGCGTCGCGTCAATTTTTCCGGAAGGCGGAGGGGGGAGTTTCTTTGGGATTTGGAGCTGGGGATTGGGAGCTGGGGTTCGGTCCGCCGTTTAAGAACCAATTCGAGATGGACCCCGACCTCTCGCCCGTCGGCCCGTCGGTTGACACTCCGTTGCGCGGTCCATAGTTTGATTCGCCATGAGTTCAGTAACTTCCGAAGCTCCTTCGCCCACGCCGGCCGCCGTATCGGTGGTGACCCTCACCGAGAACGCGGCGCGGCAAATTTCCGGAATGATCGCGGGCGATCCGGAGAATGCCGGCAGACATCTGCGGGTGTTCGTGGAGGCCGGAGGCTGTTCGGGCCTGCAATACGGCATGGTGTTCGACGAGAAGCGCGAAGACGACCTCCTGGCCGAATATCAGGGAGTAGGCGTGGTGGTGGATCCGTTCAGCGCGAATTACCTCCGGGGGGCCATCATTGATTTCAGCGATGAACTCACGGGGGGCGGCTTCAAGATCAACAACCCGAATGCCCAGAGCAGTTGCGGGTGCGGGAAGTCGTTCCACTCCTGACACGGGCCGGCGAGGACCAGGCCGTCCGGATTCCGGACGGCCTTTTCGTTGGTGCTGCCCGCCCGCTGGACGGAGAGGTGACATCAATGCCTTGCCGGTCGGATGCCATCGGGATAGAGGAAGCGGGAATGTGGCAGTTGCTCCGCGAGCTGATGGCCTTTCTCCGCGAAGAAAAGAAGTGGTGGCTGATTCCCCTCGTGGTGGTGCTGCTCCTCCTGGCGGTCCTCGTCCTCTTCAGCGCCAATCCGGCCCTCGCCCCCTTCATGTATCCGTTCATGTGAGAGACTGATGCGTCATATCCTGGGCATCTCCGCGTTTTACCATGATTCCGCCGCGGCCCTGGTGCGGGAGGGCGTCATCGTGGCGGCGGCCCAGGAGGAGCGGTTTACTCGACGAAAAAACGAGGAAGAGTTTCCGCGGCGCGCGGTATCGTATTGCCTCGCTCAGGCCGGGATCGGTCTGGAGCAGCTCGAGGCGGTGGTTTTTTATGACAAGCCGATCCTCAAGTTTTCCCGGATGCTCGAGACCTACCTTGCGATCGCGCCGCGGGGCTTGCGTGGATTCGTCCGGAACGTCCCCGGCTGGCTGGCGGGCAAGCTGAATCTTCGGGGGACCCTTCGGGAGGAGCTTCCCGGTCTTCGGCCGGACTGCGTGGTCGGCTTTACCCAGCATCACGAAGCCCACGCTGCGAGCGCGTTCTTCCCCTCTCCGTTTTCCGAGGCGGCCATCCTGACGGTGGATGGCGTCGGTGAATACGCTTCGACCACGGTCGGACGGGGACAGGGTCACCAGCTTGAGCTGCTCCAGGAACTTCGGTTCCCCCATTCCCTGGGACTGCTCTACTCGGCCTTCACCGCGTACTGCGGATTCCGGGTCAATTCCGGCGAGTACAAGCTCATGGGACTCGCTCCGTATGGCGAACCCCGCTATGCCGAGGCCATCCGACGGGAGCTGATCGATCTCAAGCCCGACGGTTCGTTCTGGCTGAACCTGGAGTATTTCGATTTTCTGTGGGGCGACCGGATGGCCGGTGAACGTTTCCATGAGCTGTTGGGCGGGCCACCGCGGGGGCCGGAGGATCCGATCACGGAGCGGCATTGCGATGTGGCGCGGTCCATCCAGTTGGTGACCGAGGAGGTGATGCTCCGGTTGGCGCATCACGCCCGAGAATTGACCAGGCTGCCGAACCTGTGTCTGGCCGGAGGCGTGGCGCTCAACTGCGTGGCCAACGGACGCCTCCTTCGCGAGGTGGGATTCTCCCGGCTTTGGATCCAGCCAGCGGCGGGAGATGCGGGCGGCGCCTTGGGAGCGGCGTTGGCGGCGTGGTTTCGGGACCACGCCCGGGAGGCGCCCGAGCCGGGAGACGCCATGCAAGGAGCGATGTTGGGTCCGGCCTTTACGGATGAGGAAATCGAGGCGGTGCTGAGGCGAGAAGGAGCGGTTTATGAGCGGATGGCCGATGATACCGAGCTGGTGGCGTGCGGCGCGCGGCTGTTGGCGGAGGAATACGTGGTGGGTTGGGTGCAGGGGCGGATGGAGTTCGGGCCGCGGGCCCTCGGGTGCCGCTCCATTCTGGGCGATCCCCGCTCCCCGAAGATGCAGAGCGTGATGAACCTCAAAGTGAAGTTCCGGGAGTCCTTTCGCCCCTTTGCTCCGGCGGTCTTGCGGGAACGGGTGGGAGAGTACTTCGAACTCGACACCGATTCCCCCTACATGCTGCTGGTGGCTCCTCTTCGGCCGGAGCTGCGCCGACCCCCGACCGGAGCGGAAGTGGGACCGGAGCGGGTCCGGCAGATTCGGTCCACGTTGCCGGCGATCACGCATGTGGACTACTCGGCGCGTATCCAGACCGTGAGTGCCGAAACGCATCCCTTGTTTCACCGGCTCATTTCCGCTTTTGCCGACCGGACGGGGTGTGGGGTGGTGGTGAACACGTCATTCAATGTCCGTGGTGAGCCGGTGGTTTGCTCGCCGGAAGATGCGTGGCGTTGCTTCATGAACACGGAAATGGACTATCTGCTGGTGGGGCATTTCCTCCTCGACCGAAAACGACAGCCGCTCCGAGACGTGCGCCGGCCCGTACCGTTGGCCCCGGACTGATGATTCCTCTCCGGCTCAAGGAAGACCCGCGCGAATGGCGGAAGTTCGGGCTGGGCCTGGCGGGAGCCCTCTTGTTGCTGCTCCTGCTGCTGGTCTGGCGTGGGGGGTGGACTTCGGTCCCCCTTGGACTGGGGGGCGTGGTGTTCCTGCTGGTGGTGGCGGCAGCAGCATTTCCATCCGCGTTGAGACCCGTGTACCGCGTTGGCATGCGCCTCGGACACGCCCTGGGCCGGCTGGTGGGCGGAGTTCTGCTGGCGGTTTGCTTTGTCGTGGTGGTGATTCCGGTGGGGGCAGTGGTTCGGATGACCGGACGTGACCTGCTGCGGCTCCACCGCGATCCCGCGACGGGAAGTTACTGGGAAAAGGCCCGTCCTCCCAGTCGGCTGGACCGGATGTTCTAAGCCATATTGAAGCGGTGGTGTTATCCGGCAACCCCGGTATGCCGGGGCATCTTGGGTGGGTCCCTACCGCCACGGCGATGGGGGGAGGAAAGCTCCAAAAGCCAAGCGCCAAGCTCCAAAGAAGCTCCAAGTTCCAACATCCAAGCGCCCTGGCCCGCCCAAAAACCTCGCTCCCAGGGACGGTTCGAGCCGAACCCAGATGTTTGGAGCTTGGGTCTTTGGAACTTCTTTGGAGCTTGGAACTTGGAGCTTGGAGCTTGGAGCTTGAGGAAAGGGATGGGCCGCTTTGGGGGCTTGGCGCGCGGCTTTATGTGGACAATTTCAAGATACGCCTCCGGCGACCCAATCAGGGAACAAAACCTTGCCTCACCCGGCACGGATATGGCTTATTCCGCGGCCTGTCCGCGACCGAAAGTTCGTGAGTTCTTTACGTCGTGACCTCCAGTTTTCATTCGATGAGCCGCCGTCGTATGCAGGTTTATTACACCGGCCGGGTCCAGGGAGTGGGATTCCGCTACCAGGCCCGGGAGGTGTCGGCTGGTTACGAGGTCACCGGAGTCATCCGCAACCTTCCCGATGGCCGGGTCGAGCTGGTCGCCGAAGGGGAGGAGCGGGAACTTGACGAATTTCGCAAAGCCATTCGACACAGCGGACTAAACGGATTTATTCGCAACGAAGTGGTGACCTGGGCCGACGCCAGCGGTGAGTTCCGCGGTTTCGGGATCACGTCCTGACACCGATGAAGTACGCCATTATTGCCGACATCCACGCCAATCTGGACGCGTTCCAGGTGGTGTTGGACGACATCAAACAACAGAGCTGCACCCACGTCGTCTGCCTGGGGGACATTGTCGGTTACGGGGCCAATCCCAAGGAGTGCCTGGACATCGTCCGGTCCATGAACATTCCCACGGTCAAGGGGAACCATGACGAGTACATCGGCGTGGATGAAGATCCCGAGGGGTTCAATGACGCGGCGGCCGAGGCGGTGAACTGGTCGCGGGCGCAGTTGACGGATGAGGACCGGCGCTGGCTGAGGGAGCTGAAGTATCAGCGGTTGGTGGCCAATTTCACCATCGTCCATGCCACGCTGGATGTGCCTCAGCGCTGGGGTTACGTCTTCGAGAAGCTGGAGGCGGCGGCCAGCTTTACCTATCAGCACACGCAAGTCTGTTTCTTCGGCCATACCCACGTCCCTTTGGCGTTCATTCGGGATACTGGGGTGCGGGGTGGCACCTATTCCAAGTTTCGCGTTGAGCCGGGGAAAAAATATTTTGTCAACGTCGGCAGTGTGGGCCAGCCGCGGGATGGCAATCCCAAGGCCGCCTACGTGGTGTACGACCTCGCCCAGCAAAATATCGAGCTCCGGCGGCTCGACTACCCGATTGCCGAGGCCCAGCAGAAAATTCGGGCGGCGGGTCTTCCCGAACGACTGGCCGCCCGGCTGGCCGTGGGACGTTAGTCGGGACTCGACCTGGGGCGAGAGGACGCGGCGGGCGTCCGGAACCCGGCGCGATGAAGATTCTCATCCTCAAGCCCAGCTCGCTGGGGGATGTGGTCCAGGCGTTGCCGGTGGCGCGGCTCCTCAAGCGTCATTGGCCGGGGGCCGAGATTCATTGGTGGCTCAATCGGGAATTGGTGCCCT
This sequence comes from uncultured Verrucomicrobiota bacterium, assembly GCA_964474315.1. Classification (GTDB taxonomy): domain Bacteria; phylum Verrucomicrobiota; class Verrucomicrobiia; order Limisphaerales; family UBA9464; genus UBA9464. Next base: position 6,778 of record CAYYSX010000097.1, on the reverse strand, counting down.
TGTTGGAGGGGGATCCGGATCTGACGCAGGTGATCCCGTTTGACCGGCGCTTGTGGGGACGGATCGAGGGGTTCCCGCTGGCGTTCTCCGAGATCCGCCGATTGAGGCGCCTCCGGTTCGACTGGATCATCGACCTGCAAAGCCTCGCCCGTAGCGCGCTGGTGAGTTGGTTGGCCAAGGGGGGTATGAGCATCGGATTGGATGATCGACGGGAAGCGGCTCCGGCGTTTTTCGATGTGGCGGTTTCCCGTCCCGGGGCCAGCGCGCACGCGGTGGATTGGTATCTGGAAGTGCTGCGTCAACTGAAGGTTCCCGTGCATTTCGATTTCGAGTGGCTGCCGCGCCGGCCGGACGTGGCCGCCACCGTGGCGGCGCGTTGTCCGGATTTGTCGGCGCGCTGGGTGGCGCTGCAACCGGGGGCGCGCTGGAGGAACAAACGTTGGCCGGTCGAAGCCTTTGCCGTCTTCGCGCGGCAGCTCCTCGCGGCCGATCCCGGGCTTCGGCTCGTGGTGTTGGGAAGCCACCAGGAACAGTCCTTGGGGGCGACGATCAGCGCCGCGGGCGGCCCGCGGTGCCTGGACCTGACCGGCCGGCTGTCGCTGCCGGAGATGGTCGAATGGCTTCGTCTCTGTGTGCTGATGGTGACCAACGACACCGGCCCCATGCATGTGGCCGCGGCGTTGGGACGACCGGTGGTCGGCCTGTTCGGTCCTACCGATCCGGCCCTGACCGGTCCTTACGGACCCGGTCATTTGATTCTGCAGACGGAGTTGCCTTGTGCTCCGTGCCAGAAGCCGGAATGCCATTGGTCAGAACCTTTGGCCTGCCTGCGCCGGATCTCCCCCGAGGAAGTCGTGAAGGCGGTGTTGGCCGGTCTGCACCGCGCGCCTTGCCGGGAGACGACGCGTGCCTAGACTCGCCGCCATGACTCGTCTCGCCGCTCTCCTGGCCGCGCCGGTCCTCGCTTGGTCGGCGTGGGCTCAGGTGGACTTGGACCTTCTCATGGATCGCCAGATATTCCTGCCGGCCGAAGATATCGAGATCGGCGTTCGCATGGCCAACTTCACGGGCGGTCCGCTCACCCTGGGACAGGATCCGCATTGGATTCAATTGATGGTGGAGGACCTGCGGGGCCGGGTGGCCAGCAAGCTGGCCGATCTGCCGGAGACCGGAGAATTCACCTTGGAACAGGCCACCCGCGGCACGCTGCGGTTCAATCTGACGCCGCTGTTTTCCATCACCACCCCTGGGGTGTACCGGGTGTTCGGCTCCGTGCGACTGCCGGACGGCGAAGAAGTGGCGTCCGCCCCGCAGAAGTTCGAAATCGTCTCGGGCGTGAAGCTGAGCGAGCCGAGGGAGGTAGGTTACCGGCATGCGGATGGAACGGTGGAACGCCGGAAATTCGTTCTCCTGCGGGCGGCGTTTCTCCGGAAGGTCCAGCTCTACGCGCAGGTCACGGATGCGGAGGAGGCGCACGCCCTCAAGGTGATTCCCCTGGGCACCACCGTTTCCTTCGATCGCCCGGAATGGTTGGTGGACCGCGACACGCGATTTCATGTGTTCCACCGCGCGGACAGCGAGCATTACCTGTACCACATTCTGCTGCCGGATGGCACCTTGACACTTCGTCAGCTTTGGGTGGGTGATTCGGCCGGCCGGCCGGAACTCCGCGTGAATGATGAGGGAGAAGTCCGCGTCTTCGGAGCGGTTCGCCGGCCGTATTCTGGCGACCTGCCGAAGCCGCCGGAGGGAGCGTCCATCACCAATAACCCGCCGGTGTTGGACGGGGCAACGACGGAGACGAATGAGGTTCAGACGCCGAAGCAGCCATGAATTCGGGTGGTGGTGCTGGCTGCTGCTCCTGGCGACCGCCTGGGGGGTGGTCGGGGCCGAACCGATGGTGGTCTTTCTAAAGAACGGCGACCGGTTGACCGGAGAGATCACTTCTGAAAACGACCGGCGGATTATCCTGCGGTCGGCCGTGACCGGACGCATCGTCATCCCGCGCGAACAGGTGGATCGGGTGGTCAGCGTGGCCGCGTTGGCAGCCTCGACCGCGACGCCTGCCCCAACGGATCCTCCAGAACCGGCTGCTCCGGAACCCGAAGAACCCGTGGCGGCGACTCCCGTTCCCGCGCCACCCGACCCAGCACCGCCTCCCGCGGCCCCGGCAGCGCCCGTGGATTCGGTGGTCGCCACGAACGCGCCGGCGATCGCAGCGAATTGGCTGCCGGGTTGGTTTACGGGCGTTTGGACCAACTGGCATGGTAACGCTCAAGTGGGGGCGAACATGGGCTTCGGCACGGCGGAGCGGTATGCGGTCTTGGGGAACGCCCGAGCGGTTAAAAATTGGGGCCGTACCACGTCCACGGTGACCTATAATGTCAACTATGGCGTGGCGGACGGGGTGGTGAACGCCAATCGCATGGCGGGAGACGTACAGGTGGACGTGAATCTGCGCGACAACCGCCGATTGTACACCTACGGCCAAGGCGGCGCCGGCTACGATGAGATCCGACAGATCAATGTGGAATACTCGATGGGCTCCGGAATGGGTTACCGGTTTATCGACCGCCCCAGACTGGTCGTCGCCGGAGAAACCGGCGGCCAGTATCAGTTCTTTAATTTCAAAACCACCTCTGACCGGGAGAACATCGCCATTCGTCTGGCGGAGAACCTGACCACCAAGCTGGGCAAGGATGTCAGCGTCACCCAGAATCTTGGCTTCACCCCGGCCGTCGAAGATCTGTCCGACTATACCGTTCGCTTCGGAGTGACGTTCAGCGTGCCGTTGTTCAAACCCGTCACCTTCAATTTCAACCTGGTCAACGAATACGATTCGAAGCCGGCCCCGGGCGTCAGTAACAACGACCTGCAGTTGTCCACCACGTTCGGCATCACGTTCTGACCGGCCCTGGAAGGGAATGAGGGCGAGCGGGGCCAAGGAACTTTCCCGGATTCAGAATCCCCTTGGGATCCAGAGCATCCTTGATCTGTTGATGAAGTTGACGCGCGGCGGGTGACACCGCGTCGGGCCACCAGGGCAGTTTGGCGAGGCCGATCCCGTGTTCACCGGTCAGGGCGCCCCCCAGGGCGAGCACCCCGCGGAACAGGTCGTCCAGACAGGCCTCACTGCGCCGCCGCTCACCAGCATCGGATGCATCATGCATCACGTTGACGTGAATGTTTCCGTCACCGGCGTGGCCAAAGCAGGCTAGCGGAAGGCGATGCCGGCGTTGCAGGGCTGCGGTCAGACGGAACAAGTCCTCGATGCGGCCCCGGGGAACCACGACATCTTCATTCAATTTGGTCAGGCCGGTATCCCGCAGACTGTAGCTGAACTCCCGGCGCAGGCCCCAGAACCGTTCGCATCCGTCCTCACCCAAACCGCGTTGCACAAAGACGGCATCTTGGGTTTCGAGGAGGTTCGCCAAGGCCTTCACCTCCCTTCGCACGCTGGCCTCATGGCCGTCCAGTTCGACCATGAGATGGGCGCCGCATCCGGCCAGGAGCCGGGAGCCAGTGCGACGTTCTGCCGCCCGAAGGGTATAGGCGTCGGCCACTTCGAGCGCGCTGGGAAGGAAGCCCGCCGCAAAGATGGATCGAATCGCCCGTGCCGCGGGCCGGACCTGGGCAAAACCGGCGCCGAGGCAGGCGCGGAAGGGTGGTTTGGGGATCAGTTTCAACGTCGCTTCGGTGACCACGCCCAGCAGGCCTTCGCTCCCCACAAAGAGCCGGTGGAGATCAAAACCCGTCTTGTTTTTGTGGGTTCTTCCCCCGAGGCGAATGGCGGTCCCGTCCGCTAGAATGACCTCTAGCCCGAGGACATAGTCGCGGGTCACGCCGTATTTCAGGCAGCGTGGGCCACCGGCATTGGTCGCGATATTGCCGCCCAGGCTGCAATCATGGCGACTGGCTGGATCGGGTGGGTAGAAAAGTCCCTTCCGTTCCACCGCCGCCTGTAACCGGCCCGTGATGACCCCGGGCTGAACCACTGCTACAAAATCGGCTCGGGAGATCTCCAGGATGCGGTTCATCCGCGCGAGCGACAGTGCGATGCCTCCCTGGGAGGGCACACATCCCCCAACATAGCCGAATCCGGCACCCCGGGGTGTGACCGGTACGCCGTGCCGATGGGCGAAGGCGAGAATGCGGGCGACGGCCTGGGCGGACTGGGGCCGGGCGACGGCTTCTGGCAGATGGGAGGCGTACCACTTGTCTCCGGAATGAGCCTGGCAAACGGCCGCTGCCCGGCTGAATTCCTCAGGCAGCAACTGACGCTCCAAGCGAGCCCAAGGGATCCGAGAGCTCATTCCTCGTCCGCCGGGACCGATTCGGAAAGAAGTTTTCTGGCATCTTCCTCCTGGTCCTCGGGTACCTGTACCCAGATGCCGCCGGTGGACATGGAGTATCCGCCGATCGCGAGAGCGGCGCCCATGTTGCGCAACGTGACGAGGAATCCCGACGCCTCGAGGCGGGAGCGCAGCAGTTCCGCTTCCGCCGGACTGAACAGCGTGGAAATGGTCACCCAGTTCACCCCCTGAAGCTGGGCGGGGGATCCAGGGGGGGCAACGCCAAAATCCGGGCTCGTGAGATACCTCGGAGAACCGCCAAGCTCCTGCCAGACTGCCGCCTCGGACGTTTGGGACGCTGTGCGGGTGCTTGACATAGTTGGCCCCTAATGCCACTCCTCGCCCCGGATTTCGACCTAACGACAGGCCCTAGGTTGGCTCATGGGCGGGCGCGCAACCCGCCCACCACGGAGTCGAACAGGGTTTGGTCGGGATGGATCGTCCGTCTGCGAAGCACCATCAACCATCTACACGTATGTTCTCATTCCACCTGAAACAACCCGCCCGCTGGCTGCTTTTAGCAGCTACGCTCGGCACGTTGTCCGTTTTCGCGGACAATCCAGCGCCCGTCACTCTGGCCCAGGCGAATCCTACGGTCGTCATTAGCGGTCCTGGAGGCGTCCCGGCCAGAACCGCTTTGGCCGCGGGCCACTGTTCATCGGTCAATACCGGGCTCATCCAACTCACCAAGGCCTTCCCGGCGGAAGTCGGATTTGGGGAGAATTTCACCTACGAACTCCAATCCACCGCGGTCGCCTGTGTCGGTAACGTGGTCGTGACCGACGCGATCCCCGAGGGGGCCTCGTTCGTTTCCGCCGAACCCCAGGCCAGTGTCGCGGGCAACCAGTTGACCTGGAATTTGGGGAACCTGGATGCCGGGCAATCCAAGGTGATTCGGGTCACCCTCAAAGCGGAAAAGGAAGGCACGCTCACCGCGTGCGCCACCATCAAGGCGGATCCGCGGGTTTGTGCTCAAACCGTCGTGGGCCGGCCGCAGCTCGCCATCGAGAAGAGCGGACCAGAAACCGCCAATCTTGGGAGCGACGTGGCCTACAACATCGTGATCAGGAACATCGGAACGGCCGTCGCCAAGGGCGTGACCGTCACCGACAAGGTGCCGGCCGGCCTGGGTGGACCGCGTGAGATTCCGTTCACCGTGGGAGACCTGCCTCCGGGCGGATCGCGGACCATTCCGGTGACCTTGAAGGCGGCCGAACGCGGGCGGCATTGCAACGTGGCCGTCGCTTCCGCCGCCAATGCCCCGAGCGTAGAGGATGACGCCTGCACCACGGTCGTGAAGCCGGGGATCAAGCTGGTGAAGACCGGCACGCCTGAGCAGTTCCTCGGTCGCCAGGCGGACTACAAGCTGGTGGTTTCCAACACCGGCGACACCACGCTGGAGAATACCATCGTCACCGACACCGCGCCGGCTCAGACCCGCATTGTGAGCGCCCCAGGGGCCAGCGTGGCGGGCAATACGGCGACCTGGAATATCGGTACCTTGAGGGCGGGCGAATCCAAGGAACTGGCCTTGACCCTCACCTCCGACCAGATCGGAACCTGGTGCAATACGGCGGTAGCTACGGCTGCGGGACTCCGCGAAAGCGCCGAAGCTTGCACCGTTTGGAAGGGTGTCGCGGGCGTGCTCGTGGAGTTCGTTGATGATCCGGATCCGATCCCCGTCGGTAGCGAGACCGTCTATACCATCCGCATCACCAATCAGGGCAATGCGGATCTGGTCAACATCGCTGCCGTGGCCGAGTCGGATACCGAGATCGATCTGGTGAACTCGCCGCAAGGCACCATCGCGGGCAAGAAGATCACCTTCCCGACCGTGCCTCGTCTCGGCGGCCGCCAGTCCATCACCTATACCTTCACGGGTAAGGCGGTGAGCGCCGGCCAAGCCTATCAGAAGGCGATTGTGACCATCGATGGCTTCCGTGCGCCGATCGAGGAGTACGAAGCCACAACGACCTACTAACGGTCCGGTACCGGAGCGGAGACTCCGGTTCGACAGGCGCCTCCGGTGACGGAGGCGCCTTTTTGTTGGTTGCCGCTCCCCGTCTGCGCCCGACTGCTTGGCCGGCCATGGTGGCCTTCCCCGAGAGCGGCCTGCCCCAGACCCCGTGCTTCGTGAAGCGGAGGGCCATCCGCCTTGCCATTCGGTGATACGACCGTTACCCCTGCGCCCGTTTTTTGATCATGAAACGATTTTGCTACCTTGAGTGGTTCCTCCGCCTTTGGACCTTCGGATTGTGCCTCATCCTTGGGGTCTCACTCGTGGCTCAAGACGCCGCGACCCCGGAGGCCACCAACCAGCCTCTCACGGTCATACCGACCGATTCTCTCGCCGATTCCCACCGGGACTTCATCGCGAAGAACCGCTCGCTACTGACGTTTGGACTGGATCGGGTGGAGGTGCTTCA
>CAYYSX010000096.1:0-19904 GCA_964474315.1 uncultured Verrucomicrobiota bacterium | reverse complement strand
TTTTGGAGCTTGCGGAAGGCGATGGACTGCTCTTTGGGTGCGGCCCGCGGCTTTAAGGACAACTTTAAGACGCACCCCCCGAGCCGAACTCGTCCCGCCCCCGACTTGCCAAGGACGCAAGGGACGCGTCTTCTCTCGCGGTCCGAATTTTCCATCGCATGAACCCCCTCCAAGTCCTGGTCATCGACGTCGGTGGCACGCACGTGAAGCTCCTGGCCACCGGCCAGGAGGAACGCCGTGAATTTCCATCCGGACCGCAACTGTCGGCCCGGCGCCTGGTTTCTTTGGTGCGCAAAGCGACCAAGGACTGGAAGTACGATGTCATTTCGATGGGGTATCCGGGATTCGTCCTGCGGGGGCGCCCCGTGGCCGAGCCGCACAACCTCGGCCAGGGCTGGGTGGGCTTCGACTTCGCCCAGGCCTTTGGCCGGCCGGTCAAGGTGATCAATGATGCCGCGATGCAAGCGTTCGGCAGCTACGAGGGCGGCAAAATGCTGTTCCTCGGATTGGGCACCGGACTCGGGTCCTGCATGGTGGTCGAGGGAATCCTGGAGCCGATGGAATTGGCGCATCTGCCTTACAAAAAGGCCACGTTCGAAGATTACGTCGGCATCCGCGGATTGGAACGGATGGGGAAGCGGAAGTGGCGCAAGGAGGTGTTCAAAGTGGTGGTCGCGCTGGCGGCGGCCTTGGAACCGAACGACATCGTCCTCGGTGGCGGCAACGTGAAGAAATTGAAGGAATTGCCTCCGGGCTGTCGCGCCGGGGACAATGATAATGCCTTTCTAGGCGGATTTCGCCTTTGGCAGCAGACCCCAGGTCCGGCAGCGCCCCGAAACAGAGGCAAGCGTTCCAAGGCATCCCGTAGTTCCTAATTCCCACGAGCGTTCACGATGAGACCCGGGCACGCCGGGCTTTTCGATGCTAGCCAGGCGGGAGGAGGGAGCCTGTTCGCAGCGATCGGTGACCGACGACCAACGCCATTCCACAAGTTGATTCGTGTCCATTGGTGTTCATTAGCGGTTCCCCACTGCGTCGTTGGCTTAGCTCCAACCCGTTCAGCGGGCCCGGTAACCACGCCAGCCGCCGAAGCGGGTGATTTCGGGCTGACCTTCGCAGAGCCAGGGTTCCCCCAAAACGCCCAACACTTCCGTTCCATCGGCGAGAACGATTTTGCCGATGCTCAGTCCGGGCGGCTCGGCCAGTAACACCGCCGCCAGACCCGTCCGGGGCACCGACCAGACTTCCAAGGCGACTGCCGCGCCACCGCCGGGAAACCGCAGCATTGCCGGATGCCGGTCGCCAATGGACCAGATCCGGTATTCCGGCGCGGTGGTGTCTTCGCGCACAAACGTCGCCCCGACGCGAAGGAGGTTGGGATTGAGCTCCAAACCGCGCATCAACGTTCCGTTGACCGCGAGGAAGACCGGGCCGGATTCATTCATGACGGCGTCGGAAGCGTCGTTTCGGCGGACGGTTCAAGGAACACCACCGGCTTCTCGTAGATGGCCAGCACGATGCAGCCAGCCTCACCGAAGACGCGGTGACGGGTTCCCGGTGGATTGATGATCAGGGTTCCCGCCATGGCGGGTCCGTTTTGATCCCGCTGGGAGCCCGTCAACACCAGGATGTGTTCGTAGCCGGCGTGAACGTGCAAGGGAATGCAGGCCGCTTGACGAAACCGCAACAGCGCCGCGGTCGGACCGGTGAGGCCGTCGCCATACAGCCGGTGGATCTCCACCCCTTCCCGGAACGGCTGCCAGGGAATCCGCTCCGGCTGGGAGGCCAGATGAAAGAGGTCGCTAAGTTCGACGCGGAGATAGGGCGAGGGATCGGAAGGGGTTGAGTCAGGCACGATGAAACGGAGGCTACTGGCAGGAACCGGGGCAGCAAAGCCGCGAACCTGCCGGGGAAGGGTGGAGTGGGTCCGGAGTCGGGCGCGGCGGAAGCGTCCAGCGTCGTGGGCCAAGGTTCGACCGGGGCACCCGAGGCAGAGGCGGCCTCCGAACTGAGGGCGGACGACCGATAACAGAAGAAGGACGACGGAGGTCACGGCTGACCGTTGGTCCTGTGGTTCCGAGCTTCGAAAGGCGTTCACGGAGGAACGGCGCTGGTGATCGTTCGCACGAATGCCGCCGAATCCGCCACCGCGCCAAACACGCCTCCTTGCATCTTGACCATCTTCAGCGCCGCCAGGTGGTTGCCGTGATCGGTCGCTCCCGTGCAATCGGAGAGCAGCAGGCATTCGTATCCGCGGTCATTGGCCTCGCGCATCGTCGTGTGGACGCAGACATCGGTCGTGATGCCGGCCAGAGCGATGTTCTGAATCCCGCGGCGGTGCAGCAGCAGGTCGAGATCGGTGGCGTAGAACGAACCCTTGCCGGGCTTGTCCACCACGGTCTCGCCGGGTAACGGCGCCAACTCCGGGATGAGTTCCCAGCCAGGCTCGCCCCGAACGAGAATCTTTCCGCACGGTCCTGGATCGCCAATGCCCGCCCCAATGCGCTGACTCCGCCACCGTTTGTTTGCCGGCAGGTCCGCCAGATCCGGCCGATGGCCCTCCCGGGTATGCATCACGTGAAACCCTGCCTGTCGGGCCGCGGCCAGAACTCGCTGGATGGGGCCGATGGGGGCACGGGTCAGCGAGAGATCGTAACCCATCTTGTCCACATAGCCGCCCGGGCCGCAGAAGTCGGTTTGCATGTCGATGACCAACACCACGGTGTTGTCCGGGCGCAGATCACCGTCGTAGGGCCAGGGATAGGGCTCGGCATCCACGAAGCGCTTCATGCCGTTGCCCCCTCGGTTCCGTGATGAGGTTCCTCGGCCAGGTGGGTGACGGGAGCGGGAACGGTGGCGAATTTGGCGCAGGCCACGAACAGAAGGGCGACCAGCCCGTAGCTCACGGCCACCAACGGCGACTGGCCGAGGCCGATTCGTTCGCCATGCATAAACCCGAAGAACGTCAGGATCGCGCCTGCCAAGGCGAAGCCGCCCGCCTTGAAGAACTGCCGGTCAATGACACAGACCCCGATCGCCCCCAGGATCAATCCTCCCAAGATCGAGCCGCCTCCCAGGACCTGCAGTCCATGGTAAAGCACTCCCTCATTGCGCATCTTAGATTCGAGGCTCGCCAGTTGCTCCGGGGTGAGCGCGGGCATCACGGTGCCGGCCGCGGCGAGCGCGCCGTTGATCAAGGTGATGGCCCAATTGGCCAGGTGCGGCACCAACGACAGGACGATCGCGGGCGCATGCGCCTTGGGAGTTTCCTGGAACGCCTGCGACCCGATGAGCATCGCGATGTAGAGCAGGATCGGCAGGATCGCCACGGCAGGAATCACCGCCAGCATGAGCGAAATGGTGCCGAACCAACACAGCAGAATGACCAGCAGGCCCGTGGCCGCGGAATAGCCAATACGACCGCCCATCGCCTTCCAGCCCGGATGTCCGATGTACACCGCATTGATGAAGGGATTTCCCATCAGGCACCCCACCAGGCTGACGGCGCCGTCCGCCGTGAGAACGCGTGTGGTGGGGAAGCTGTCTCCGGCCACCGCGGCGCTTTCCACGTTGTCGATGGCCTCGACCAGATCGTAGATGCCGAAGGGAATCGCGGTGACGAGCAGGATGCCCAGGAATTCAAACCCGGAGAACACATGTCCCACCACCGGCAGCGGCACCCGAAAACCGAAGTTCGTCAGCGCCTCGCTCACCCCCTGGAGTGTCAAGCCGCCAAAATTGAGCCCCAGCGCCGTCGATCCCCAGGCAATGGCCGTGCCCACACCGATGGCGATCAGGCCGGCGGGAACACCGCGGTAGCGGACGCCGCCAAACCAGCTCAGGAGGATGATGGCAAAGCACACCAGCCCGATCACCGGCGTCAGAAACATCTCCAGCGCCGGCCGCATGGAAATGAACGTGATGGAAACGCCGGCCAGGGTTCCCAGCAGCGCGGCGCGGGGGGTGATCCGTCGAATCCAGGGCGCCACAAACCCGCCGATCATCAACACAAAGCTCTGGATGAATACCCAGGTCAGTCCCGCCTCCCAGCCCTTGATCGGATCGCCGGTCTTGAGCGAGATCGGCAGCATGATGACGAAGGTCACCACGAACATGTGAGGCACGCTGATGCCCGAGGGCAGCGCGCAGACGTCATTCCGCCCCGTCTTCTTGGCCAGCTTATAGGCCAGCCATGCATAATAGAGCGTGGAGAGGCAGAGCATGAGCCCGGTTGCCGGAAGGATCCGGCCAAAGACGAGGTCGTCCGGCATTTTCAACACGAAGCGCAGCAGCGCCGTGAGGGTCAATAAGTTGACCAGGATGTTGGTCCCGAAGCCGAAGAAGGCATTCCAATCTCCGGGCACCCAGATCTTGGGTGAGGTCAGCGTGGCGGTGTTCATGGGGATGGCTTGAGGAATGGTGCAGGGGAAGGGGATATATTCAGGGGAGGACGGCGAGAATCCGGTCGGAATGGGTCACCCAGCCGAAGATGCCTCCCTGGGCTTTGATCATCTTCAATCCCATCTCCTGGAACTCGGGGAAATACGAACCCACGCAGTCCTCCGGGACGAGGCAGTCGTAGCCACGGTCGTTGGCCTCCCGGACGGTGGTATTGACGCAGACTTCGGTCGTCACCCCGGTTACGACCAACTGGGTGAGACCCCGGTGTTGCAGGATCGAATGAAGATCGGTGGCATAGAAAGCGCCTTTGCCCGGCTTATCGATCACGGGCTCGGAGGGCAGTGGATACAATTCGGGTATGATGTCGTGTCCCGCCTCGCCGCGGACTAGGATTCTCCCCATGGGGCCGACATCGCCGATGCACGTTTTGCTTCGGCCGCGGACCCGCTTGGCAGGAGGTAAATCGCTGAGGTCGGGACGGTGTCCCTCCCGGGTATGAATGACGGTCAGGCCGGCTTGGCGCCAGGCGGACAGGAGACGCCGGTTGGGTTCGATGGTCCGGCGCAGTTGCGACACGTCGTTGCCGAGCATTTCACCGAAACCACCGGGCTCGAGAAAGTCTCGCTGCATGTCGATGATCAGCAGTGCGCACCGCTGCCGGTCGAACTCGAAGGGATAGGGTTCGGCTTCGATAGGGAGGGTAGGGGTGAGGCTCATGGGCGTTTTCCTGAAAGCAGTTCCGAAGGAAACTCGCTAACTAAGATGCGGTGAGAAATTCGTCCCCTGGTCGGCTACGGTCATACACAAAAGGGCAGGGGGGATCAGTTCAGAAAAAGATGCCGATACCGCCATAGACCTGGGTGAAGTCGGACTTGGCGTGTCCCGGGGCGTTGAACTCTTGCATCCCTTGCAGGTTCTTATCCACGAAGTCCTGGAAGCGGAAACCCACATGGAAGTTCCAGTTGCCGTAGCCCGGGGCGATGAATTTCAACGGGATGGTGGCTTTCACCCCGAGTTCATAAAGCCCCACGGTGGAGCTGGACGCGTAGTATTCGCCATAGAAGTCCGAATTGGGCAGGAGCATCCGCAGGGGCGCCTCCACCCGCAGCCCGATCGACTCGAAGGTATAGCCCGGGGTGATGCCCAGTTCGAAGTAATAGCTCGAGGACGGACCGGGCTCGTTGAGAAAGACCTGATAAGGCACCTGGGCCGCGGTGGCTTTGCCGGTCAATTCGGCCCAGTAGAGAAAATAGGGATTCAGCGCAAAGGGACCGAGCCAGGGCGAGTCGTCCAGCCCGAGCTTGACCTCCAGATGTTGCGAGGTGGGGATGCTCAGGACCTGCATATTGAACGCGGTGTAGGTCAGGTCGAGTTTCACCTGCTTGAACATCCGGAGCGAAACGCCGGCGATGGGATCGATCTCGACCCAGTGGGTCTTGGGCTCGCTACCGAACGGCGGTTGCTCGGAGACTCCCGAGCTGGAGAAATCGTTCCAAACACCGCCGACCAACGTCACGCTGTTCAAGAAGGAGTCGGACTGGAAGACGTTGACGAACCCGAGGATGAGGGGCTGAAAGGCCAGTCCGTCGTCATGAACGATCATGCCGCGGGGGGTCAGGTAGGCGTCGGCAAATTCGAAGTTAACCAACAGGTTGACCCGGGAGGGCGCGGGAGGAGGCGTGGGAATTTCGCCTTCGTTGGCCTCTTGAGCCTGTAAGCCGATAGGAGGCGACCACGCGAGCACCCCGAAGAGGGCGGCCGCGACAAATGCTGAGTTCCGGGAGGTCGGGGCAGAAGTGGGCCGCGAGTGGGAGGAAGACTTCGTGTTCGCCGTCATGATCGAAGAAATTTCGGAGGTGGGAATGCCAGCTAATGAACTTGCATCCGCCCCCCAAGCGACCGTCATGCCAGCTTGGTCGAGAGGAAGATTGGCCCCTAAATACGGCCTTTCTTACGATCGGCGCCGTCCCCGTTTCTTTCGTGACGTGTTTCAGATGTCGCGGGTGAAACATCTGGAACACGCTGACGGCCCTCACTCCTTCTCCGCCGGCCCCGCCTCCCACCCCTCCTGGGCCAGCTTCCGGTAGATGCGGGTGCGGTGAACTCCCAAGAGCCGGGCGGCATCCGCAATGTTGCCGCCTGTTTGCTGCAACGCCCGCTGGATGAGGACGTCTTCCGCCGCCGCCAGATTGAGTGGCAGCGATTCCGCCGCTCGTTCTCGCTGGACGCGCGACACCGGGACCGGATGCGTTGGGGCGTCGGGCAGACCGAGATGCTCGGACTCGATGGAAGCGCCGCCACTTTCAATCAGCGCGCGTTCGATCGTATTTTTCAGTTCGCGAACATTGCCTGGAAAACCGTGGCGCTGGAGGGCCTCCAGGGCGGCCGGGCTTAGCGTGGGAGGCTTCAATCCCATCTCGGCGGCAAAGAGCCGGAGGAAATGGAGTGCCAGGACCGGGATGTCCTCGGGCCGCTCCCGCAACGGCGGCGTGTTCACCCGGTAACGGGCCAGCCGGAAGTACAAGTCCTGACGGAACGACCCCGAGTTCATCCGGGCATCGAGATCGGCGTTGGTCGCGGCCACGATCCGGACATCCACTTTCCGCGCTTCCGTGGAACCGACCGGGGTGACGCAGCCGTCTTCCAGCACGCGGAGCAGCTTGACCTGGAGCGGGGCCGGCATATCACCGATCTCGTCGAGAAAGAGCGTCCCACCGTGAGCGAGTTCGAAGTATCCCTTGCGATCGGACACCGCACCGGTGAAGGCCCCTTTGACATGACCGAATAAGAGAGATTCGGCCAGGTCGCCGGGAATGGCCACACAGTTCACCGGAATGAAAGGACCTTGGGCGCGCCGACTATCAAAGTGAATGGCCCGCGCCACCAGCTCCTTTCCGGTGCCGCTCTCGCCGGTGATGAGGACGCTGGTGCGGTCGAAGGCCTGCAGCCGGCGGATGTCATCGACGACCCGGCGAACATGCCGGCTGCCGCCCACCAGGCCGGCCAGGTTCCAACGCTCGGCTTCCAGTCCCGATATCACCGCCAGTTGTTCGTTGGCCCGCTCCCGCGCCTCCTCGGCGGTGCGCCGACGCTGGGCTTCCTGCGTGAGTTCCGCCGTCCGCGCTTCCAAGGCCTGGTTTTTGTCGCGGAGTTCGCGGGTCAACCGGTTGAGCCGCAGGTGCGTCGCCACCCGACTCAGCAGTTCGTCGGTTTGGAACGGCTTCATGACATAGTCCACTCCCCCCGCCCGGAAGCCTTCCATCACGCCCGCTGGCTCGGTGCGCGCGGTTAGAAAAATCACCGGGATTCCGCTGGTAGCTTCCTCTTGTTTGAGTCGGCGACACACTTCGAGGCCGTCCAGCCCCGGCAGCAGGATGTCGAGCAGGATTAGGTCGGGAATCGCCCGCGCGGCAACCTTCAACGCCGCCGCCCCATGGGAAGCGGCCAGAACTTCATAGCCCTCCGGCTCCAGCGCCGCCGTCAGCACCGCGAGGTTCTGCGGAATGTCATCTACTACGAGGACGGTCGGCGGCCGGGACGAGCTCACGGGATCACTTCGGATGGGCTGAGGACGACGCCCGCGGGATGGCACATTCCGACAACAACCGGAGGATTCCATCCATGTCGTAACTGCGAAGGAGGTGCCGAACCGCCTCGGCCAGCGTGGCGGCTTCGGTCCCCAGTTCGCGCAGCTCCGGCAAACCCGCCTTGAGCGCGGTCGCGCTATGCAATTCCGCCGCCACCATGAGCCGCCCCAACAGATCCTCCGGCAAAGCGATCCGGCGCGGAACGCTCAGTTGCGCCGGATCCACCGGCTCGGGTTCACCACGTTCGAACACGGCTCCGGCGTAACGGGCCAGGCAATCGAACAAACGTTGGCTGGACACCGGCTTGATCAGAACGTCGCAGCATCCGGCCGCTCGTGCTTCCAGCTCCCGCGCGGGAAGGGCCGAGGCGGTGTGTCCGACAATCGGCACTTCGGGATGCTGGGCGTGCAGTCGGCGGGCGGTCTCGGCCCCACTCAATCCCGGGAGAAGCAGGTCCAGAAAAATGATGTCGGACCGTGGCGCGTCGGTTTTCTGCAGAGCTTGTTCTCCGTCGTCTGCCAGTCGCACCTCGCAGCCGACGGCCGTAAGCAACCCGCCCATCACGGCTCGGTTTTCCGGTCGGTCATCGACCACCAAGGCCCGAATGCGGCACCCGGACGCGAGCCGTCGCATTTCCGGTCCGGTCTCTTCCGCCGGTTTCCGAGCCGGGGGCAGGGGGATGACGAAATGGAAACGTGAGCCGATGCCTTCCGCCGATTGAAGTTCCAGCGTGCCACCGAGCAGCTCCACTTGCCGTCGGGCAATGGCCAGCCCGAGGCCAGTGCCGCTGTGATCCCGCGTGCCGCGCCCTTGATGAAAGGGCTCAAAGATCTGTTCGCGTTCCGCTTCTGGAATTCCCAGTCCGGTGTCGATGACCTCGAAATGCCAACGGGCAGGCGCCTCCGGTTTGAACTGGAGGAACACTTCGCCCCGCTGGGTAAACTTCACGGCATTGCCCAACAGATTGATCAGCACTTGCCGCAGTTTGCCTTCGTCGCCCAGGACGTGGCATTGGCCCCTCGGCAGCGGCTCCATCCGGAAACCGATCCGTTTTTGGGCGCACAACGGGCGGAAGGTCGTGGCCAGACCCTGAACCAACGCCGCCAAGTCAAAGGTGACCGGGTTCAATTCCATCCGGCCGGCCTCGATCTTGGCCAGATCCAGGATTTCGTTGATGAGCCCCAGCAAGTGTTCCCCGCTCGTGCTGATGCCGCGTACGGCGTCGAGCTGTTCGGGAGCCAGGCCGGGATCGCGACGCATCAGTTGCGTGTAGCCCAGGATCGCATTGAGCGGCGTGCGAATCTCGTGGCTCATGCTGGCCAGGAAATCCGACTTGGCTTGGTTCGCCGCGGCGGCAGCGGCTTCGGCCTGCTGACGTTCACGCACTTCCTGTTGGAGGGTTCGGTTGGCCGTGGCGATTTGCTCCGTCCGGCGCCAGCCTCCCACCAGCGAATAGGTCAGAACCGCGGAACAGGCGATGCCGCCAAACAGCACCCAATTCGACCGGGTGTGGGTCTGAGTCGCGAGGAACACCGGACCGGGTTCGAACACCAGGGACCAACGGCGCCCGGCAAACTCGAGCGTCGTTTGCAGCCGGCCCCGGGCCTGGGGATCGAACGCGGCCTCCCCGTGCAGGCGTTCCCCGGAGTCGTCGAACAGCGCCGCGCGGATTCCGCCGGCCTCCAGTTCCTGGAACGCGCGCCCGACCAGCGGTGCCACTCGGAACACTGCGACGGCGAATCCCGCCAGCGTCGAAGTCTCCGTCGCGCCGGGAACCGCCGGACCCTGAACCGGTCGCAGGACCAGCAGACCTGGGGCGCCGGTTGGACCTTGGGCGAGCCGGACCGGCGCCGTCGCCACCGGCTTTCCCGTGTCCCGGGCTCGTTCGAGACAGCCGCGCCGCAACGGGTCGGACTCCAGGTCGAATCCCAGGGCCAGGGCATTGCGTTCCGGTGGCTCGATGAACAGTACCGGAACGTATTCCGCCCGGCGTCCCGCGGGCACCAGTTCTTCGTCCGATCCGTGTTCGCGGAAGGTGAAATCCGCCCAGCCCTCGCGCCGGGCCGCCGCTTCGACCTCCGTGCGTTGACCTTCCGGCACGACCGGATTCCACGAAAGCGCCTGCAATTCGGCCTGCCGGGCCAGGGCGGGCTGGACGAACGATTGGAACCGCTCCCGGGTGAGACCTCCGTCCATGGCATGGAGCGCCGCGATGGAATGCAGGACCTCGATCGATTGCAGCATGCTGACCTGCAATTTCTCGATGTGCGCCCGGGTGAAGTCGGTGGCTCGGAGTTCCAGTTCCCGTCGTTCCGAAACGCGGAAGCCGAGGAACAGGACCCCGGTTAGCACGAGTCCCAGCCCCAACACCCCACCAATCCAGAGCGGAGGCCGTCGCGAACCCACCTTGGGAATCCTGAACGACAACGCGGAGCAGGAAGCACCCAGCCTGCCGCACTCCGGAAAGAGCGAACAATCGGTGAAAATTTAAGCGTTCGTGCGACCGAGAACCAAGCAGCGCCCGTGGGAGCCGGCCGTCCTGCCGGTCCCCTACTAGCCAGCGAGCGACTGGGGATGAAGGTCGT
Source organism: uncultured Verrucomicrobiota bacterium (assembly GCA_964474315.1). Classification (GTDB taxonomy): domain Bacteria; phylum Verrucomicrobiota; class Verrucomicrobiia; order Limisphaerales; family UBA9464; genus UBA9464. The sequence continues at coordinate 9,331 of CAYYSX010000096.1, read as the reverse complement.
GTCCAGAGAAGTCCGCGCCGAAGGCAACGCTCCAATCCACTGACAGGAGCGCCGGGAATGGCGTTGAAGAACCGAGGGAAAAGTCTGAGGACCCGCTGACCAGGGCCGACACCATCCTCCGCCCGCCTCTCCTTCCCGTGCCTAAGGATCGAAGGCCAACCCTACCCAACCCAAAGATCGACACTCGGAGCGCGCCAAGGGTCCTGCTCATCTTATGGGCCTTGTCTCCGACTTAAATGTCACACGCTGGCTAGAATTCGCCAGCACTCCGGTCACGTCTCCACTGTCATCCCGGTATGGCCTCGGTCTGGAGCCGAGTTCCAATCGCAATTGGTATCTCACCAGACGCCGTAGAAAACCAAGCGCGGCCTGATTCAATCAAACTGTTCATGATTTTGAGCATGGGATTTCATTCATGAATCCAGGGCAATTCCGCCTTTGGCATGCCTGGCGCTTCCGGCGGTTTCGAATGCCACGCCCCTGCTCCGGAAGCAACGTGCGAGTCCTAAATCCCGCTAGCGTTCCCCGCCGGGGCGGATTCAGCGGCGACCGTTGCCGCCCCGGATCGCAACGCTGGCCGAACTCACGTCTCCACCAACAACGTTTCTAACCAATTACTAACAGGAATCCAGATGACCCACACTCTGGCCCGTCCCATCCTTACCCCCAGGATTCTCCGCCTTTGTCTCGGCGGATTCCTCACCGTCGCCGGCGCCATGGCCGACGAACCGCAACGTCTCGACAAACTGGAGCAGGAAAACCAGGATCTGAAGCTTCGCTTGGAACAGTTGGAGCTATTGGTACGCAAGGAAGGACTGCTGCCCATCGAGCCCAGTCAAACGAAGGTGGTCACCGCCCTTTCCAAAATTAGTATCAGTGGATTTGTCCAGGCTTCCTATTTTTACAATATGCAGGATCCGGCCGACGACATCAACGACGGCTACCTCTGGAATACGTCCAATAATTCGTTTTCCCTCAACAAGTTCAAGCTCACCATCGCGAGTGCCCCCGTGGAAGCGAGTGGTGATTCCTGGGATGCCGGGTTTCGAGCGTCGATGATCTGGGGTGAGGATGCTTCGGTGCTGAACACCGGTTCGAGCCTGATCGGCTTCGATGGGCTCCGTGAAGCCTACGTCGAACTGAACGCCCCTCTGGGGACCGGTCTCAACATCCGGGCCGGCCAGCTCATCTCCCTATTGAATTATGAGTCCGGGGACGGCGGGGCGGTGAACGCCAACTTCTCCCAGGGTTTCCAGTGGTTTTATACCGGCAACGGGCCCTCGGCCGGCGTCCAGTTGGGTTATAGCATTACGGACTGGCTCGACGTCAAAGCCCGGCTTCAAAACGGCATGTATGTGGGTCCGGTGGACAACAACTCCGACAAAACCTTCATGGGCAGTCTCGCCTTCAAACCGACCAAGGATCTCTGGTTCACTCTGATTGGATTCACCGGGGACGAGACCCTCGGCGAACCGCCGCCCCAACAGATGTCGGGCGGTTCCCTGCTGGCCGGATACAATTTTCTCCCGAAGCTTACGACGGCCATCGAATTCGACTATTTCCACTTCGATCCGGACGATGCCTCTTCGGCGTCCCTTTGGTCGATCGGCGGCTGGATTGGCTACGAGTTCAGTCCCAAATTCAATCTGGCGTTCCGCGGAGACTTTATCGATGCCCCGGATGGCGTGGGCATCGTGGGGATCAATCTGCCTGGGCGTCCCAACAGCGCCATTCAGTCCTCGGATCCGGACGGCAACATCGGAAGCTTGACCTTCACCCTGACCTATATGCCGCTGCCTTCTCTCCGAATTCAGCCGGAAGTCCGGTATGACTACACCTCTTACTCCGGTGGCTTCGACGGTGACACCGGCCGCTGGATTCTCGGCGCCGGTATATCCTATCTCTACTAAATTTTGATAACACATACTCCCCTGTCATTCTAAATTACTGATTCTATGAACAAGCCTCTCCGTTCTCTACTGGTCACCGCAGGCCTCGTGTTGGCCTGGGGTTTGAACGCCGCCGAAACCGTCAAGGTGGGCGTTCTGCATTCCCTCAGCGGAACCATGGCCATCAGCGAAACCTCACTGAAAGATGCCCTGCTGTTTACGTTCGATGAGATCAACAAATCGGGTGGCGTGAAGGGCAAGATGATCGAGCCGGTGGTGGTGGATCCCGCCTCGAACTGGCCGCTCTTTGCCGAAAAGGCCGAGCAACTCCTGGTCAAGGACAAGGTCGCCGTGGTCTTCGGTTGTTGGACCTCGGTGAGCCGCAAGGCGGTGCTCCCGGTCTTCGAGCGCCTCAATGGCCTCCTGTTCTATCCGGTCCAATACGAGGGCGAGGAACTCTCCACGAATATCTTCTACCCGGCCGAGGCCGTGAACCAGCAGGCCGTCCCCGCGGTGGACTACATGCTCGGCGAGGGAATGACCAAGTTCTACCTGCTCGGGTCCGACTATGTTTATCCCCGCACGACCAATAAGATTCTCAAACAGTACCTGAAGATGAAGGGGATTCCCGACAGCGACATCGTCGAGATCTACACGCCGTTCGGGCACACCGACTACCAGACCATCGTCGCCGACATCAAACGGTTCTCCGCCGGCGGCAAGGCTTGTGTCATCAGCACGCTCAATGGCGACACCAACGTGCCCTTTTTCAAAGAGTTCGCCAACGCGGGGCTGACCTCCGAGAACTGTCCGGTGGTCTCCTTCTCCATCTCGGAGGATGAGTTCCGTGGTCTCCCGGCCAAGGAACTGGCCGGACATCTCGGCTGCTGGACCTATTTCATGTCCCTCAAAAACCCCGAGAACACCAAGTTCGTCGATGACTTTCTGACCTGGGTCAAGAACCCGGTCCTCACCGGTGTCGATTATCGGGTGACCGGGGTGGACTCCAAGGGGCGGGTCACCTGCAGCCCGATGAACCTGTCCCGTATCGGCGTGCATCTCTGGAAGCAGGCGGTCGAAAAGGCGGATTCGTTCGAGGTGGACCAGGTGCGCGCCGCGTTGATCGGTCAGCAGTTCAAGGGACCCGGCGGCGAGGTGACCATGCAGGCGAACCACCACTTGATTAACAACGTCTATATCGGAGAAACCCTCCCCTCCGGGCAGTTCAAGGTAATCAAGTCGTTTAGCAATGTGGCTGGCGAGCCGTTCAGTGAGAAGTTCCTCGCCGCCACCCAGTAATTTCTGCCTCCTCCCGAACCACAGGACGGGCCGGGGGCGGCCCGTCCTCTCGCTTCCCGCCTACCTTAGAGTTGCATGGTCCAACACTTCTGGTTCCGCCTCGTCCTGACGGCCTTGCTCTTGGCGCCTTTCACCGTGCGGGCCCAGGAGGATTCAACGCGCACGACGTTGATACGGGCCGTCACCAGTACGGACCAGGATGAGCAGATCCGGCTCATCGCCGAGCTGGTCCATCTAAGGCACCCACTGACCGAACGCGCCTTGGCGGCCTGGCGGCAAAGCGAACTCTACCTGGTGGACAGAGGAGACGGCACCGTGGTCCCGGTGTTGCTCGATGCTCAGTTAGATGCCGACGGCAAAGCCCGGGTGATCCAGGTGACCGATGGCACGTTCCTGCGCGACGCGGTCGGCACGGAGCTGCGTTACTCCGCCGCCGACCTGACGGCAGCCGACACCACCTCCCGTCTGCGGCGCGCGATCAAGGCCACGTTGGACCTGTATGCGTTGGCCGATCCCGCGCCCAAGGTCCGCCGGGATGCGGCCATCAAACTCGGGCAGGAACAGAATGCCGAGTACTTGGTCCATTTCACCAACCGCCTTCCCTTGGAAACGAAATCGGAAGTCAAAGACGCCTTGGAAGAGGCCCTCGCCCTGACTCGCGCGGCGGACGATGATCCCGCCGTGCGGGTCCGGGCGATTCGGGATTTGGGCGAGATGCGCTCGGTCAATGGTCTCGGCTACTTGCAGCAAGTGGTCACCAAAGGGAAGACCGATGCGGAGAAATATGGATCCGACACGCTGGCGGCCGCGCAAGCCGCGGTGCTTAAGATCGAGTCGTATCTTTGGTGGGGCAATCTGCTCGGCACGGCGTTTCGTGGCCTCAGCCTTTCGGCCGTTCTGCTGGTCGCTGCCCTCGGACTCGCGATCACGTTTGGGTTGATGGGCGTCATCAATATGGCCCACGGCGAAATCATGATGGTGGGCGCTTACACGGCCTACGTGGTCCAGAATGTCTTCAAGGGTTGGTTCGGCGCCTCGGGCGGGGGATTTGATACTTATTTCATCGCGGCCCTGCCGATTTCCTTCGCCGTGGCCGGCTTGGCCGGTCTGGCCTTGGAACGCGGCGTCATCCGGTTTCTGTACAAACGTCCCCTCGAATCCCTCCTCGCGACCTGGGGCGTGAGTCTCATCCTCCAGCAAATTTTCCGGCATAGCTTCGGCGCGGCCAATGTTCAGGTTACGTCCCCTTCCTGGTTGAGCGGTAGCTTCGCCTTCAACGACGTGCTCTTCGCCTACAATCGAGTGTTCGTCATCGGGTTCGCCGTGTTCATCGTGATGGGAACCTGGTTGATCCTCACCCGCACCTCGCTCGGGCTTCAGGTGCGGGCCGTGATGCAGAACCGGGCGATGGCGTCGTGCGTCGGCGTTCGTACCGACCGCGTCAACATGTTCACCTTCGCCTTCGGGTCGGGCCTGGCTGGAATGGCGGGGGCCTGCCTGTCGCAAATCGGCAACGTCGGGCCCAGCCTGGGGCAAAATTACATCGTGGACTGTTTCATGATCGTGGTGCTGGGAGGGGTCGGAAACTTGTTTGGAACGGTCTTTGCATCACTGGGGGTGGGGATGACGGACCAGATTTTGCAACCCTGGCTCGGGGCGGTCCTCGGCAAGATCACCGTGCTCGCCGCCGTCATTCTGTTCCTGCAATGGCGTCCGGCCGGCTTGTTCGCCACGCGCGGACGCAGCCTCGAGGGATGAAGGGAACCGTCGAAACCCAATGCCCCTTATTGAGAACCTGAACTTCTGATGCTGCGCTCCTTTTCCCGCCGTGAAGTTTGGCTGCTGGCGGTGGCCGCGCTGGTGGGTTTCGTGGTGCTTCCCGCGCTCAACGCGTGGGTCCCGCCGGAGCACCCCCTCCATGTCAGCACGTTCAGCCTCAGCGTTTGGGGCAAGTACCTGTGCTATGCGGTGCTGGCGTTGGGTGTGAATTTGCTCTGGGGTTACACCGGCCTGCTGAGCCTGGGGCAATGCCTGTTCTTCTCGCTCGGCGGGTATTGCCTCGGCATGTATCTCATGCTGATGATCGGCAACCTGGGGCAATACAAGGCCGACATTCCCGATTTCATGGTCTTCCTGGAGTTTCCTCAGCGCTTCCCGGAAACTGGCGGCCTACCCCCGCACTGGATGCCCTTCCGCAGCTTCGCGTTCGCCGCCGCCGCCGTGATCTGGGTTCCGGCCCTGGTCGCTTTACTCTTCGGCTTCCTCGCCTTTCGCTCCCGCATCAAAGGCGTCTATTTCTCGATCCTTAGCCAGGCTCTTACCTATGCGGCTTCCCTGATGTTTTTCCGCAACGACTTTACCTTCGGTGGGAACAATGGGCTGACCGACTTCAAGTTCATCCTCGGCTACGACCTCAATCAACCGTCCACCAAACGAGCCCTGTTCATGTGTGCGGTCGCGCTGCTGCTCGGGGTCTATGCCTTTTGTCGTTGGTTGACCTCGACCAAGTTCGGGCTGATTCAGCGGGCGATCCGTGATTCGGAAAACCGCGTCCTGTTCTCCGGATACGCCACGGCCCAGTTCAAGCTCTTCGTCTTTGCGGTTGCGGCGGTCATCTGCAGCCTGGGCGGTGCCTTGTTTGTACCGTTGGTCGGTATCATCAATCCCAGCGAGATGAGTCCGGAAAAATCCCTCGAAGCGGTGGTCTGGTGCGCCGTGGGAGGGCGTGGAGTTCTGGTGGGGCCAGCACTGGGCGCGGTCGGGGTCAATGCCCTCAAGAGTTACGCGACCCACGCCTTCGCGGAACAGTGGCCTTATCTGCTGGGCCTCTTGTTCGTGGTGGTGACGCTTTTCCTGCCCAAAGGCTTGGTCGGCCTGCCGGAGCAATGGCGCGCCTGGCGTCAACGACGACTCGCTGCCACCACTCATGGCCCCGCGGCACCAACCGCTCCCAAGACCGCCCCTACCGAATGACGCCGCCGTTCATTCTCACGCTGGAAGGGGTCAACAAGACCTTCGATGGTTTCAAAGCCATCAACGACCTCAATTTTTACCTCGACGAAGGAGAGCTGCGGGTGGTGATTGGTCCGAACGGCGCGGGTAAGAGCACCATGCTGGACCTCATCACCGGGCGCACCCGGCCGGATACCGGCAAAGTGGAGTATGGCCGCGACACGGATCTAACCCGGCTGAACGAGTATCAGATCAACCGGTTGGGTATCGGACGAAAATTTCAAACTCCCTCAGTCTATATCGATCATACGGTATTCGAGAACATCTGGCTTTCGTTGGAAGGAAGCCGGGGACTGTGGCAGGCGCTCATCTCGCGGCTCACCCCGGCCCAGCGCAACCGGATTCACGACGTTCTGGAGATCGTCGGGTTGGCCGGCCGGGCTGAAGTCAAAGCCGGCGCCTTGTCTCATGGCCAGAAACAGTGGCTCGAGATCGGCATGTTGTTGGCCCAGAATCCCCGCTTGCTCCTGGTGGATGAACCTGCCGCGGGCATGACCGATGAGGAGACGGCCAAGACCGGGGAGCTGCTCGTAGGACTGGCCGGCAAGCATAGTATTATCGTGATCGAACATGACATGGTCTTTGTGCGGCAGATCGCGCGGAAGGTCACGGTGCTGCACCAAGGTCATATGCTTTGTGAAGGCACCGTGGATCAGGTGCAGAATGACGAACGCGTCATCGAAGTGTACCTGGGCCGTAAGAAACGGGAGAAACCGGAGTCTGCTCCTCATGCTTGAGACCGGCTATGCTGACCCTCTCCAACATCCGGGTGAACTACGACGGCTCGCGGATCCTGCGCGATGTGAACCTGTCCGTCGGCCTGGGTCAGGTGGCCTGTTTGATGGGGCGAAACGGCGTCGGTAAGACCACCACCCTGAAGTCCATCGTGGGATTGGTGCGTCCGGAAACCGGATCGGTGCAGCTCAACGGTCACGAATTAGCTGGCCTCACTCCCGATTCCCGGGCGCGTTCGGGCGTCGGTTACGTTCCCCAGGGACGCGACATTTTCCCCAACCTGACGGTGTGGGAAAACCTCTGCATCGGGGCCCTGGCTCAGCGGAAGCCACTCAGCGGTGAACTTGATCGGGTGTTCGATCTGTTCCCGGTGCTCAAGGAAATGTTGCAACGCAAGGGAGGCGTGCTGAGCGGCGGACAACAGCAGCAACTGGCCATCGCGCGCGCCTTGCTGACGGGTCCCAAGGTCTTGCTGCTGGACGAACCCACGGAGGGAATCCAACCCAACATCATCGACCAGATCGGGGAAACGATTGGGACGCTTCGCCGCCTCGGTACGATGGGCATCCTGCTGGTCGAGCAGTATCTCGATTTCTGCCTCGAGGTGGGTGACTGCTTTTACATTATGGATCGGGGCTCCATTGTGGCCGAAGGACCGATCGCCCAGCTCAACGACGACATCGTCAAACAGCACCTGACGGTTTGAGGCCCATGATCACTGCCAGCGAGGGGGAGACGGAGGCCACCGGCGGGCAACTGCACTTAGGGATTGAACGGGTGGCCGGCGAATCGACGGTCGTGCGCGGTATCGCGACCAGTCCTCTCAAGCTGCTGACCCCCCGAGCTCGGGGCGCAAGCGTGTGGGCTTATTTGAGCAGCTACGGCGGAGGAATGGTGGCGGGGGACCGGCATCGTTTGGACCTGCGAATTGGCCCTGGCGCCACCGCGTTCTTTGGCACCCAATCGTCCACCAAAATCTATCGCAATCCCAGCGGAGCCCCCTGTTCTCAGCAGGTTCGCGTGACGGTGGGCGAAGGGGGGTTCCTGGCCTGGATTCCCGATCCGGTCCAGCCCTTTGCCGGAGCGACCTACCATCAACGCCAGGAGTTTCATCTGTCGGCCGGCGCCAACCTCGTGTTTCTGGACAGTTTCTCGGCCGGTCGATCGGAGCGGGGTGAACACTGGGCCTTTACGGAGTACCGGAGCCGTTCGGAATTCTGGATCGATGGACGCCGCTGCCTGCTCGACTCGGTCTGCTTGCGGTCAGACACCGAAACGCTGCCGGTGGAGCGGCGCATGGGAACCTGTCAGGCGATGGCCTTCGTGGTGCTGCTGGGGCCGGAGCTGGCCGCCGCCTCCGGCGCGCTGCTCGCTTCGGTTTCTGCCACTGCCGTGGGTCGTTCCGACCACCCGTGGATCAGTGCCAGCCCGTTAGACCAAGGCGCCCTATTCCGCATTGCCGGTACGCGCATCGAAGCGGTTCGCGAACGCCTCGCTCAGCTTCTGTCGTTCCTATCCCACTGGCTCGGCGACCCTCCCTTCGCCCGAAAATGGTGACGCGTCCCAACTGCCGGCTTAGCCTCCGTTTCTTCTCACCATGCATCTCACTCCCCGCGAACTGGAGAAGCTCGCCCTGCACAACGCCGGATTCCTCGCCCAAAAGCGCCTCGCCCGGGGTGTGCGCCTCAATCATCCGGAAGCCGTGGCCCTCATTTCCACTCAGTTGCTGGAGTTCATCCGGGACGGCCGTCGCGTGGCGGAGTTGATGGACCTGGGCCGGCAGTTCCTCGGACGCAACCAGGTGCTCCCCGGGGTCCCGGAACTGATCGTGGAAGTGCAGGTCGAAGGAACGTTTCCCGACGGTTCGAAGCTGGTCACCGTGCATCACCCCATTGCCGCCGAACACGGTAACCTAAGCCTCGCTCTTTACGGCAGTTTTCTTCCCGTGCCGTCGCTCGACCGGTTTCCGGTCCAACCGGCCGAGTCCGAGCCGGGAGCGATGGAGATCGCCGCCGGAGAAATCGAGCTCAACGCCGGCCGGGAAAGCATCCCGCTCGCGGTCACCAACCTCGGCGACCGCCCCATTCAGGTCGGCAGCCACTATCATTTTATCGAGACCAACGCCTCCCTTCGCTTCGACCGGGCCCGGGCCTACGGGAAGCGGCTCAACATTCCCGCCGGAACAGCGGTGCGCTTCGAGCCCGGGGAAACCAGGACGGTCCGGTTGGTGGATATCGCCGGACACCGGCGGATCGAAGGGGGCAACGGACTCGCGTCGGGACCGGTGAGCGCGGAGGGTCTGGCCGCCGCTTTGGAGCGGATTGGCGCGCGCGGCTTCGCCCACCAGGAGGAACCGGACCGCCAATAGAGAAGAGAATAGGCAACCACGAATGGAC
>CAYYSX010000095.1:0-19917 GCA_964474315.1 uncultured Verrucomicrobiota bacterium | reverse complement strand
GGGCCTCGATTCACGTCCGGATTTTGGAGGTCCACCCTTCTTTGGAACTTGGAGCCTGGGTTTTGGAGCTGGGTGGCGGCGAGCGAGCCGCCCGCGCTCCTGAGCGAAACGCGGACTGAGATGGGAACGACCCGCAATTCGTCCCTCCCGGACGGCGGAGCCTTGACCGGGAACCGCCGGTTCTGCGAGGCAAAGGGAACGCCGATGCTGATTGTCCATGTTCACGTGCGGGTGAAGCCGGAGGCGATCGCCGCTTTTCAGGAAGCCACCCGAGCCAATGCCGCCGCTTCGATCCAGGAACCCGGCATCGCCCGGTTCGACGTGGTCCAACAACAGAACGATCCCACCCGTTTCGTCCTCGTCGAAGTGTACCGCAATGCCGCAGCCCCGCTGCGCCACAAGGAGACCCCGCATTATGCCGCCTGGCGTGACGCGGTGGCCCCCTTGATGGCTGAACCGCGGACCAGCGTGAAGTTTTCGGCGGTGGTCCCCGACGAAGCAGATTGGTAGGTTCGCGCGGCACCCCTTCTCTGCTTCATGAACTTCGAATTCGCCACCGCCACCCAGATCGTCTTTGGTCCCGGTCGGCTGGGCGAATTGGGCCATTGGGTGGCCGGATTCGGTTCTCGCGCTCTGTTGGTCGGTGGAGCGAGTCCCGACCGTCCCGCCCGGGTTCGGACGCTTCTGGAGACCGCGGGCGTGGCCACTGTCTCATGGTCCATCCAACGGGAACCGTCCGTAGCCGACGCCCTGGAAGGCGTTCGCGTGGCCCGGTCGGAGGGTGTCCACTTCGTGGTCAGCGTCGGGGGCGGCAGTGTGCTGGATGCGGGCAAGGCCGTGGCGGCCCTCGCCGCCAATCCCGGTGATCCGCTGGACTACTTGGAAGTCATTGGCCGCCGTCAACCCTTGAGTCGGGACCCCCTGCCCTTCGTGGCCATTCCCACCACCGCGGGAACCGGAGCCGAAGTCACCCGCAACGCCGTCCTCGCCTCACCGGGGCACCGGGTGAAAGTCAGCCTGCGTAGTCCCCGCCTGCTTCCGCGTTTGGCCTTGGTGGACCCGGAACTCGCCCTGGACCTTCCCTCACCCCTGACCGCCAGCACCGGACTCGATGCCCTGACCCAGTTGCTGGAGGCACACGTCTGTCTCCGGGCCAATCCGTTCACGGATGTGCTATGCCGGGACGGATTGATCCGCATCGCCTCGGCGCTTCCCCGGGCGTTCGTTCATGGCGATGACCGAGCGGCACGCTCAGACCTGGCCTTGGCTGCGTTATACAGCGGACTGGCTTTGGCGAATGCGGGTTTGGGAGCCGTCCATGGGTTGGCTGGACCGTTGGGAGGGCGTTTTTCCGTACCGCACGGGGTGATCTGTGCCGCACTCCTGGCGCCGGTGACCGCAGTCAACCTGGAAGCCCTGCAACTGCGAGCGCTCGATGACGCCGCCCTGCCCCGTTACGCTGAGGCGGCTCGCTGGCTGACCGGCCGCAGCGATGCGACGCCAGGGGACTTGGTGGCGACGCTGCGATCGCTGGTCGCCCGCTTACATATTCCCGGCTTGGCCACCTATGGGATCACGCCGGATGATTTTCTCGAACTCATCCATCAATCCCGTCAATCCAGCAGCATGAAAGGCAACCCGATCCTGCTCACGGACACCGAACTGACGACCGCACTCATCCGGGCCCTGTAACCAAACACGGGACAGGACAGAATGGCCCTGATGACGTGCTCGACGTGAAATCGTTCGGTGCGCAACCACGTCGTCGCCGAAGGGCTCACCGCCGCGGTCGGCTCAGGGCGGCCGGGAAGCATCTATTGTCTGTGCTCCATCAAGGCGTTGTTCCCGGCGGTGGAACGGCCTTCGAAACTCCAAGCTCCAAAACCCAAGCTCCAAAGAAACCTCGCCGCCCCAGGTTCGCAGCGCGGCCCAACTTGGAAGGGGGGATTCCAACCGCTTCCCGGAGCTTCGAGCTGGGACCTTGAGTTTGGGAGCCCGCCGGCGGGTGGGCGGAATGGAAATCCGGCTCGCCTCGCCCTCGTCGGTGGGTACCGTTGTCCAGCGATGTGGAACCCCACCGAAGCCACGACCGGCGCTGAACACGCGGCGCAGATGTTGGGAGACGTCCGGAATCTGGCCGGACAGCTCACCCCGTCCCCGGCGCTGGAACTGGCCACCACGGCCTCCGGAGGACCCGCCGTCCACTCGGCTGGTGCCCTGCGGGAACAGGTCGAACGCTACGCCGGAGAAATCCTGACCTCCCGGGAATGGCCGGTGATCCTCCAAGCTTGGGAGCTGGCACGCCATGGCCAGGCCCGCGAATTGATTGCCCTCGACCAAAAATGGGGAACCAGCGCCCACACCGGGCTCTTCGCCGAAGCCAGCTTTCGGGTCGGACGCCGGCAATTGGGCAAACTAAGAGATCTTCGTCACGAACGCGTCATCACCCGCTATCTCGAAGCCATTGAAGCCGGACAGGCCCAGGGTTGGCATCCGGTGGTGTTCGGAGTCGTGCTCGCCGTCTATCATCTTCCCTTGCGCCAGGGACTGATGCAGTTCGCCACCCAATCTCTGGCGGGTCTCGTTTCCGCGGCCGAGCGAACGGGTCGGGTGGCGGCCCGAGATTGCCAGGCGATCCTCGACCAGGCCGTCGCCCGTCTTCCCGAGAAGTTCCCCGCCTTGCTCCCGGCCGTCATCGCACCGAACGCAACGTTACGTTGAGCGTTTGCCGTGAGGTCAGGAGGGCGAACCCACGGGCGGCGCGACCGGCGGGGGGGGCGCGGCCAAGCCGACGTGAGCCAGGAAGGCTGACGAGGGGAAGCACCGTATGAATCCCTGGCTGATCCTGGCGTATGTGGCCGCTTATTTCGCGCTGCTGCTGGGCATTGCCTGGATCACCGGACGCCGGGCGGATGAGGCGGGATATTTCCTCGGGAACCGGCGCTCTCCTTGGTACGTGGTCGCGTTCGGCCTGATTGGCGACTCGCTCTCGGGCGTGACCTACCTCTCGGTTCCCGGCCAGGTGGGCACGGCCAACTGGAGCTACCTGCAGGTGGTTCTCGGCTACGTGTTGGGCTATGTGATCATTGCCCAGGTCCTGCTGCCACTCTACTACCGGCTCAATCTTACCAGTATCTACAGCTATCTGGGGAAGCGGCTCGACCGCTCCGCTGAACTGACCGGCGCGGGTTTTTTCCTTCTGTCCCGGACCCTCGGTGCCGCCGCCCGGCTCTATCTCGCGGCCAACGTGTTCCAAGCCTTCGTCTTCGACCGGCTGGGCATTCCCTTTTGGCTCGCCGTGACCGGCATCATCGGCCTGATCCTCGTGTACACTTGGCGGGGCGGCATCAAGACGTTGGTGTGGACGGATTCCTTTCAGAGCCTGTTCCTGGTCCTGGGCGTGGTGATCTCCATCGCTCTGATTGGTCGCGACCTGGGCCTGGGTCTCGGGGAACTCGTGCGGCAGGTCGTGGACAGTCCGCTGTCGCAGGTGTTCGTGTGGGATTGGCGGGCGCCGGACCATTTCTGGAAGCAGTTCCTCAGCGGCGCGGCCATTGCAGTGGTGATGACCGGTCTCGATCAGAACAACATGCAGAAGAGCCTAAGCTGCCGGTCGATCGGAGCCGCGCAGAAGAATCTGTATTCGTTCGCCGTGATCCTGGTGGCGGTGAACATTTTCTTTTTGGCACTGGGTGTTCTGCTCCATCAGTACGTGATCGCCCGCGGCCTGACGGTGCCGGCCCAGCCCGACCAGCTTTTTCCCACCGTGGCCCTGCAGCATCTCGGCACCGCGGCGGCAGCGGTGTTCGTCCTGGGACTGACCGCCGCCACGTTCAACAGCGCTGATTCGGTGCTGACCACGCTGACCACGAGCTTCTGCATCGACTTCCTCGGCTTCGAGCGACGCCGCGACCTCACTCCCGAGAGGCAGACCCGGCAACGGCACGCGACCCATTTCGGATTCGCAGTGGTGTTGCTGGCAGCGATCCTGGTTTTCAAGGCGGTCAACCAGGGAGCCGTCATTCAGTTGGTGCTGACGATGGCCGGTTACACCTATGGACCCTTGCTGGGCCTGTTTGGGCTCGGACTGCTGACCCGCTGGCGGGTGGGCGGACCGATGGTGCCGGTGGTCTGCCTGGCCGCGCCCGTCGTGTGTGGCATTCTGGCGGCCCATTCCGCCCGCTGGTTCGGCGGCTATGTGTTTGGATTTGAGCTGCTGATCCTTAATGGACTGCTCGTGGCAGTGGGACTGCTCGTGTTCGCCCGCCGGGATCCGTAGGCAGCGGCTACGTCGTCGCCGAGGGGACAAGACCGCCGCCCAGTGGATGGCCACGGGTTCGCGCAAAAAAGCCTGCGCCGAAGAATACAGCCGGCGTCCCAGAAAATTGCGCGGGGTCGCCTTGCGCAGTTCCACCCGAATTCCCGGGATGAATCGCTCGAGATCGACCAGCTCCCTCCCCATTCGGAAACAATGCCCTGTTCGTCGCGCTTGAGAAAGCCGAGGCCCCAGCCCAACCTCAGCCGGCACCCGCCTCCAATGGCCGATCTCTTCATGTCTCCCAAACCCGGCGCGCGTTTCGTGCGGCATGCCGGCGACCTCTTTACCTTTCATTTGAGCGGTGTTCCTCCCGGCTTTTCCGGACGTCTGCGCACCAATCTCGGACGGAGCGCGCGAATCCGTGAGGAAATCGTCCGCGCCCGCTTCGAGCGGGTCCCCTTGGCCGGCGCCTCCTGGCGGGACATTCCCATGGAGGCCCGCGACGATGGGACGTGGCGTTTGACGGTACCCTTGACCGAAGTCGGCTTCTTCAAAGCCAAGGCGTATGCGGCGGACGAACGGGGTACCCAACGGTGGCCGGAAGGCCTGGATGTCACGTTGAGCGTACATCCCTCGTGGACCCGGACGGCCAACACGATTTACTGCGCCTTTCCTCGGATGTTTGGCCCGAACAAGACGCGGCGCGTCACGATTTCGCCCGCGCTGGACGCTAAGCTCAAACCACTGGACGACGCCGGTTACGCGGTCATTCCGCCCAGCGGAACTCTGCGCGACCTGATCCGCGAGCTGCCGCACATCATCGGTACCCTGGGCTGTCGGATCATCCATCTGCTGCCGATCAACCCCACGCCTACCACCTTTGCCCGGTTCGGCCGGTTTGGCTCTCCCTACGCACTCCAGCATTTGACGGCGATCGACCCGGCGTTGGTGGAGTTCGACAAGCGAACCACCGGGCTCGACCAGTTCGCCGAGCTGGCCTACAGCGTGCATGCCCGGGGCGCCCGGCTGATGCTCGATGTAGTAATCAACCACACGGGTTGGGGGAGTGCGTTGTGGGAGGAACATCCGGAATGGTTTGTGCGAAAGGCGGACGGCGAATTCGAGTCGCCCGGCGCGTGGAACGTGGTCTGGGAGGATTTGGTCGAGCTGGATCAGCGTCATGTGCCGCTCTGGGAACACGTGGCGGAGGCGTTTCTCACCTGGTGCCGCCGGGGCGTCGATGGATTCCGCTGTGACGCCGGATACAAAATTCCGACGCATGTGTGGCAGTTCATCACGGCGCGCGTCCGTGAGGAGTTTCCCGAGACCATCTTCCTGCTCGAGGGTTTGGGCGGGCCGTGGGACGCCACCGAAGCCTTGTTGGGCGAAGGCGGGATGCAGTGGGCCTACAGTGAATTGTTTCAGAACTTCGGGGGCGAAAGCATTGGGGGATACCTGGACCACAACTTCCGCGTCTCCGCGAGCGTCGGAACGCTCGTTCACTATAGCGAGACCCACGACAACGCCCGGCTGGCGGCCCATCCCCCACAGGATGCTCCCCTGCCCTCCCCCGGAGCCGATCCGGTTCCCAACCTCGCCTGGTCGCGCCAACGGAACCGGCTGTGCGCCCTGACCAGCATCAGCGGCGGATTCGGCTTCACCTGCGGCGTCGAATGGGCGGCGACGGAACAGGTAAACGTCCATAGCGCCCGCGGATTGGCGTGGAATTCGGAGTCCAACCTGGTCGCGGAACTGGCTTCGTTGAACCGATTGCTGGCGGAACATCCGTGCTTCTTCGACGGCGCCACCTTGACCCGTCTCAGTCCGGATGGTTCCCCCGTGTATGTGCTCCGCCGGGATTCGGCCCAGGGACTCGATTCCGTTCTCGTCTTGGTCAACACCGATCCTGGCCGCGCCCAGAGCGTCCGACTCTCCCCGCAGGTGTGGGCGGAGTTCTGCGGGCCGTGCCTGGATCTGTTGCAGCCGGACGTGGATGTCCGCAGCCAGTTCGAAGAAACCAGCCTGATGGGACGATTGGAGGTCACGCTGCATCCAGGCGCCGCCCATTGCCTGGCGCTGACTCCGCATCCGCGAGGATTGGCGGGGGACGAATACCGTCGGGTTCGGGCTCAGGCCGACTGGGCCATGGCGGCGGTGGGCAAGGTGCGGGGGTTGGATGTCATCCGTCGGGAGCCCACTTGGGAACTGTGGCAGGAAGTGGCCGCCTTCGTGGAGAAGGATCCGGAGTGGACCCTGGCGCGAACCCTGGGAATCGAAGGAGAAACCGCCTATCGACCGGTCACGCTCTGGCAAACCCGGGACCGGGGTCGGATTACGCCGGTGCCCGCCAACCACTGGCTGCTCGTTCGGGATTCCGTTCCCTTCCGGGCCCGCCTGGAGGGGGGTGGAGTGGCCCTCCTGGAGACGGCCATTTCCGTGGCCGTGCGCGATGGGTTTGTCGCCTGCTTTCCGCCGCGGCAAACGGACCTGTCGCGTGACGCCGTGCTTCAGCTCATCCGTTACGACGGACCGGAGCGGACCGTCCAGGCGCCCCTCCGGTTTCTGGCAGCCGGACCGGATGTTCCGTTCCGCTTAACGGCGCAGTTCCCGGATGCGTTGGGATTATTGACCAACGGCCGGGGGGCCATGAGCCGCCTGCGGGTGGACTTGGGCTCCATCCGCTCCAAGTACGACTGTTTGTTGGGTGCCAACCTGCATCCGTCGGTTCCGGTCGATCGCCATGTGTTCGTCAAGCGGCTGCGCGCCTGGGTCAATGCCGACGGGTTTCTGACCCCGCTCAACCTCGACAACCTGGTCGATTTCGAGCCCGGCCCGCCGGCCCATTGGCGCTTCGTGGCCAACGCCGGCGACGGCCGTTCGGTGGAAGTCCATTTGCTCGCCGACTTGTTGGACGGCCAAAACACCGTGGTCCTGCAATTCATGCGGGCCGGGCATCCACACCGGGAAAGCCGTCTGGGACGTCCCCTGGAAGCCGGGGCTCGTGTCACTTTGATTGTCCGGCTGGATCTGGAGGACCGGAATTTCCATCAAGAGACCAAGCGCAACGACGGTGCCGACTATCACTTCAGCTCGAACACGCATCCCGCCGTCCTGGGCAGGGAAGCGCCGGAAGGGACCCAGCCCGCGTTCAATGGTTTCGCCTTTACTCCGGCGCCCGACCGCCAGCTTCGCGCCTGGGTGACCATGGGGGAATATCATCAGGCACCGGAATGGTGCTTGAATATCCCACATCCGATCGAAGCCAGCCGCGGTCAGGAAGGCGCGGGTGACGCCTACAGTCCGGGGTGGTTCGAGATTCCCCTCACCTTTGGCACCGCGACTTCGGTGGTGGCTTCGGCGGACCAACCGCCGCCCCCGGCCGAAAGTTTGAGCGGATTCATCTCCGCGCGAGTGCGCGCTTTGGAAGAAGCCCTGCGGCGCTCCCAGGTCGAGATCAGCGACGAATTCACCCGGCAATTGGTCCGGTCCACCCATGCCTTTCTGGTACGCCGGGACCAGACTCGATCGGTGATTGCGGGGTACCCGTGGTTTCTGGATTGGGGCCGGGATTCGCTGATCGCCGCACGCGGGCTGATTGCCGCCGGATTGCACCCGGAAGTACGCGACCTGCTGGTGACGTTCGGACGTTTCGAGCAAGACGGCACGCTGCCCAACTCCATCCACGGCGAGGACGCCTCCAACCGCGACACGACCGACGCGCCGCTGTGGTACGGCATCGTAGTCGAGGAACTGGCCGCCGTGTGGTCGGAGTCGGCCGCGAGCGGTTCGGCCCTCTACGACACCCCGGTGAATTCCTCCGGACGCAAATTGTCCGACGTCCTGCGCTCGATCGCCTGCGGCTACCTTTCCGGCACGCCGAAGGGCATCCGGGTGGATCGGGCCTCGGGCCTGGTCTGGAGTCCTTCGCACTTCACCTGGATGGACACCAATCATCCGGCAGGCACCCCGCGCGAAGGGTATCCGGTCGAAATCCAGGTGCTGTGGATTCGGCTCCTGCGCCACCTGGCCCGCCTGGGGGTGGAGCGCTGGGAGGGCTCGGGCGAAGACTGGGCCGACCTCGCGAAACAGGCCGAGGAAAGTTTTCACCGTTACTTCTGGCTGGAGGACTGTGGCTGGTATGCCGATGTGTTGCTGGGCGGGAGCGACACTCCGGCGCACCGCGCCCCGCCGAGCAACGCCCTGCGCAGCAACTGTCTTCTGGTCGTGGCGCTGGACGTGGACCGGCATCCGGAATTTTTTGCCCGCGCCCGCCGGATGGTAGCGGCGGCCACGCAGCACTTGGTGATTCCCGGGGCCCTGCGCTCACTGGCTCCCCTGCCCGTTCATCCGCCCTTGCCCGTCCATACCAATCAGGGCGGGTTACTTAACGACCCGAACCATCCTTATTGGCCCCGCTACGAAGGCGATGAAGATACCCGCCGGAAGCCCGCTTACCACAACGGAACCGCGTGGACCTGGACCTTCCCAGCATTTTGTGAAGCCTTGGTGAAGGCGTACCCGGGTGATGCTCGTGCCCATGCCGCGGCCCAATCTCATCTGGCCGGCGTGGACCACCACCTGACAAGGGACTGCCTTGGCCAACTGCCGGAGATTGTCGATGGGGATACGCCGCACACGCATCGGGGCTGTGATGCACAGGCGTGGAGTATCACCGAAGTCCTGCGCGTCTGGCGTTGGCTGCAGACTCAGTAAGGCGAACGCCCAAGACCGTATCCCCCCCGGTCGTACCCGCGGACGATAGCACGCGCTAATCTTCATTGATCTCGCGCTTCAGAAGTAAAACAAAGTGCCAGGTCATTAGCTACCAAAGTGCCAGGTCATTAGCTCGCCCTCCAGTCCGGGTGGACACAACTCCTTTCGCCAACTAGCCTAACTTTCGTCTTCCCAACCAGAGCTCTCTTTCCGCCGTGAAACCACCTAACTCAGGTGTCCTTGAGGCCCAACCCGGCCGGCGGATTTCCCGGGCGAAAGCGTTCACCCTCGTCGAACTGCTCGCCGTCATTGCGGTGGTCGGCATCCTCGCTGCGCTGGCTGCCAGCGCCGCCCGGGGGGCGCTGCACAAGGCCCGCGAAACCCGATGCCGGAGCAATCTGAAGCAACTTTCGGTGGCCATGGCTTCCTATGTGGGAAGTCACGGAGAATACCCGCAGTGGATCAACCCGGAGATCATCGATGGGAAGACGAATGCCTGGCTCTGGCCTCACCTCCTGGAACGCGAAATGACCTCCAGTGAGGTGCATCCCCCGCCGCGATTCCTGGGCAATTTGGAGAATTCAGTATGGGACTGTCCGGCGGAACCTCCCAGTCAGAACGGTTCCCCTCTTGAGTATGGGTACAATCTTTGGGGCCTGACCTCCGGCTTGAACCAGGCGCCGCTGGGGCTGGGTGGAAAGATCCGCGCGGCGAGAATGGTGGGTTACCCGGAGCCCCCGCGCCTACCCGTCAAGGAAGGAGAAGTGCTCCATCCCAGCCAGATGCTGGCCTTCGGAGACGGGGTGTCGGGCTGGGGCGATTTCCTTTCGAGATCCCATCGATTCTCCCGCGAAAAGCCATTCGAAGACCGGCAAAACTATTTGCCTTTCAATCCGTCACGCCACCGACGCCGAGCCAATGCCACGTTTGCCGATGGCCACGCCGAGACACTCTCGCTGACCACACTGTTTTCCGACGTTAGCGAGGAGGCCCTGAGCAGGTGGAACCGGGATGGCCAGCCTCATCGAGAACGACTGGCACCTTGAGAAATCGAGCAAAGTAGCCAGGCCATCAGTTCCCTCGCTGGGGGAGGATAGGGACTCGCCAAGGTCAACCCTCCGAGCCGCCCTTCCGCAGATTCCATTGAACCTTTTCCAGGTTCCCGCATTCCTCCTGATGACCATGGCTGTTCCCGACGATGACGACGAACTGCCGGTGCGGGAAGCCCGGGCCGGATCGTCCGAGGCGTGGGAGGTCCTGTTCCGCCGTTTCCAACGGCCCCTGTACGCTTATGTCTTCGGAATCCTCCACGACGAACAGTCCAGCCTCGACGTCGTTCAGGAAACGTTTCTCAACGCGATACGGCATCTCGGCCGCCTGCGCGACGATCGGAAGTTGGGGAGCTGGCTCTTCGGCATCGCTCATCAGAAATGCCTCCAGGCCTGCCGGCGCACCGGACGCGACGAGCGTCTGCAGGAAGCGCTGTCCGAGTCGGCTGCCGACCTCGAGGAGGCCCCCGATCTCCGCCTGCTTCGGGAGGAGGACGCCTCCACCTTCCTCGCCGCCGTGGATTCCCTGCCGGCGCCGCAGCGATCCGTCCTTCTCCTGCACTACCTGGAGGAATTCCCGCTCGAGGTCATCGCCGGGATCACCGACGTGCCGGTGGGCACCGTAAAATCCCGACTCCATCACGCCCGAAGATCCCTGCACCGCATCCTGCATCACCCGCCGGCGTACTCCTCCGTTGTCGGCCATTCCCTCCCCTTCCCGTCATGAAAACACCCCGTGAGCTCCTGCTGGACCGCCATGCATCCGTGGAACCGCAATTGAACGCCATTCGCCGCCGCGCGCTGGCGTCCGTCTCCGCCTCCAGGCCGGCGCCGGTCCGCCGAACTTTCCAACGGGTGGGCCTTCGGGACCTCCTCGCGCCCTGGCCTCGGCAGGCGCTGGCACTGGTCGCCGCGTGGATCGTGATTGGCCTGCTGAATCGCGAATCCGGATCCTCGAACCTCAGGGCACACGCCGCCCAGGAGCCCACCACGCCCCCGCAGTCCTTCCTGGCGCGACTTCACGAACACCGGCGTCAACTCCGCGAACTGCTGCCACCCGAACCGGAATCTCCGGCCCCGCCGGCCACGCGCTCGTTTCTTTTCCACCACCGCCGCCCAACCTCGGAGTGGAACACTGTGTGAGAACGAGCTCAACCAGCCTCGATCCGGGTTCGGAATGAGGCTCCACCGTTCCACTGCCTCGTTCGGCCGCCTCCGCGGTTCCTTTTCCCTCCCACTTCCATGACCTCCAAGCCCCCCTCAGCCTGGCAACGCACCACCACCTACCGGGTACTCCGCTGGGCCACGAATCGCCGCACACTGACGCGCGCCGCGCTAACGGCCGTCTGGATCGTCACCGTCGTCGCCCTGGCCTACGGCATCGCCAACTGGCGCGGTCGCCGGGCCTGGGAGGCGGAACGCCATCACCTCGAAGCCCGCGGCGTTCCCGTTGACTTCATCCAGATCATTCCCAAACCCATCCCCGACGAACGGAACTTCGGCGCCACGCCCTTCATTCGTTCCTGGTTCGAACGAACCAATTACTCCTCCGATTTTTGGAAGGATGACTATGACCGGGCTTGGCCGCTGGTGAAGAATCCTGCGCCGGGAGTGAACCCGTACCGCTGGAGCGACCTGGATTCCTGGGCCGGCGCCCTAACCCTCGCCGCCACCAACACCTCGGCCAAACCGCCCCGCACCAAGCCACCGCTGCCAACGTTTCCCTCGCGCGCCGCAGCCGCGGCTCGGGTGCTGAAAGGATTCGAATCGAGCGAGTGGTGGCGGCGCGAACTTCAAGAGGCGTTGCAGCGTCCAGAGACCCGGTATCCGCTCACCTACGATCTTGAGAACCCCTGGGGCATCCTCGGGCCGCACCTGAGCAAGGTGAAGACCGCCTGCAACCGTCTGAATCTGCGCGCCTGCGCCCATCTGGCCGCCGGTCATCCGCAGGAGGCCTTGGAGGACGTGACCCTGATTCTCGAACTCGCCGAAGGATTGCGGAGTGAGCCCTTTCTCATCTCCTATCTCGTCCGCCTGGCCTGCCTGCAGATCGGCCTGCAACCCGTGTGGGAGGGCCTTGCGGGTCACGCCTGGACCGACGCCCAGCTCCAAGTCCTGGAGGAACGCCTCGGGAGTATCGAAACGTTCACGGGACTGGACCGCAGCCTGGCCGCGGAACGCGCTACCGCGATTCACATGGCCGATCTCCTGGCCAGCGGCGCCTGCCGTCTGGGTCAATTGTGGACGGGAACCTCGCCGTCGGAGACCACCCTCGCTCTGGCCGACCGCTTGATCCCCCGCGGGTGGTATCAACGGGAGAAGGTCGAATACTCACGCCTGCTGGATGAATGGATGTCCAACGGCTGGGACGCGGGGGCACGCCGAATGTATCCCGCAGCGCTCGCGGAGAACCTCCGCCGCCTGGAATCCCAACTCGGCGCGCCGGGCTGGGAAGAGTCCACGGATCTCAACGCGCCGATTGACTGGTCGCTTCACGATGAGGTGACGCTTCGCGATGTGATGAATCACCGAATCCTGGGGATGAATTTGCTCCGCGAACTGCCGAAGATTCCCCCCAAAGCCGCGTCCGCCCAAATCGCGGTGGACCAGGCGCGCATCGCCTGCGCCATCGAACGCTACCGGCTCGCCAACGACGAACTGCCGGCCAGCCTGTCCGCGCTCGTCCCGCGCTTCATCAGCGCGATGCCCCAGGATCCGCTCGCCGGCACCGACTACGTTTACCGTCGCGAAGCGGACGACACGTACCTCCTCTACTCTCTCGGATGGAACCGGCGCGATGACGGCGGCACGCTGGGCGCCCATCGCTTCGACCCCCGGGACGGCGACTGGGTCTGGGCGCTGCCTCCCGCGCCGAGGAACACCGCGAATCCCTGATTCGCATTCCGCACTTGGTGCGACCCGAGACCCTCTGGACCCACCAGAAATGAGAGCCCAAGAAAGGCGAACAAAGTGCCAGGTCATCAGTTCGCCGAGGCAGTAAACTCCTCCTCATATCCTATCGTAAAAGCCGGGCACTTCGTCCAACGAAGAGCCATAAAATGCTCGTTCGTTGGATCGAATGGGCAGATGGGATTCTCTATAAGACTAAAACCAAATCGGTGGTAATACAGCGGGTCGCCCAAAACAAAAACAGGCGAGCATCCATCACCGACCTTTTTCAAGCTCTCAAGAATGAGTGAACTGCCGATTCCTCTCCTTTGTGCGTCGATTCGCACCGCAACCGGCGCCAGATGGTAGCCGATCATTTCGTGCCCCCGGAAGGCCCGCGAATAACAGATGTATCCAACGATCCCATTTGCATCGTCAACCACCCATTCGCAAATCGATTTCCCATGCCTTCGCAACTGAGTCACGAGTGTCGATTCCGAGCGACTATCGGTAAATGCCTGATCGAGCAGGTGAGTGATCTTATCGTAGTCTTCTGGAGTAACCGGACGCATGGGGTTTTCTGCCTAACGGTCAAGCTGAGCCACAGCCGCCGACCGGGACAGTCGCGCCCACGACGCGCGTCCGAACCGTCGCGAGCGAAGAACGGACTCGTGTGGGCGGCGGTTGGCTCAAGCGCATAGGCAGCGACCCGGCCCACGGGAAGCGTGGATTGCAACCGGAACGCGATAGCGCTGCAAGCGCATGGTTGAGCGCGTTGTCATACTTACAAATCAATATCCGCCTCCACCACAATCGCCGCTGCCTCCGCAATCGCCGCTAAAATCGCCGCCGGCAAACCCGGCATTACTGCCACTGGAACTCTCCGATGCTCTCGACTGCCGAGCACGCCGTCTGGCGTCAGCCAAGTCTCGCTCGACAACCGCCCGCTCCTCCGCAGTGAAAAGCAACTCCGTCGGCAAGCGCTCGCCACAAACGCCGCACAAAACATTGCGACGGCTGTAAATCACCGAGTCGCACTTTGGGCACTTATGTTCCATGACATGTCGAGTGGCCTCACAGTTGATTCAACGACGCCCTCTGTCGGTATATTGATATCACCGCAACGCTGGCCACGCAGCAACCCAGTGTCGAGACGTTTCTTCCGGCGGCCCTTCGGTCGATATGCGCCGTCTCCCCAGTCCGCGCTTTCGGTCGCCCGTTGGAGGGTACAAGTCATGCCGGAATTTCCGTTGGTGAAGGTGACCGTGGCGTCGTTGCCCTCGAACAAGGGAGGCAAGGGCGAGGACTCCCTGTTCCGGCAGAAGATTAGAGAAGACCTGGGCAGTGTAGTGATCTGACAGAGACGAGACCCCGACTCTCCCACGTCTCATCGTGGTGGCAGGAGACTCAAGCAGACCTCTTTATCCGCGTGCTGCGGTTGAGTTGCTTAAAAGGTATTGCGTGATTGACAACGCCGGATGCTGGAAATCTGCCTTTAGGTGATCTATCCCGTCATTTGTGTCTTGGATTCGCGAGCGCCGATCCGTCATCTTCTCCGGTGTGAAAATTGTGGGAACACGTCGGAGAGTGAGCCACTCGGCCCACTCGAGGCGTTTCGGCGCGCCACCGTACTCCAACAACAGGCGGACCGCCTGAATCCGTATCCGCGGCCCCGTGGATTCGTATTCAAGGCCCGGACCTGGGAGGACTACGCCCGGTGGCGGCGCGAACACCCCAACCCCTGGCTTGGAACGCCCAAGCTCAGCGACCGCCGCCGGCAGTGTAGGTAGCCGGCAAAAACCGGTTCGGAAGCTCCGCCGAACATCGATCTGCCGCCGGGGCGGCGGTTAGACGCCGGAGCGATCTTGTTAAGCTATTCGTCGAAAGGGAATTCTGTGTTCAGTGGCGAGTTCAAAAACGATTTCCTGGTGGTTGTTGCCGTCGAAAAGTCGCTGGGGCAACCAAAAGCAAGCGGTGTGTGGTGGCACAAGAAGGAGGAAACCACGTGGCGTGGATACGATCGAAGCCAATCGGTCCCAGTTATGACGGAGGTCCGTCTGGACGCTCGACGTGGAGATGTCGTTGTTGGTGAATGTGACGGTGTGCTCGACGAACTGGTCGCGATGATGGTGATACTGCCAT
This sequence comes from uncultured Verrucomicrobiota bacterium, assembly GCA_964474315.1. GTDB lineage: Bacteria > Verrucomicrobiota > Verrucomicrobiia > Limisphaerales > UBA9464 > UBA9464. The sequence goes on along the minus strand of CAYYSX010000095.1, from coordinate 4,866 downwards.
CAAACGGCCAACCGATGATGATGCAGCAGCCAACCGAAGGGGAAGTAAGCGCAGAGAGCGAGAGCGAAGAAGGAGAAAGTCCTGAAGTGAGTCTGGGTGCCGGCGACAATGATGAGGGCCGCGTTGAGCAATGAAACCACGGCCATGAGAAGACGGATGGGCCAGCGGAGCACGCAGCGAAAATGGTAGCGATTGAGGTCAAGCCAGTCTTGGAGGGTCAGCGTGCCAGTAAATGAAAGCGGCTCGGTTATTACGGGGCGTTTTAGCAAGGCCTAACGTCAGAGGTCGGCGACCGCCGCCGGAGACGGGCACCAGCAGCAACGCTGGCGTCGAATTGACAGGCCCGTTCGAACTCAAAACGGGGAGCGGCGGTTCGTGTGAAGCGATCTTGTTGGGGATCGCAGAACTACTGTCGGTTCTTTTTCACCATCGCCGCAGCAATCTCGGCATTGGTCGTGGCGGCTCGCTCAATCCGCGCGATGAGGTTTGAGTCTCCATTTGACTGATAAACTCGATAGTAACTACCGACCCAATAAGCCAAATGCTTCTTGGCGGCGCCTGTATCCCCACGATCGAGAATCTCAATACCTCGAAGGGCAACCAAGGCTACCGACTCGTCCTCGCGCTTAATCGCAGCAAATGCCTCAGGAACCTGTTTCCCATAGTCTGCCATTTCGGCATCGGACAAACCCGAGGCCTTTTGGACATCTCGGTACACGTGAAACATTTTGAGCGTTGGTCTGGAGTAGCCCCAATACCAGCCAATGGCGACTCCAAGGAATAGACACGCAGCAAATTGGAGGAGTCGTTTCATGCCTAAATCGCCAAACAGTTGATTCACCGACAGACCCTCTGTCGGTATATTGATTTCACCGCAACGCTGGCCACGCAGCAACCCGTTGTCGAGACGTTTCTTCCAGCGGCCCTTCGATCGATATGCGCCCTCATATTCGACGGGCAGAGTCCAGGGACTGTCGGATGATGATGATCACCGCCGATCGGCATTTAAGAGGCGCCTGGTGACTCTCTTTCGGGATTTCCCTTCTTCCCGGATCGCGTAGCCTTGAGGCATCAGCGACGTCACACAGATTCTGGACCGCGTTCAGCAAGGCGAGCCCCAAGCCGCCGAGGAATTGCTCCCGCTGGTCTATGACGAGTTGCGCCGGCTGGCGTCGGCCCAGATGGCTCACCAACCCCCGGGCCAGACGTTGCAGGCGACGGCGCTGGTCCATGAAGCCTACTTGCGTCTCACGCGTGGGGTCCGTGATCGGTGGGAGGATCGCGCGCATTTCTTCCGCGCCGCCGCCCAAGCCATGCGCTGCATCCTGATCGAGAACGCCCGCAAGAAGAGCCGTTGGAAGCGCGGGGATCGGCTCGAACGGGTCGCGCTGGAAGGCGTGGAGCTGGCGGCGGAAACCCCACCGGACACCCTGCTGCTGGTGCATGAGGCGCTCGAAAGGCTCGCGACGGAAGACGCGGCCCAGGCCGAGTTGGTCCGGCTCCGTTTCTTCATCGGACTAACGCACGCGGAGGCGGCCCAGGTCCTGGGGCTTTCGGAACCGACCGTGAAGCGCTCCTGGGACTTCGCCCGCGCGTGGTTGTTGCGGGAGATTCGCGTGCTCGCGGCAGGGGGCTGAACTTTTCGGAACCGCAGGCGTTGCGCCGCGCCGCCGCCTGGAGCGGATTCGTCTTGGGTCGTTTTTAGAAAATTGGCCCGGCCTGATACTTTTCGTCGGTGGATGGCGTTATTTCCAGTGAACGTGCCTGGGGTGAGCCTGGCCCCCAGGGCAACCCGATGAAACAGCGACAAGAGATTTTCGAGCAAGCGATGGCCCTGCCTTCGGGCGCGGCCCGGGAAGAGTTTCTCCCCGGCGCCTGCGGCCGGAACCGGGAGCTTCGCGGCGGCGTTGATCAACTGCCCGCCGCGTTCCACGACACCGGAGAACTCGATTTTCTGAAGTCAGGCGAGCGTTCTCAAGAAACCCCAACCGTCGGGGCCGACCCGCAACGCCACGAACTCGTCGTTCGTGTTCCACAACCCCTCATGACCAGGTCGGCAAACTGGCGAGTGAAACGGCGGCGCCGGCCCAGGGCGTATCAGACCTGAGACCGACCACTCACACAATGAAAGGAAGACCATGAGGACCATAATTTCATCAAGATTGAAAGCGGCCGTCCGTGAACTCGTGAATCCCTGCTCCTTACTGATAGATCCGTGGGGTGGGCGACACTCCGCGCTCGGAGTCCCGGCTTCAGCCGGCGGGGCGTCGCCCGTGCCCACGCGTCAATCAGGTCCGCTGTCCTTCGGCTGGCCAGCGCGTGTCCGCCTAAAGGCGGGACTCCGAACCAGGAGAACTCCAAACTCTCGGGGTGTCGTCCAGCCTGCGATCCCCTCAATACCGTGGGTTCGCGGGGCCATCGCCGCCTGTGCCGGGAGCATGACTTTGGCGTGGCCAGTGCTTCTGGGCTGTTTCACCGGCCTCGGCGCGATGGCGCAGACCGTTGCTCCCGTGGCGGACTCCGGTGCGCCCGCCACCCCGGTGAAGGTCAACCGCACCGTTCCGCGGGTGCAGCCTCCAACCCTGGGACTGGAATTCTCGGCCCGCCCAACGGCGCAAGAAATATTTCGCGCTCGAGTGTTTGAGGAACCGCTCGTGCCGATGGGCGGGGAACCCAACGCCGAAGAGAACGCCGCCCTTGCCGGCGCGTTGCTCAGTTACTCCCAGCGCAATGCCACAGATGATTTTTCCGAGCTCACGGGCTTTTTGAAAGAATATCCCAACTCTCCGTGGCGAGCGGCGCTCCTGACGGCCCTGGGACTCGAATACTACAACACCGCCTATTACTCCCGGGCCCTGGAGGCGTGGGAAGCGGCCTGGGGGCTGGGGCAAACCGCCACCCATGTCGGGGGCAAATTCCTTGCGGACCGCGCCGTATGTGAACTGGCGGCGTTATATTCCCGCCTCGGACGGATGAAGGAGCTGGAGGCGCTGCTCAAATCAGTTGAGAACCGGACGTTCATCGGCGGCGCCAACGAGCGAATCCATGTCGCCAGGGAGGCGCTTGCGATGATGCAGAACCAGCCGGAGATTTCGTTCCGTTGCGGGCCACTGGCCTTGCAGAGCATCCTGAGGTCAGATCAACAGCTCCTCGCGTCGTGTGCCACCAACGCCATGATGCAGATCTTCGATTCGGCTTCGACGCAGAAAGGTTTCTCCCTGCCGCAAGTGGCTGAACTCTCGAAGAAAGTGGGACTGAATTATCAAATGGCCTTTCGTGAGGAGGCCGGTGCGTTCCTCGTTCCCTCCGTCGTCCACTGGAGAGTCGGGCACTACGCGGCCATTGTTAGGCGGGTGGGCGACCTGTATTTGATCGAAGACCCGACCTTCGTCAATACCGTCTGGGCGACGAAACAGGCATTGGAGTCTGAGTCGAGCGGGTATTTCCTCGTTCCCCCCGGGGACCTTCCGTCCGGCTGGCGCGGGGTGGAGGCCCCCGAAGGCGCGTCGGTCTGGGGCAAGGGGGTGACCAGTAACAGCGATCCTGACCAGTACACGTGCAGCAACGAGCAGACATCTTCCTGCAACGGTTCCGACTGCCAGGGCATGGCCGTTTCCAGTGTGCATCTGATGCTCGCCAACTTGCAGATCAGGGACACGCCGGTTGGCTACACGCCGCCCGTGGGACCCCCTGTTCAGTTCACAGTCCGCTACCATCATCGGGATTACCTGCACGCGGGCGTCGAGAGCAGCACTATCCTCGGCCCAAACTGGACGCATGATTGGAACGAGAGCATCAAGGACAATGCCTCGATCCCACTGGCGGATGTTCAGTATCTGGTCGGAGGAGGAGGCGCCCGAACGTTCAGTAAGTTCGATCCCAACACGCAAACTTTCGCCCTGCAGCTATACGACCAGACGGTGCTCAAGCGCACGCATCCCAACCGGTACGAGATGGTGTGGCCGGATGGGTCGAAGCGAATCTTCGGTCTGCGCTTCAGCCCCACGAGGGTTCTGCTCACCGAAGTAGTTGATGCGGCCGGCAACGCCGTCACGCTCACTTACGATTGGAGCACGTTTGGGGGGTTTAGCTACGCGCGCTTGGCCGCGCTGACCGATGCCATCGGGCAGGTCACCACGATCTCCTACGAACATACGAACAACCCGGCTTTGATTACCAAGGTGACCGACCCCTTCGGGCGGATGGCCAGGTTTGATTATTCTGAAAAGATCTCGGGGTGGATCGTGACCGGTGGTAGTTGCACCGATCTTGAGAACGATCTTGAAAAGACTCCCATCGTCCTTTGGCGGCTGGATAAAATAACGGATGTGATCGGCCTGACGTCGCAGGTCACTTACGAACCCAAAATCCTCGTCGTTGTCACTCCCGATCTCGAAACCGGCGGGTTCTGCACGAATGAGCTTCCGTATGTGGGTAACTTCATCCCCTCGCTGACCACTTCCTACGGTGTCACCGCTTTTACCGCCGGGCAGGTGGGCACGAACGTGAACAGCCGGTTCGTGGAAACGCTCTATCCGGACGGCAGCCGTGAGCGCGTGGAATACAACCAAGCGCAAGACCTCGGAATTCCCGGCAGCGATCCAGCGGTTCCAGCCGGGATGGAGACCTCCTTCAACGCTTTCCTGTTCGCGCGCAACACCTATTATTGGAGTCGCACGGCCGCGGCCAGCAGTTACGGGATTTACAGCCAGGCGCGGATTTATCACTGGCTCCACACCGAAAGTTTCGAGACCTCCGGCGTTCTGGAGAGCATCAAGGAGCCGCTCGAAAATCGCGTCTGGTTTCATTATCCAGGTCAAAACACCCAGGGCACCACGGCCTGGGTCGGTTCCAGTGATCGTCCCA